>JBFYZW010000528.1:0-30885 GCA_041309305.1 Deltaproteobacteria bacterium | reverse complement strand
CACGTAGGGCCTTCTGCTAACTGTTTCCGGACCCGGGTTCGATTCCCGGCGCCTCCACCATCTTTCCTCAATGAGGACGGGTGGTTAGCTCGTCCTGTAGCAAGACCTGTAGCAAGCGCAGACGTAATTTCAGGCACTTGCGGCATTGAAGCGCTGGGCAAACCGCCCTGCGCCTGAGCAGCTCTGAGCGCAATCACGGCGCTGCGGGCGCGGCGCGTGATGTTGAGCTTCGCCACCTCGGCGCACAGGCTCTCCCACGGAAACTCGGTGTACACGTCGATGGCGCGTTCACGTTTGCGCGGCGTATGCGTGCACAGCTCCA
The DNA here is from genome assembly GCA_041309305.1 of Deltaproteobacteria bacterium. Classification (GTDB taxonomy): domain Bacteria; phylum Myxococcota; class XYA12-FULL-58-9; order XYA12-FULL-58-9; family XYA12-FULL-58-9; genus JBFYZW01. The sequence continues at coordinate 30,563 of JBFYZW010000528.1, read as the reverse complement.
ACAGATCCTTGCGCGCGCCGTCGGTGCGCGAGAGCGAGATCATCGTGCGCCTCAGGTCATGGCCGCGCCGATGTCGCAGCCCGAGCAACGCGAGATCACGGGCTACATTCTTCCACGAGTAGTTCTTGTCGCGCATCGGGCTCGAGTTGGTCTTGTCCCTGCGACTCGCGACGTCCTCCGGCGGCATGGGCACGACGAGATCGTCGTTGCCGGGCATGCGGCCGTAGACAGTCGGCCAGCCCGAAAGCTTCCACTCGGCGAGGATGGCGGCGAGCACCGGATGCGCGGGCATGGCTCTCGTCATGCTGGTCTTGGTCGTACCTTTGTCGTACGACGTGGCGATGACGAGCTTGCCGAGCGGCTTCGCGGTGGTGTCGTAGTGCCGCCACCTGAGTCCGGCCGCCTCGCCGTGGCGAAGGCCGGCGATGCCTTCGATGGCGTAGAGCACGCGACGGTCCCATGGAATGCGGGCGTCGGAGATCAGCAGCTCCAGCTCGTCGCGGCTGTAGATCGCCGTCGGCCGCCACTCGGGATCCTTGTCGACGTTCTCGCCCAGCTGGTGCTTGGTGAGGATGCACGGATTGGTGTCGATGAGGTCGCCGAGCTGTGCATCGCGGAACAGGGCGCGGACAACCGAGTAGACATTGCGGATGGTCTTCGGCGCGAGGTTCTTCTTGGCGCGCAGCTTCACGATGAAGTCACGGACATGCCGTGGCCTGACGTCGGCCACGGGTAGATCGCCCAGCTCGGGAAGAATGTGCATGCGAAGCCGGCCGTCGTCGTTGGACGAGTCATCGAGGCCCAGCGCCCTGCGCTCTTTCATCCAGCCCTCGGCGAAATGGCGGATGGTAACGGGGCCAGACTTGGCGCCGATGGCCTCGCCGGCAGCGATGCGGTTTTCGACCTTCTTCAGGAGCTGACGGGCTTGTCGCTCCTGGCCGACTACGTACTTGGTGGCGTTCTGGGTCCACTTCCCATCCGCACCCTTGTAGCGAACCCAGAGCTTGTTGTGACGGCGGTACACAGAGCCCATGTCGACAGCTCCTCGTGATGCGTTCGTGATGCGCGCTCAACCGCAGCGACGCAAGATCCGCGTGGCCTCGCGATCGATGTCGTGCTCAGAGACATGCTCGGTCATCGACGGCTGACTCATGAACAGCTCCAGGTCGTCATGCTTGAGGCGAAGCTGGCGGCCAACGCGCGTGGCAGCGAGCTTGCCCTCGGTGATCCAACCGAGGACCGTGTCGTAGCTGACGCCGACGACTCTGGCCGCCTGTTTGGGTGAGAGCCAACCATCGCTCTCGACCAGATCAGGCTGGTCGTGTCCTGTCAACGCTCTGCGGATCTCGTCGCGCACCACCTGTGCGAGCTCCGCGGCCAGATCATCGAGGGTGCCGCTTACCGCTTGCTGCACAAGCACGGCAAGCACGTGGTCGAGGGCGGCGGCCGGTTGTGTCGAAGACGCTGGGCTCATGCTGACATCCCCCCGTTTCATGGCCGCAACTCCCTCGTTGAAGATCTGTTTCGCATTTCTGTGCTTTCTTGTTGTACCCGAATTAACCGAACGCCGTCAAGCCCACCGACGACGACAATTCGCCACGAGCACGGATGCTTGCGCCCTTCCGGCGTTTCACAAGGCTCGCCTTGGCGGAGGTGCGCTCCAACCTGTTGTTGTATTGTGTATGCAAATGTGCAACAGTCACAAACAGCGACGTTCGTCAGGAGAGACAATGGCCAGGCATGCAAAGACGCAGAAGACGCCCTACGATCTCACCGGCCGGATTGCCTTTCGCGCCTCTGGCCTGTTGATGAGCTTGGCGGAGAAATGGGCCCAGATCTACCAGGAACGCGAGGGCCAAGCGGTGACCCCCGACCTGCTCGCCCGGCGCCTGCTCCTACACTCGTTGCGTGAGCTGGATCGACAGCTCGAGGAAGGGAAGCTTGATCTCGACGATCCGAACCTGAGGTTGCCCGGGTAGCACGACCGCGTATCGTCGGAAGGCAGTTTGCATTGGCAAACTCTTGAAGTAATTGCTCCAAAAGTCCTGGCGGCAGGAGAGGAAGAGGGCCCCGTCCGTCCTCGCGCCGCTACGCGTCGCTGCGGGCGGCCGAGGCCCTTGGCTACATCCTCTGCACGGGCATGATGCCGTAGGGCCGCATGGGACAAGGCTGGAATGTTGCTACTTGACTAACAGGATCTCTGATGATCAAAGCTCTATGTGATCCCGAAGCCCCAAGAACTTCCGCCAATCCCACTGCACGAACGTACTCGGACGGTGGATCTCTTGCTGAAGCTCGATGGTCAACGGCGGGAGATAATCGCCCTGCAGCAACAGCAACTCTGCCAACAGCAGGAGCAGCTCACCCTGCAGCAAGAACAGCTCGCCCTGCAGAAAGAGCACATCCAAGCTCTGAAGGATGAGATAGCCCTGGGGCGTTAGCCAACGCAGGAGGAGCATGTGCCACGCAATGGCGGTTTCGATCGCGAGCGCAATGAGCAGAGTACGAGCACTTTCGAGCTGCTGCTGTTGGTGCCGGCAGCCGGTCTTCAATGCCTTGAAGAATTCCTCAATCAACCAGTCGCAATAAGGTTATAGTTACAAACGCTATTTCAAGCTATCCTCCACCCGTCATTGGGCACAGAGCGCTACTGGCGCTCGTTCGTTGGGTGGAGGAGCATTCGCAATCGGTTAACGAACGGATCTGGATGTCACGTCAACATTGCCGGGGCCTGGGTGCCTGGGGTCGCCCGGACCTTCAATGCCCCAGATTCGGAGCCTGCCCGTCAAAGAAGGCTGGCATGTCGGTTGCTAGCGTTCGATGCGATGAAGCGACTCGTGATCCTTGCTACGGCCGCGACGTGTCTTGCGCTGCCTGGCGCCGAGGTCCCCAGAGGGCGGTCGCCGTGCATTGAAGCAGACCGCATCGAAGGTCTCCGGACCTTCCTGCATCAGAACCGCCCCCGCTATCTTGCGGCGATTGAGTCGGCACAACGCTGGCTCGATGGGCTGCGTGTCGACCCGACCGAGCTCCGCGCCAAAGGGATCAAGGGCAAGAAGAAGCTCGTCGAGATCCTGGACGGTTATTATCGCCTCTGGCGCATCGCAGGTGAATCCCAGAAGCCGGGCCTTATCGCGAGCGTGGAGCGCGTCGTGGCGATAACCCGTGAGGATCGGTACCACGACATGCTCGAGATCAGCGACCGATGGTTCAAGCAGGATGCAACGTCCTACCTGCGTGCGGCGGTCCTGATCGAAAGGATGGGCCTCGACACAACTCGTTACCGAGCGGAGATCGCCAAGGTCCATGCGCGCCTGAACGGCCACATGAAGCACCGAGGTCCACACCAGCGACGGGTGTTTCACTGGTACTACGAGCACTTCGGCCTCAAGGAGCCCTTCCCGCTCGAGACCGCGCTCGAGGACGGCATCATTGCAGGGCGCCGGGACCCGCTGCACATGTCGCGGATGGACGTCTACGGCCTGACGCACGAGGTTTTCGGCCCCTATGAATATGGCGATCGACTGGACGTTGACCCGTTCACCGCCTCCGAGCGCGGTTACCTGAGCTTTGCGCTCGACACGCTCACCGCGAAGTACATTGCCAACAAGGATCCGGACATGGTCGCCGAGCTGGTCTCCTGCATTCGCATGATCGAGCTCGTCGACCTGCCTACATACATCGACGGCCTCTCGTATTTGCTGAGCAGCCAGCGTGCGGATGGCTCATGGGGCTTCTACGAGCGGGAGGAGAAACGGCTCGGCGAGTACGTTCGGCAGGGATACTACCTGCACACGACGACCGTGACGGTCGATGCCCTCAGCCTTGCCTTCCACGAGCCGTGGAACCACCAGTTGAAGACAGCGTGCCCTCCGTAGCCTGGTTTGCGGAGAGCCTGCGCCGATACAAGAGAGACGAGAGAGTCGCCAGCCCGATGAGAACAGCGCCGGTGAGCGCGACCGCCAGGTCCGGAACAGCCACGTTTGGAAGCGTGCCAAACAGCATCACCAACGCGAGCACGCCGATGGCATAGTGAGCGCCGTGCTCGAGGTAGACGAGCTCGCTGAGAGTGCCTCGCCGAACCATGAGCACCGCAAACGAGCGGACGAAGAAGGCGCCCACAGCAAGCCCCACCGTGATGATGACGATGCTGCGGGTCACCGCAAAGGCAGCGAGCACGCTGTCGAACGAGAAGGAAGCATCGAGCGTCTCAAGATAGATGAAGGCGGCCAGACCCGCCTTGCCCGCGAGGCGGCTCTGGCCGTGGGCGAGGAGCTGCCCGGCGCCGTCGATCACTGCGTACAAGAGCGCCCCTCCGAGGCCCCACAACAAGAGCTGGAGGCGCAGACCCTGCGGCGAAAAGGCCTGGACCGCGAGGAGCGCCACGAGCGCGCCAGTGAGGGCCGCACCGTCAATCCGCGCGAGCCTGGCGAGCGGTCGCTCTAACCAACCGATCCAGTGTACGGACCGCGTGTCGTCAAACAAGAAGCCCAAGAAGACCATCAGCAGGAAAGTACCGCCAAAGGCCGCAATGACAGGGTGTGCATCGTGAAGCACCGTCTCGTAGGCGCTCGTGTCTCGCGTCAGAGCCAGCAGCACCTCGGTTACGTTTCCACCGGAGGCGACCACGATGACGAGTAGCGGAAATGCAAAGCGCATTCCGAACACCCCGAACGCCATCCCCCACGTGAGGAAGCGCCGCTGCCAGCATGGCTCCATGCGCGCCAGGACCGTCGCGTCGACCACGCAGTTGTCGAAGGAGAGGCTGATCTCCAGGCAGCACAGCGCCATCGCTACTATCAAAGCATGCACGGCGGCCCGCAGGCCTACTTCGCCGTCGTAGCCCTGTGTCAACCCGTAGACGAAGACGAAGCAGAGACCGATCCCTGCCACCAACAGCGGTGCTCGAAAGTGGTGCCACACGAAGGGGTGAGCGCAGCAAGTTTCACGCCAGCCCAAGGGTGTGGCAGACGACGGTCTGCCACGCCTTCATCAGGAGTCTAAGGCCGCCTCCTGCTCGGTGTCGTCTCGCCCGCCGAGCTTGCGGCGCAACGTCCTGCGATCGATTCCGAGGATGCGGGCCGCGTGTACCTTGTTGCCGCCAGTGGTACCGAGGACGCGGCGAATGTAGGCGCGCTCCACCTCTTCGAGTGGTGCGCCGCTTTCCACGGCCGCTCTGACCGGGTCGATGTTGGTGTCTGCTGCAACCGTCTCGATGCGAATGTCCTCCGGGCAGAGCGTGTCGTGATCCGCGAGCGCCACAGCACGCTCGATGGTGTTGCGAAGCTCTCGGACATTTCCCGGCCAACCGTAGGTGAGGAGCTTGCGCATGGCACCGGCGGAGATGCCGGCGATTGGCCGTCCCAGCCGCTCGCTCGCGCGGTGCAGGAAGGCGTCGATCAGGGCCATCACGTCCTCCGGCCGTTCGCGCAGCGGCGGCAGATCCAAGCGCAGGACGTTGAGACGGTAGTAGAGATCGGGCCGGAACTGGCGCTCGCGCAGCGCCGTCTCGAGCGGCTGGTTGGTCGCGGCGATGACGCGCACCGAGACTTCTACTTCGGTCGCCTTGCCGAGCGGCCGGACGCGTCCTGACTCCAGCACTTGGAGCAGCTTGGCCTGAGCCTCGATGGGAACCTCGGCGATCTCGTCGAGGAACAGCGTGCCGCCGCTTGCCTCGACAAACAGGCCCGGACGTGTCTCTCTCGCGTCGGTGTAAGCGCCCTTCTGCACCCCAAACAGCTCGGCCTCGAGCAGTTGAGGCGGCAGCGACGCGCAGTTCACCTGCAAGAAGGGGCCACCGCGGGCCTCACTGTGTTTGTGAATGTAGCGTGCGACCACTCCCTTGCCACAGCCGCTCTCGCCCGTGATGAGAACCGTGAGGTCGGTAGCCGCTGCGCGGCGGGCGAGCTCGAGAGCGCGCTGCATGGCCTTGCTGCGCGCCACCACGTCGCCGTTGTCCTGTTCGGACAGGTTGGCGCGCAGACGCACGATCTCGCGGCAAAGTTGCCTCTCGCGCAAGGCTCGCTCGACCGCGAGGAGCAGGACTTCAATCTTGAAGGGCTTGGTGACGAAGTCGCTGGCTCCCAGGCGCACCGCCTGCACTCCGAGCTCGATGCTGCCGAAGGCGGTGATGAGGACAACGAGCACTCGCGGGTTGGCCTCCCGTGCCCTCGTCAAGAACTCGATGCCGCGCATCTCGGGCATCTCCACGTCGGCGATGACGAGGTCGATGGAAGCTCGCGTCACCAGCTCGAGCGCATCGAGCGGCGAGGTCGAGCCGATGACCGAGTAGCCGGCTCCCTCGAGCATCTCCACGAGGTAGTCGACAACTTCCTGCTCATCGTCGAGCACGAAGAGGTGGCCTTTGCCGTTTGTGCTGCTCATGACGCCATGACCTGGAGCCCTACCGGACCATCGATCGGCAGGTCGATTACAAAGCGGCTGCCTTGGCCCGGCTGCGACTCGACCTCGATGGCGCCGCCGTGCTCTGTTACGATGCTTCTGACCACCGCGAGGCCGAGCCCGGTGCCTCCCTCGCTCGGACGGGTGGTGAAGAACGGCTGGAAGAGCTTGCTCTGTGTCTCCTCGCTCATGCCGCCACCCGTGTCCGAGACGGAGATCTGGACGGCTGCCCGCCCCTCCGAGAGGCTCGAGCGCGAAAGGTGTACCGACACGCGTCCATCGACCGGCGTCGCGGCCAGCGCGTTGCTCACGAGGTTGAGCACGACCTGCTGGACCTGATCGGCGTCGGCGAGCACCGGAGGAAGCTCCGGCTCAGTCGTGAGCTCCAGGTGCACCTGGCGCCGCCGTGCTTCGAGACCCAGGAGATCGACGACAGCACCCGTGGCCTTGATGATCTCGACTTCCGTCAGCGCCGCCGGACGGCGGCGTGCGAACGCGAGGAGTTGCTCTACCACGCGCGTGATGCGATCGGCCTGCGCCACCAAGATCTGGGCGTTCTTGCGCACGCGGTCGGGATCGTGCGCTGCCGAGAGCAGGCTGCGCGCCCGGCCGCCCAGGATCTGCAGAGGAGAGCCGATCTCGTGCGCGAGCCCGGCAGAGACCTGACCCAGGGTGGCCAGCTTGTCGACCCTGCGCAACCCCTGCTGCAAGTGCAACCGCGCATCGGTCTCAAGCGCGAGATGCTCGTTGGCCTCGCGCAACGCCTGCACCAGGGCGTTGAACTCGGACGCGACCGCGCCGATCTCGTTGGCTGGCGCCGGCAAGAGCTCACTCGTACCGCGCGAGCGCAGGGTGGCCATGGCACGAACAACTCGTGACAACGGCCTCTGCACATAGACGTGACCGAGGAAGACGCCAAGGAGGATCGTGACCACGAGAAACGAGGCCATCGTGATCATGGCGCTCTTCTTGGTCGCCGAGAGGTCCGTCAAGAGCCTGGTCAGGGGGCGCGCTATGATCAGCGTGCCGTCGGTGTCGCCCCCGTCCCGCTCGAGAAGCCACGCCATGAAAAGGCGCCCTTCAGGAAGCGTCTCGTTCCACTGCACGCACGGCGTAACCCCGGCAGTGGCGAGCAACGGCATGGACAGAAGCGCCCCAGGATCGCTCTCGGCTGATTCTGCCCTGAGGTTCGCTCGCGCATCGAAGACGAAGACATCGAGCGAGGGGTCAATTTGCTCGAGCTCGGTCAGGGTTTCCTGGATGTCTTCGAGCTGGCGGTCCCGCAGGGCGTTCTCCAAGGCGACCTTTAAGCTGCGTCCCAACAGAGCCGTCTCGTTCGCGAACGCCTCGCGCAGATCGCGATCCTCTTGACGGAGCTGCAGCGCAGCATGCCCGCCGAACAGCAGGATACCGGCAACGGCCGAGGTGAGTGCGATCTTCGTGGACGATGACATGGTCATGAATTGACCAGCACTGTGCCAGAAATCCCCAGAGTCAGCAAGACGCTCGAGGCCCAACAGACGCTCGAGGCGCGATCGAGCGACCATCATCCGTCACACCGCCAGTGGAGGCACGCTGGGGGTGGGTCACACCCCGGGCTGGTGGCATGCATGTTGAAACGGAGGTGCAAACGACGCCGCAGCAAATGGAAGCGGCGGCTCGGAGGCAGAATGGAGTCGCGCCAGGTCGGTTGTTTGCTGATAATCGTTGTTGTCACCCTCCTCTTGCAGGTGAGAGGCCTCGGCGCCCAGGAACTCCGGCGCTTCACCGACGTTCCCAACGTCTGTCCAGCATGCGAAGCTGACAGATACGACCGCATTCGCTTGAAGAACGGCAACGAGGTGCGCGCCTGGGTTGTAGCCGACAACAGCATCTTTTACGTCCTCGAGCGTCTTGGGGAGGTGCGGGCGGTTGCCCGCAAGCTGGTCGACACGATCGAGCTGAGCCGCTTACGCGGTGAAAGCGAGCGCGCAGAGCTCCGCAAGGAGCACCGCGATCAGATCCTCTTCAAGGAGGGTCACATCCTCTCGGGCAAGATCCAGGAGCTGCGCAAGGACACCGGCATGTACAAGCTGCGCTCGGCAGCAGGCATCGAGCATCTGGCCTACCAGAGCGTCATCTGGATGGTGCTCGAAGACGGAAAGCTGACCTTCGGCGCTCCCTGACCGGCAATCCAAACATGGGCCTTCTTGGTTCCGCTGGTGCGATGGCCCGGGTCTTGCTCATGACCCCGACGCCAGCATCCCTGTGGCCCGAGGGGAGCCCATCGAGCGGTCGAGCATTGCTCGTCCGGTGCTGGCGCGAGGAGCAGATGCCATGGCAGCGATCAAAGAGAAGCTAGGCGGTGTCGCCGCGACCGTACGGACGGCGGCCAAGACGTTCGCCGGTCGACTCCGGACGATTCTAGGAGCCCGCGCGCACGACGACGGATTCTGGTCGTGGCGGCCCTGGCTCTCGCCGCGTTCGCGTTCGCGAAAGGGGCTGGCCGAGTCCGCGAAGGAGAGGTTGCAGTCTTCGTCAACAACCTGACGGGCAGCATCGTCGTCAGCGAGCGGGTTGGCTACCACGTCTTCGTTCCGTGGATGACGAGCCTATACCGATTGGACCGCAGAGTGCAGTCGCTGCACATGGCAGAGAGGCCCGCGGGCGGATCGGTGGGGGGCAACGCCATCAAGCTCAAGACCTCGGACGGCAGCAACGTGTCGCTGGACACGCAGGTGACCTATCGTTTGATCCCGGAGCGGGCAGGCGCGGTCCTGCGCCACGCGGGTCCTGGCTATGCGTTCGGCGAGCTGTGGGTGCGCTCCGCGGTGCGCGCCATGGCCGCACGTGAGTTCGGCAAGCTCACCACGGAGCAAATCTACGACGCACCCCTTCGTAACGAGCGGGCCAAGGCCATGATCGAAGAGCTGAACCGTGAGCTCGCAGAGCACGGTATCGAGATTGTCGCGGTCGTCCCAGAGGAGCTGCGTTTCTACAAGGAGTACGAGGAGGTCATCAAGAACAAGAAGCTGGCCGACCAGGAGGTCGAAGAGCAGCAGGCCAAGGCTCGCCTGGCGACCGAGGAGCAGAAGAAGAAGGTCGCCGAGGCGGAGTTCTCGGCCGAAGCCAAGAAAGCCACGGCCCGCGGCGATGCCGACCGCATCAAGGCAGAGGCTGACGGCTATGCCGAGCGCATCCGACTCGAGGCGGAGGGCGCACTCGCGACTGCAGAGAACCGAGCCCAGGGCCAGGAGGCGACAGGTCTCGCCGAGGCCGAGGGTCTGCGTCAAGCAGCGAGCGCTGTCGCCGGCCACGGAGGCGTCAATCTCGTGGCGCTCGAGTACGCGAAGCAGCTCGCCAAGATCAGCTTCACCGGCGTGCCGGTGATGCAGGACGGCCGCATGGGGCAGTACCGGATCCACTCCGTTCCGCAGACGAGCAGCGCTGGAACCAGCAGTGCTGGAGTTTGCACCGACGGTGGATGTGCGGGAGGTTTGCGATGAAGCGGTCGATCCCGTGGACAGCAGCGGTCGTCGCCTTCCTGCTCGCTCTTCTCGTGGCGAGCATGGTCCGCGTCGGACCGGACGAGGTCGGCGTTCTCACACGCAATGTTGGCTTCGGCTCTCAAGGCGGCGTGGTCTCCGAGGACTTTGGCCCCGGCTGGCACCTCAACGTCCCCATGATCCACCACTGGACGATTCTGCCTGCCCGGGTGCGGCGGGTGGAGCTCACCAAGGATCCCAGACACCGCTCACCCTTGGGTGATGACGCGCTGCTGGTGCAATCGAGTGACGGCGATCGGGTGATTGTCGACCTCGAGGTGTTCTACCGCATTCTCCCTGGCCACGCCCACAAGTTGGTGCAGGACTCGGGTGTCGGGGACGGTCACGTGCGGGTTCTCAAGTCTCTCGCCAGGGATAGCCTGCGCGTCGTCTTCGGAACGCTCGACACCGAGCAGTTCTACGACCCGCAGGCGCGTCATGAGAAATCGCGAGAAGCGATCACGGAGCTGCGCGCCGCCCTCGCACCGCGCTCGCTCGAGGTGGTCGACATTCTCGTGTTGGACATCGAGTTCGAGCCCAAGTACGAGCAGAAGATCAAGGACAAGAAACTCGCGGACCAGAGCGGCGAGCTGAACAAGGCCCAGGCACGCTCAGCCAAGGAACGCGCCGTGGTCGCCGGCATCCAGCTCGAGACGACCAAGCAAGTGAAGCTCATCGAGACTACGGCGGAGGCCGAGAGTGCCCGGATCCGGGCCGAGGCAGAGAAGCACGCTGCACAAAGGCGGGCTGAGGCTGACCTCTATCGCAGCCAGCTTACCGCCAAGGGGAACCTCGCAGTCGCACGGGCTGAGGCGAAGGTAAAGCGCGCCAAGACCGCGGCTCTCGGCGGCAGCGGCGGCGCCAATCTCGCGGCGCTCGAGGCGGTGAGCAAGATCAAGATCGACTCGATCGCGTTTCCTACGGGCGGCAGCGACTGGTTCGACGTGCGCACGATGGCCACCCGGCTCGGAGCCCGGCCCTAGGAGTCGGGCATGATCGAGGTTCAAGGACTCACGAAGAGCTACGGCGCGCATGTTGCCCTGGCCGGCGTTTCGTTTCGTGCGGGTACCGGTGAGATCGTGGGGCTGCTCGGTCCCAACGGCGCCGGCAAGACGACCCTCATGCGCATCCTCTCGGGCTACCTGAGCCCGACCGCCGGTTGTGCGAGCATGGCCGGGTTGGACGTCGCACGCGAGTCCCTCTCGGTACGCGCCCTTCTCGGCTACCTGCCCGAGAACGCCGCCCTTCACCATGAGATGCGCGTCCTCGAGTACCTGCGCTACCGCGCCGCCCTGAAGGGGGTGCGGCGGCAACAACGCGCGGCGCTCATCGAACAAGCCATGCTAGCCTGCGGCATCGAGAGCGTGCGCAAGCGCATTGTCGGTCAGCTCTCGAAAGGCTACCGGCAACGGGTCAGTCTCGCCGCGACGCTGCTGCACGAGCCCAGAATCCTCATCCTCGATGAGCCGACCGTGGGTCTCGATCCCAACCAGCAAGTCGAGATCCGCGGCCTGGTACGCCACCTCGGAGAGAAACGCACCGTGCTCTTCTCCACTCACATCCTCTCGGAGGCGGAGGCCGTTTGCGAGCGCGTGGTCATCATCGATCGCGGTCGGATTGTGGCCGACGGCGCGCCCGCTGATCTGGCGGAGCGCCTCCGCTTCCAGCAGCTGCGGATCACCGCCCAAGGCGACGCCGAATGCATGCTGGACGCGTTGCACGCTGTTGACGGCGTCAAGGTAGAGATCGTGACTGGGGCTCCGTTGACTCGGCTGCTGCTCTCTACGGAGGGTGTTGTGAGCATCGGGCAGCGCGCGGCGATCTCGAGAGCCCTGGTTGCGGCTGGAGCGGTCATCCTCGAGATGGCGCCCGTGGAGACCCGGTTGGAGGAGATCTTCCACCGCCTCACAGCGGCGGAGGCGGCATGACCTCTGTCGAGAACACCACCGTACTCGAAGTTGAGGGCGCGGCGCTCGGAGAGTCTGGGGCGACCACTCCTTGCGTCATCCGGTCCGACGCCGCGCCCGCCATACCCGCAGCCGGCCCACAGCTCCTGACCCTGTTCGTGCGGGAGCTGGCCGGCTTCTTCTACTCACCCATGAGCTATCTCGCCTGGGCCGTGTTCCTCGTGGCCTCGGGATACCTGTTCGTGACCTCGCTGCGTGACGGCGGCTCGGCTTCTCTCGGCGGAACCTTCGTGAGCATGGCACTCTTGCTCGTCTTCGTGACTCCGCTCTTGACCATGCGGCTCGTGGCCGAGGAGCTGAGACTCGGGACGCTCGAAGTTCTGATGACCGATCCGGTAAGCGAGGTGGTGATTGTCGTAAGCAAGTACGCGGCAGCACTGGTGTTCCTGGTGTGCATCATCGCCCCGACACTCGCCTACCCGCTGGCGCTGGCGCAGCTCGGTCAGCCGGATCCCGGGCCGATCCTCGCCGGCTACATCGGCTTGTTCGCCCTCGGTGCTCTATTCGCCGCCGTCGGCCTGTGCACGTCGGCAGTGGCCTCGAACCAGATCGCTGCCGCCGCGCTTTCCTTCACTGTCTTGCTCCTATTCTGGGCCCTTGGCCGGGCGGCGGACGGCATGGAGCCGGGAACCATCAGGGACGTGTTGGCGTACCTGAGCGCCTTTGCCCGCTATTCGTCGTTTCGCCGCGGCGTCGTCGACACGCGGTCCATCATCTACTGCTTCAGCCTTGCTGCCTTTGCCCTTTTCGTGGCCACTCATGCCATCGGCCTGCGGAGGCTCAGGTGATGACGTACGGGTCATGGCGCGCCTCGGGTGAGCTACGAGGCCTCGGCGCGGAGGAAGTCGAGCGGAGCCGAGTCGAGCATGGATCAAACCGCCTGATCGAAATCCGTGGCCGCAGCTTCTGGCGGATGGCACGCGGAGCCCTCGACGACCGAACCCTCAAGATCCTCATTGGTGCGGCGGTCCTCGTTCTGGGCATTGATCTCGCGACTGGCGGTGCCTTCGTCGACGGCCTCGCCATCCTCACGGCCGTCGCGATAGCTGCCCTCGCCCAGGCGTACAACGACTGGCGGGCCCAGGCAGAGTTCAAGAGCCTGCAGATCGAGCGGGAAGCACAACTCGTGCGCGCTATTCGTGACGGCGAGCCAACGGCGATCTCGTCATTCGACCTCGTGGTCGGCGATGTGCTCGAGCTCGAGGCGGGCGACAAGGTACCTGCTGACTGTCGTCCAGTGGGCGGCACCGAGCTTTTGGTCGACGAATCCACGCTCACGGGCGAGTCCGAGGCCGTACGGAAGCTGCCGGCAGCGGACCATGAAGATGGCGGTTGCATTCTGGCCGCCGGCACTGTGGTTCTCGATGGCCGGGCGACCTGCGTCGTCACCTCCGTCGGTGAGCATACCGAGTACGGCCGGCTGCGGGCCGAGCTCGGCGGCGCGCGCGAGCCCACTCCGTTACAGACGCGGCTCGGAGGACTGGCCGACCGCATCGGCGTGTTGGGCCTCGGTGCTGCAGTGCTCATCTTCGTGGCGCTAGCGCTAGCGGGCGTGGTCAAGGGCGAGCTGGGTTTTGACCTCGGCGGGCTGCGTCAGCTCATCACCTATGCCACCCTCGGTGTGACGATCGTGGTTGTCGCTGTTCCCGAGGGGCTCCCGGTGGCGGTGACACTCAGCCTGGCCTTCAGCGTGCTGAGAATGGCCCGCGACAAGGTGCTCGTGCGCCGCTTGGTGGCATGCGAGACCATGGGGGCGGCGGACGTCATCTGCGCTGACAAGACCGGAACTCTCACCCAGAATCGCATGCGGGTCGAGCGTGTGGTCTGGCTCGCCGCCCCTGGTGATGGTGCCGAGCCCAACGAAGTGAATGAGGCGCTCCGGGACCCGATCGCAATCATCGCTGCTGTTGACTCGACCGCCGACCTGGATCGCCGCGCCGGAGCCCGGGCGATGGGCAGTCCGACGGAGGCGGCACTGCTCGAGGTCTGCCAGGGATGGGGGGTGAACTACCGAGGCCTGAGACGCGAGAGCCAGCTACACCGGGTTTTCGCTTTCACCTCAGAGCGCAAGCGGATGTCGACCGTGGCCGCCGCCGCCGATTGGTGTCGCGTCCTCTGCAAGGGCGCGCCTGAGGCGGTGCTGCCCCTGTGCACCCGTGCAATCGGTGCCGGCGGAGTCGTGCCGCTTGAGAAGGAGTCTCGCAGAGCACTCCAGGCGACGATTCACGGCTGGAACGAGAGGGCCCTGAGGACGCTGGTGCTGGCATATCGCGAGCTCGACACGGGGGAGAACGCCGAGACGCTCACCGAGCACGACGCCGAGCAGGATCTCGTGTTCGTCGCGGCCATAGCGATCGGTGATCCGCTGCGTGACGAGGTGCCGGCAGCGATCATGGCGTGCCGCAACTCCGGTATCGATGTGAAGATCGTGACCGGCGACGCCCTGTCCACAGCCGTCGCGGCCGGACGAAAGCTCGGCCTTCTGAGCGAAGGCGACCTGGTTGTCGAGGCAGGTACTCTGCGTGATAGGCCCGATGAGGAGCTGGTCCCCCTGCTCGGCCGCCTGCGTATCCTCGCGCGCGCCGTGCCTTCAGACAAGCTGCGTCTCGTCAAGCTTCTCCAGGCCAAAGGGAGCACCGTCGCGGTGACCGGCGACGGGACCAATGACGCGCCCGCGCTCAGGCACGCAGACGTTGGTCTCGCCATGGGCCGCTCCGGGACCGATGTGGCCCGCGAGGCGGCGGACCTGATCCTGGTGGACGACAGCTTCGCCTCGGTGGTGCGCGCCATCCGCTGGGGGCGGACGATTCATCGCAACATCCAGCGCTTTCTACAGTTCCAGCTCACCGTGAGCCTCGTTGCCCTCGTCATCGCGTTCGTTGCCGGACTCACGGGATTCGGGACACCGCTCGGTGTGATCCAGCTCCTGTGGGTGAACCTCATCATGGACACGCTCGCGGCGTTGGCGCTTGCCATCGACCCACCCGAGGAGGTGCTGAGCGGCGCACCACAAGGACGCTCGGCTCCCCTGATCACGAATGCCATGTGGACGCGCATCGTCTGCTTCGGGGCGGTGATGGTAGTCGGGCTGCTCGCCGTTCTCTACTTGGGCGAAAGAGACGACAGCGCGGCACACGCCACGCTCGTGTTCAACTGCTTCGTGTGGCTGCAGCTTGGCAATCTGGTCAACAGCCGTGCGACTGCGCTCTCGGAGTCACCGTTTCGGGGCCTGTGGCGCTCTCGTCCCTTCCTCGCCGTATTCGCGCTCATCGTCGTTGTCCAGGTGCTCATCGTCGAGCTGGGAGGAAGCTTTTTCCATACGGTGCCGCTTTCCCTTGGCGGTTGGCTCTTGTCGCTTACCTTTGGCGTGGGGATGGTCGGCGCCGGGCTCGCTCTGCGCTGGGCAGTACCACGAATGCCTGAGCGCGCCCGGCACCTCGTCTTGGCGACGCGAGCGCGTGGCACCGAGCTTGCTGGCCGCCTGGGCCCCTGGCTCCGCGCTCCGGCGGCACAGGCGCCGGTGGGCGTGCTCGGAGCCGCCGGCCTCACCACGATGCTCGTTGGCGTGGCGTTTCGCTCTCTCGGCTCTGGCTGGACCACGGCTGGCTACGCCCTGTTTGCGGGCGGCGGCGCGGCTCTTGGCTGCTGGGCATGGGAACGACGCCACGGCCTGGGTAAGTCCGGGCCCGCGATGCTTCGGCGCCACGCAGTCGCATCCATCACGCTGGCGCTCTGCCTCGTCGCCATCGTCAACTACGTGTCGACCCGGCACTACCGCCGTTTCGACCTCACAGCCGACAGACGCTTCGAGCTGAGCGAGCAGACGGTCGGCCTTCTCGCTCGGCTCGTGCGACCGGTCCGGATCACGGCCCTGTTTCGCCCGAGCTCGCTGCAGGTCTACGTACGCGATCTGTTGGCCGAGTACTCGGCACGCAGCGTGCTCTTGCAGGTGCAGGATGTGGATCCGGATCGCGATCCTGGCGAGGTCGAGCGGTTGAAGGATCGCGCCGACATCAAGCAGCCCGAGCTGTCATCTCTCGTGTTGGAGTACGAAGGACGCTCCCGCGTGATCACCGCGCGAGAGCTCGTGCAACAGACCTACGAGTACAAGAATGGCCGGCGCTATCTTGCTCGTGGCGCGCCACCGCGGTTCCGCGGCGAGGAAGCGGTCAGCTCGGCCATCGTGGCCTTGATGAACGACGCGCCGGTCAAGGTCTGCATGGTGACGGGTCACGGCGAGCGCAGCCCTGACGACTTTGGACCGGAGGGTCTAGCGCTGGCTCGCGACCGACTGCGTCGTGAAGGCTACATTGTCGAGACAGTCAACGCGTTCTTCGGCCTGCCGGCACCGAGCTCGTGTCAACTGCTGGTGCAGGCCGGCCCCAGGCGTCCTCTCAACGAGCGTGCCCAACGACAGGTCGCGGACTACCTGGCAGCCGGCGGAAAGTGGCTGCTGCTCGTCGAGCCGTGGGAGAACGGCGGACTGGAGGCACTCCTCGGCGAGTGGGGTGTCGAGGTCCGCGGCGTCTACCTTCACGATCCGGTGGGCCGCGCGGCCGGAGTGGGGCCCACGACGCTGGTGGCGACGCGGTTCCAGACCCATCCAACGACCGCGTCGCTCGTGGGCTCCTCTGTCGTCTTCCCCTACGCGACCTCGGTCCGACACAAGCGCGGCACGCGACAGCTCGAGGGCGCAAATCTCATCTTGACCAGCAAGGATGGCATTGGCGAGTCGGAGCCGCGCGGCAGCCCGCGTTTCGATAGTGAACAAGACCATCGCGGCGATCTGTCGATCGCGGTTGCAGTCAACGAACCGCCAAACCTGTATGCAGCGGATGGCCGCCGCGAGCCTGCGCGCCTGGTCGTGGTCGGAGATACGGACTTCGCCACCAATGCTCACCTGCACCGCGGCGCCAACGCAGACCTGGTGCTCAACAGCGTCGACTGGCTCGCCCGGCGCGAGGAACTGATCGCCGTTCGTGCACTGGAGCCGGAGGTGCGGCGCCTGAGCCTATCGGCCAGAGATCAGACAGCTCTCTACTGGATGTCGCTCGGGGCTATGCCCGGACTCGTGGGAGTTTTGGGAGCTGTCGTCAGCTGGCGCAGGAGGTCCTGAGTGCCGTCACCCCGGGTTACATATTGGCTATCCGGCCTCGTGCTCTTGGGCTGTGGGTACCTCTTCTTTTTCGAGCGGCACATGGAGTCCACCCCAGAGCGCCAGAGGCGGGCGGCCCGGGTGCTCAACCTGACAGCTGACGAGGTGATACGCCTCAAGATCCGGCGCGATGCCTGGACCAACACGGTCGTGGAACGCCTGTCAGCGACCGACTTCCGCGTGGTGGAGCCGGTCCCCGGTGCTGCCGATGGGGCCGCCATCGCGCGGCTGCTTTCAACCCTGGAGTTCCTCGACAGCCGCGCTGACCTGCCGGGCGAAGGGGCAGACGCGAACCGCCGGCACGAGTACGGCCTCGATCCGCCGAGGCTCGAGGTGGACGTTCAGCTAACGAGCGGTGACGAGCAGCGGCTCGTGCTCGGAGGCGACGCGCCGCTCGGCGGAGGAGTCTATGCGCGGGCAAACGGTGAGGACGCCATCCGCGTGGTCGACCGAAGCGCTCGCGACGTGTTTGACCAACAACTCGACAGGCTCGTCGGCGCGGATGTCGATGAGCCGGACGGAGGATAGTCACCGATGAGCAAAGGTCAGGTTATCGGCATCATCGCAGGAGCGTTGGTGCTCGGCGCGGTGGTTGGCAAGCTGTCAAACCCGCGCCCGCCCGCCGAGCCCTGTACCTCGCCGGGCTCCTCGGGCAGCGAGTGCGACCAGAGCAACCAGACGCACCGGGCGCCGGTCGAGGCGGTGCCTTCTCCCCGCAAACCGTCGCACCCGCGCCCGCCGCAGGAGAGTCCGAAGACACCGCAGGCACCGCGCGCGGGCATGCCGCAACAGGCACCACAGGTGGCAAAGCCACAACCGGGCGAGAAACGACAAGTGTCAGTCGCACCGGATGATGCCGCCCTCGGCCCGGCAGGAGCCCAGGTGACCATCGTTGAGTTCTCGGATTTTCAGTGTCCGTATTGCGGCAAGGCTGCCGCCACGCTGAAGCGAGTTCGCGACGCCTACGGTGACAAGGTCCGCGTGGTATTCAAGCACCACCCGTTGTCCTTTCACAAGGACGCCCCACTGGCGCACCAAGCGGCGGTGGAGGCGCACCGGCAGGGGCGCTTCTGGGAGTTTCACGACCGTTTGTTCGAGACCCGCGCGGTCCAGCGGACGGATCTGGAGGGGCACGCTCAGGCTCTCGGCCTCGACATGACACGGTTCACGCAGGCTCTCGACTCGGGCCAGCACGCCACGCGGGTGCAGCGCGATGTGCAGCAGGCGCAGTCACTGGGCGCAACCGGGACGCCCGCTTTCTTCATCAACGGTCGGTTCCTGTCCGGCGCGCAGCCGCTCGAGAAGTTCAAAGAGATGATCGACGCGGAGCTGCGCGGGTAGGGGAAGACGAAAATGTGCCAAGCTCTTGGTGCGCCCGTCGTCGGTTGGATTCTGGCATCTGTGCTTGCGTCATCGCATGGCGATCCAACCGTGCTGGTCAACGAGCAGGCGCCTGCTGGTGAGGCAACGTGCGAGCCGGTCTACGAGCTGTTCGAGCTGTCAACGCGAGAAGCACTGCGCCGCTTCCGTGGCGACTGGGAGCCCGCCGACGCGGTGGTCTTCAGCTTCACGGGGCACTGGCCCGACGTGCTGGCTGAGCTCGTAGCGTCGGCCCTCGAAGAGACCAGAGTCGTTCTGGTCGTCGATCCCGCCACGGTCGCAGCCGGGGAGCTCGACCTCTGGATCGAAAAGCACCAGCTAAGGCATGACTCGCTCGAGATTGTCGAGACAACGGTCAATTCGCCTTGGATTCGCGACTACGGCCCCCTGCAGACGTATGCTGCTGACGGCAAGTCGATCTGGCTCGACGCCGGTTACGGAATGGACCGGCCGGACGACGACAGGGTGCCACTCGCCATGTCCGAGAGCTTGCCGGTCACCTATGAGAGCCTGGATATCGGTTTCGAGGGCGGCGCGATCATCAGCAACGGACATGGGCTATGTGCCTCGACCATCGAGTACTTCGCAATGAACGCTCTGGATCTCGAGGATGAGCCACTCCGTGACTATCTGCTCGGGCGCCTAGGTTGCAGCTCCTTCGTCCTGGTACCTGCTCTGAGCGCTGACCAGACCCGACACATCGACATGTTCGCCCAGTTCCTGACGCCGGACATCATCGCGATCGGTTCGGTCGACCCCCGAGAGTCAGAGGACGATGCCAAGCGGATGGACCGGGCGACCCAAGGGCTGTTTGCCGCAGCTCGGATGGTCGGCCTCGATCCAACGGTGGTGCGAGTGCCGCTCCCCGCGCTCGCAAACGGGGAGTACCGCACGTACCTGAACGCGCTTCGCGTGGGCAGATCGCTCCTGGTGCCGAGCTACGCGGACGTTCCGGAGGAGGTCGAGGTCGCGGCCTACACGGTGTTCTCTACTGCCCTGCGCGAGGTTGCGATCCTGCCGGTACCGGCGGACGAGATGATTCGCCTGGGTGGGGCCCTGCACTGCATCGGGGTTGCGGTTAGCCTGGCCGAGTACAGCGGGAATGGGCGGCCGCCGGGCAGTAGGCACCGCCGGCGGTTGTAGGCGCCGAAGCTGCTTGCATCCTCAACACGCAGTCGCAGCCGCTCCGATGGCGCTCGCACGCGAGCGGGCTCGTCGCCATGGTCTCCATCAAGATGACTCTGGTGGCTGTGGCCTCCTGGCTTACAGCTCCTGGCTGGCAGTGTATGCCCGGAAGCCAATGCGGTATTACCGACCGCACCGTGGGAATCTCTCCCAAGCGAGGATACTGCCCGAGTGACACTGCTCATCATCTACGTCCTGGTGGCCCTTGCCGTCTCGTTCGTGTGCTCCGTGATGGAGGCGGTCTTGCTCAGCATCACCCCGGCCTACGTCGCCGTGTGGGAGGAGAAGGCCCCAGCCATCGGGCTTCGGCTGCGTGAGCTCAAGCGCGACGTTGATCGCCCGCTCGCCGCCATCTTGACCCTCAACACGGTCGCACACACGGTGGGCGCGGCCGGAGCGGGCGCGCAGGCCACGCATGTGTACGGGGACGCGTACGTGGGGGTGTTTTCAGCGGTGCTCACCCTGCTCATTCTCGTGCTTTCCGAGATCATCCCGAAGAGCCTCGGCGCACGCTACTGGCGTGAGCTCGGCCCTGTTGTCGCTCGGATCTTGCGGCCGCTCGTCGTCTTCCTGTGGCCACTCGTCGCGCTTGCCAAGCTGTTAGGCGCCCTGTTCTCCGGCAGCAAGACGGAGCCCGTGTTTCACCGCGAAGAGCTGACGGCGCTCGCCGAGATTGGCCTGCGCGAGGGCGCCATGGGCAAGTCGGAGATCCGCATTTTGAAGAGCCTGTTACGCTTTCGCACTCTTCATGTGTCGGACATCATGACGCCACGCACGGTGATGTATGTCCTGCCACAACGCCTCACGATCGAAGAGATGCTCGAGGAGGAGGGCAGCACGCGCTTCTCTCGCATCCCGGTGTACGAAGAGAAGATCGACGACATCAAGGGATACGTGCTGAAAGACGAGGTCCTGCTGCAAGCGAGTGAGGACCGGCTCGCTCTCCGCCTGTCCGAGATCAAGCGAAACCTGATCATTGTACCAAGCGTCATGTCGGTGCCTCACCTCTTCGAAACGTTCCTCGACGCGCGGGAGCACCTTGCGCTCGTCGTCGACGAGTGGGGTGGTACTGATGGCATCGTCAGCATGGAGGATGTGATCGAGACATTGCTCGGTCTCGAGATCGTGGACGAGGCGGACGAAGTGCGCGACATGCAGGAGCTGGCGCGTGAGCAGTGGCGCAAGCGGGCAAAGACGCTCGGTATCGATCTTCAGAAAGCGAAGTAGGCCGGATTGCAGGACGTCGGCAGGGTCTGCTCTTGGGCGTTGATCGTCGTTTCGCGAACGCGACCCGAGGCACCGTACCACCGCGTGCCGCGTGATGTCTGCGTCCACAGAAAACGCGCGTGATTTCAATGCGATACGGCCAGTTACTCGCGTCCAAAGAAGCCCAGTTCGTAGGGGCAGACGCCGTCATTCGCGAAACGCTGATCGAGGCCTGCTCTTGGCAAAGTACAGTTGTCCGAATGTACCTCAGGCATCCCGGAGTGCGCAAAATGGTGCCGACCTCTCCCCTTGCCAGATCTCCCGAAACCACGAACGGTTGACCCATGCCGGAGGTCGAGGGCCCGCCGGCGTGTATGCCGGTCCGATCCGCCTCGCGAGAGTCACCGGCGCTCCCCACCACTCGAGTTCCAGAGAATCAGGCGCTCGGCCTGGGCGAGATCCTGGAGTCTGACCGCTTCCAGATAACCGACGAGGACCTCACCGAGGCAGCGCGCGTCTCCGTCTACGAGGGCGGCGACCAGGCGTGGGAGGGCGCCACCGCGCAGATGATGCGGAGCTCCTGCGCTTTCATGGCCCAGGAGCTTCTTCGGGGCCCACCCGAGGCGCCGTGCAACGGGCGCTTCCTGGTCGGCGAGCACCACGAGGAGTGGGACCACCTGGTCAGCCACTTCGATCGCGTGTGCGTCCCGGCGCCACGCGACCACGGCAAGACGTTCTTCTTCGACTTCGCCTACCCGATCTGGCGAGCCGCCCACGAGCCGCGGGGCATCGGCTTCATCTTCTCGGCGACGCAGCCCCAGGCCGAGCGGATCCTGGCCGACATCAAGAACGAGCTCGAGAGCAACCCGCGGCTACGTTGGCTCGTTCCAGACAACAAGAAGGTCTGGAGCAGCACGAGCATCGTGCTCTCCAACGGCCACCAGATCTACGCCCGCGGCTTCGGCACCAGGGTGCGCGGCGCGCACCCCAACTGGATCGTGGTCACAGGGCGGCGGCGACCGGAACTCGAGCTGGTTTGCCGACCACCCTGTTGATGGGCGGGAGCTGACCGTGTGTATGCGCAAACCAACACGCTCACGGCGCGGTTTGGCCGGAAGAGGACGTACAACGTCAGGCAACAGCGGAGCGACGACTCGGTGGCTGCTGTTGGTTGAATGCGAGCGGACGGTTCGACGGGTCAGCTGTGCCGGCTGCCGAGGCGCCGCGCCAGCGGCGCTATTCATTCGGCCGTGACCGACTCGTCGACGACGCCAACAGATCGGCCGCCTGTTTCTGCTTGATCGCGAAGACCTCGCGCAGTTTCTCCTGCGGCTGAGTGCTGGAGTGCTGGCGTCGACGAGCAGCTCCTCGAGGAACAGGAGGCTGGTGAGCATCCTGTGGCGGAGGTCGTCGGTGTCACGCGCCCCGAAGAGCTCGTGCTCGAGTGCCTCCTCGATCAATCTGCTCCGACTGATGCCGCGACGTGACGCTTCGCGACGAAGAGCCGCGTCGAGCCCCCGCGGAAGACGGATCGAGCTGGGCTGCATGTTGTCTTTCGGGTTGGCGGATTAGATCGAGGACATGACGCCTCCGAGTGGATTCTGGTTGATGCGAATAGTTATATATTGGTGTTGATTGTTACACACTCGAAAACACACAGGCGCGTGACTACGTCGTCGTCGGCTTGCCGACTTGGAATCAATCAGAAAACAAGGCGGGCCCGCGTTCGTGACTACGTGGCGGCCGGGGAGGTAGCCGGCGTAGTCGGAGTCGACTACATCCACAATGGATTGGAATCGAATAAATTCAATGAGTTAATTTTTCCACTGAAGATACCATCGAACCGGAGGTGTTTCTCGGTCATGCCGGCGCGCCGACCCAACCTGGCCGGTATTGACCTTCGACTACGCCATCTGTCTTCGAAACGGCAATAAACTCAACATAGTATACGATGTGCATTGACCGTTAGACTACAGCGTAGTCGCCCTGCACTACACGCACGCGCCTCCGCGGCTACGATGAAAACCGTAAAAATACAAGCCGTTATGGAAAACGGTAGTCTTGCGTCCGGTGTGGCATCCGAAGGATGCATCCCCTCGGGGAGCGCGAGGGGCTCCCCTCGCGGAGATCCTCGTGCGCGCGCTTTCGGCGCTGCGTTTTCGAATACACTTCGACGCATTCAACAACCAGAGTCTCCTTCTCATGTGGCTCAGGTCGCCGACTCGAACAGCGAACGCACCTCAGCACGCAGCCGATCGGCGAGGGGCTCGTTCCAGCCGCTCTTGGCGTCGGCGATGACCTCTTGCTCGAGCGAGGTCAATCGGCGAAGGACGTCGAAGCGGCTCTCGACGGTCTTGATGATCTCGGCGGGCTCGATACGTTCGGATGACCGAACCAGCCTCCCGACGTCCTTCCAGTCGTAGTTGCCGCCGCGGATCTTCTCGAACAACGCCTCGGGATCGAACGGGTCACGGGCTTGCCAGAGCTTCAGCACGGCGAGCCGCCGCAGGAGCTCGCCGTTGAAGGGTGTGGCAGCGAAGCGGTTCAAATCGTACAGGTCGCGGACCTTGACTCGCTGGAACGCGGCGCGGACCTTCTCGGCGATCATCTCAATGGGCGCGAGAGCGCGCACCTCGAAGACATCGAACCCGAGATGGCTGAAGTACGCCTGCGGCTTCATGGCGCACGCTACGACGGGCAGCGTCGGGCGCTCCCGCAGGCTCACCTGCAGCCGAAAGTGCCCGGCGTCGTTCCAGGCATGCTGGTACTGGACATCACCACCAAAGGACGTGTCGTCGTCGGTCTTGTAGTACTCGTCGAAGGTGAACGTAACGCCATGGTGCTGGGTGTTGAAGACCTCGACCAGGTCGGTGAGCACATCGTCGTCGGGTTCCTCGCTGTCGAGAGTGAAGTCGAGATCCTCGGAGAACCGTCCGGTGGAGCCGAAGATCAGCTTGCGCAGACAGGTGCCGCCTTTGAACGCCAGGTGGTCCATCACGCCGACGTCGAGCAGCGCGCGCAAGGCGTAGGTCAGGACAACGTCCCGCTCGGCGACGAGCTTGTCCCTCAGACCGCTGTTGCGCGCGTAGAGGTCGACGAACTTGTCCTCGATCACTTGACTCGTTCCTTCTTGGCGAAGACGACCCTGCGGCGGCGCTTCTCCTCATTCGAGACGAGCACGTCGCGGGGGACGTTCTCCACCACGTTCCACGGTCGCACGAGCTTGCCGCTCGTGCCCCACTTGCGGCGCGAGCCGAGCTGGATCTTGCTCTGGGGCCGAACGAGCGCGAGGAGCGCATCTCGTGCGTAGCCAGGTACGTCGACCTGGTGCAGATCCAGGAAGTAGCCCAGCCGCTGTACCAGCGCCGATGGGCTCCATTTGCACGCAAGGTCGAGGAGCACCTCCCACGAGATCTTGCGAGCAGCCCGCTGGACAATCCGGGAGACCTCGCCGACGCCACCTGCGTAGCGAGACCGATCGATCGCATCGAGCAGCGCTCGTTCGGGCGTCGCCATCTGCACGGCGTGTCCGAGAACGGAGATCTCCTCGAACCCGAAGAAGAGCCGTTCTGGAACCCGGACGAAGACGTACCGCTTGCCCCGGATGCTCTCAGACCGGCGGTCCTCTTGGCAGGCGAGATACACCTCGGAGAAGACCTGCTCGGTGAGCCCATGGTGCGTGCAGGCCGTGCCGAAGGAGTAGAAGTACGGCGAGAGAAGCACGGCTCCGGCAGCGAGCGGGTTCGTGTCGGCGACTCCTTCGCGACCGCGGTCAGCGGGCACGAATTGAAACAGGCCTGGACGCAGGCGCTCGAGCCAGCCCTTCTTGACCAGGCCGTGGGCGAGCTTGCGAGCGTACCCTTCCGACGCGCCGAGTGCTTCGCGCAGCTCGGCCAGCGTGACGGTCTTCCGGTTCCGCCACTCGAGGTCGAGGACCACCTTGGCCTCGTTCTGGGAGAGGGTTCGTTCCATGTTCGCCTCGCGGCCATAAATGGGGCGGAGAAAACCGCGTTTGGCGCCTCATTCCGGCCCTATTTCCTCCTTGTTCGCTGGGAAACAGGGGAATGGGCCGAGCTCATTCCCAGCGCATTCTCGGCATTCTCGGTTGTGGGTTCAGCCATTCGTTCCTTTTTTGGTAACGTATAGCATATCTGACAACCTGGTGCCAGATCGGAGATACGTTACCGATTTAGTAACGAAACGAAGATTCAACAACCGCCAATCGAAGAGAAACCTACCGACGACCCAGCGCAGCTAGAGCAGACGAGGCAGACAACACAGCACTTGGATTAAGAGACGACGGGCCGCATCAGCGTCGCCGGTATCGATCAAGGCGACGGCCTCCTGAAGTGCGCTTGCTACATTGCTACAGCCCATGCCCAAGAGATCGGTTTCGATCGGTCTCGGGGCCGTGTCCGCGGCGCCACCTTCCGTTGCCTTTTCCGTCTCGTTCGGCAAAGATCGGCCTCGTTCGGCAACGGGCGGAGGCTCTGCCTGAGGGGTTCGATTCCCGGCGCCTCCACCATTTTTTTCAATCGTATCAAGTTGATCGACGTAAAATCGGGGACCGGCCGGGCGAAGGACCAGGTGCTGGTGCTGTTGGCACTTCGAGACGAGCTGGGCAGGTGAGCCCTTGCAGGCAGACGTCATGGGGGACGACACCGGCCACCTGGCAGGGGCTGGTTGCGCCAGCTTCACCTCACAAACGACTTGAGCGGCAGGCCTCCGCGCGCTCCCGAGCACCCGAGCCAGCAAAGCGCTCCGGATGAAAGGGTCGATGGCCTGGTCTTGATTTGCGCGTCGGATTACTGTACCTTTTTTACTGTAAATTACTTACGGAGAGAAACAGTGAGCCTGGCCGCACAACCGAACCTGAAACCAGGGAAAGCCTATCGAACCCGGGCGCTTCGCCGCTTCGGCGCGAACCCGGCACGGCTCGCCCAACGCCTCGTCCGCGAGGGCAAGCTGCGGCAGGCAGCCCACGGCCTGTTCTACGTCCCGGTGAACAGCCGCTTCGGGCAGGCGCCGCCATCCGAGGAGGAGATCTTGCGCGGCTTCCTCGGCAGCAGCCGCTTCGTGATCACGGGACCGCCGAAGTGGAATGCCCTGGGGCTCGGCGCCACGGCGATGTTCGCGGCGACGCTCGCCTACAACCAGAGGCGCACCGGCGAGTTCACCTTCGACGGCCGCCGCTTCCTCCTGCGCCGAGTCTACTTTCCACCGCGCCCGACGCCGGAGTGGTACGTCATCGATCTGCTGCAGCATCACGGCATGGCCGGCGCGTCGCTCACCGAGCTGGAGGGTCGCCTCATTGTCACGTTGCGGGAGGGACGATGGGAGCGGGAGCGGCTGCGAGCGATGGCTGAGCAGTACGGGACCAAGGCCACGCTCGCGTTGGTCGTGCGGTGTCTGCGCCAGGCCGGTGAAACGCCATGAGCCCCGCAACCTCGCGCGAAGTCGCCTTTGGTCCAGTAGCATCGCTTGGAATAGGATGAGCTCCGATGGAGCGACGCTCGGAGCTGGACCGCCGGATACACGAGCAACCGAGGGGTGGCGCCGATGGCGAAGACTGACATCCGCGCGGGCAGACGCACGCCGGCCAGGGAGATCGGATGACCCGCAAGAAGAAATCCCCTGGCGCCTTCCTCGTCCGTTCCTCGGCGGCCGAGTACCTGACCTTCGTGGCGGCCAGTGGTGGGGGCGGCGTGGAGGCAGTCTACGCCGACGAGAACGTGTGGCTCAGCCAGAAGATGATGGCGCAGCTCTACGACGTCGAGGTGCCGACCATCAACTACCACCTGAAAAAGGTGTTCGAGGACAGCGAGCTGGAGGAGAACTCAGTTATTCGAAATTTTCGAATAACTGCCGCCGACGGCAAGAGCTACGACACCAAGCACTACAACCTCTCGGCCATCATCGCCGTCGGCTACAAGGTCAACTCCGAGCGGGCCGTCCAGTTTCGCAAGTGGGCCACGCGCGTCTCGACTACGACGTGACCGCGCAGGCGACCAAGCGCTTCTTCGCCACGGTGCAGAACAAGCTGCACTGGGCCATCCACGGGCAAACCGCTGCCGAGGTCATCGTCGACCGCGCCGACTCCACCAAGGAGCACATGGGCCTGCACACCTGGACCGACGCGCCCCACGGCAAGGTCCAGAGGTTCGACGTGGTCGTGGCCAAAAACTACCTGACCGAACAGGAGCTCACGCAGCTCTCGCGGCTGGTGAACGCCTATCTCGACGTCGCCGAGGACATGGCGCTCCGCAAGATCCCGATGACCATGCAGGACTGGGAGACTCGGTTGAACCGTTTCCTCGCCGCCACCGACCGCGAGGTGCTCTCGGACGCTGGCAAGGTGACGGCGGAAATCGCCAGGGCGCACGCCGAGAGCGAGTTCGAACGGTACCGCATCGTGCAGGACCGGTTGTTCGAGAGCGACTTCGACCGGCTCGTCGACGCAACGCGCCGCCTCGAGGGCGATGAGGAGGCGGAAGCGCTCGCGCCGGCCAAGAAGCACAACGAGCAGTGAGTCCACCGCCCGAGCTGCCCCCGGTGCAACTTCCAAGGGCGCTCGCGCACCTCCCCGAGCTCCGCCCGCGCCTGACCGGGCGACCGCCTGGGGAGCGGTGGCCTCGGCCTCTCGCCCTCCGGGTCGAGTCGCCTACGCGCGCCCCTTCGGCCGCGTGCTCAGCGTGTTGCGGTGCACGCCGAACCGGGCCGCCGCCCGACTCTGGTTGCCCCCGGCGAGTTGGGGCAATCAGCCGGTTAGTTTCGCGGCGTTCCTGCGACGTGTGGCCCGGCGCGGCGCGCCGTTTCTCGGCTCTTTGGCCTTGAGCTCCAACTCGAGGCCGAGCGCGGACATGTACTTTTCGAGCGTCGACAGCAGCACGTCGGCGCCGTTCTCGACCCGTCCCACGATCGACGGCGATGTAGCCATTCGGGCAGCAACTTGGGTCTGGCTGACGCCGCTTCGCTTTCGCAGCTCAGCCATCGGCCGGGCAAAGGCGCGTCGCTGCACCGCCGCGTCGACCAAGGCGGTGAAGCCGGGCGAGCGTTTCTCCCGTTCCGCGATGTGTTGCTCGAGATCGTCAGCCATGACGCGCAACCTTTCTTCATATAGCATGTACGCTACAGCGAACTTAGGCTAGCCCTTCCGTGGATAGTTCGCTTTTCGCTGTTGTTGCTTCTCTTTTCCGCGACGACGCCAGTCGGACAACCGGTCCTCCGCCACCTCGATCGCCTGGGGTAGAGTCTTCTGCGTCTTCTTCCTCGTAGTAGATGTCCCCTCGAAGATGGCGAGCGGCAGCCAGGCCGAGGTCTGCAACCTCACGCAGGCCGGCGAAGATCTCGGCAACGCCGGCGTCCGGCAGAAACCAGCGCGTGGGGCGCCAAGGCTCAAATCAGCGAGGCCAGGTATCTTCTGACCCGTCTCGCGGTCTGGTCGTACGTGGGGTTGTATTCGAGCGTCGCGATTGCCTGGAAATCCTCACGCAGCGCCGGCTCTCGTTCGGTGAGGCGAGCGAGGATCACCGGCTTCGCCTCGGCGAGCACGCCGCCGACGGCGCCGAGCGCCGCAGGGTTCTTCTCGATTACGCACGCGAGATCGAAGAGGTCGCGCGCACGGAACTGCGCCCCGCGGTAGCGGACCTTCTTGCCAATGATCTCGGCGTCGGTCTCGACGCGAACGGAACGGCCGAGCACGGTCTCGACGACGAAGGGCTGGTCGGTGACATTCCCGGCGACGATGAAGTCGACCTCGCCGTCCTCGAAGTAGAGCTTGAGGAAGCCCGCCTGTTCGACGTACTCGCCGGTCTTGCGCTCGGCGACCGTGTTGAGGCGCGGGGTCAACGCGCCGATCCACTGTGCGTCGCCAATGAAGATGTCGACGTCCCGCGATTCACGGTGGCGGTACCTCCTCATCAACATGGTCCCGCCGCCGACGCTCCAGTCCAGCGCCGCGCCGCCCGCGTTCGCCGAGGCCGAGTCGAGGATGTCGAGCGCGTGGCGGAAAAGCAACTCCCAGCTCCTCGGGGTATCGGGCTTCATGGATCCACCTTCAACTCACAGCCGACCTGCTCGGCGAGCCGCCGCGCGTTCTCGCGAACTCGTGCCCCGGCGCGCGCGGAACCGGAGAGCTGTTTCAGTGCGCCCCGGACAACCTCTCGCGGCGCCTCTTCGAAGATCACCCTGAGGTGTGGCCTGAACCCGGCAGGTAGCTCACCGCTGAGGAGGGCGTGGGCCAGCTGCTCGGGTTGCAGTTGCTGGCGGAAGCCGACATTGGCGGAGACGCAGGCCATCCGCAAGAAGTCGGGCGCTGCGCCGCGCGACGCCGGAACGACGGCCAGCTCCAGCCCGACGGCGCGGAGCAACCGGACGACCTTCTTGATGCCGAGGTCAGGATACACCCCCGCCTCGAGCTGGTTGACGGTCGTGCGCCCAAGGGCGGTCTCGGCGGCGAGGGCGGTCTGAGTCTTGCCCGCCTTGCGGCGAGCCTCGCGGATCCTGGCGCCGAGATCGAACAGATACATGATCGGCCTTTGTTCTATATATTGAACAATCTCGTCATGGTCGTCAAGGAGCAGCGTTGGCGTCACAACCACCGCCCGTGGTGCGCCAGCTCGCGGTCCAAGGGCGCTCGCGCGCCTTTCCGAGCTCCCGCCCGCGTCCGCCCGCCCGCCCGCCTGGGGAGCGGTGACCTCAGCCTCTCGCCCCCCGGATCGAGCCGGCTACGCGCGGCCCTTGAGCCGCGCGCCGAGCGTGTTGCGATGCACGCCGAGCAACGCCGCCGCCCGGCTCTGGTTGCCGCCGGCGAGCCGCATCGCCTCGGCCACGTGCCGCCGCGTCGCCTCCGCGAGGCTCGGAAAGCTCGCCGCGGTCAGCCGGGCCGCGCCGAGCTCGTCCGGCAGGTCGCGCTCGAGGATCTTCTTGCCGGCGCAGCGGATGGCGGCGGCGCGCAGGACGTTGTCGAGCTCGCGCAGGTTGCCCGGCCAGGCGTGCGCGGCCAGGCGGCGCAGCGCGCCCTTGCTGATCCCCCGGATCCCCTTCTCCTGGGCCGCGGGGAGGCGCGCCAGGATGTAGTCGACCAGCTCCGGCAGGTCGGCGAGCCGCTCCCGGAGCGGCGGCACGCAGATCGGGTAGACGGCGAGGCGATAGTAGAGGTCGGCGCGGAACCGCCCGGCGCTGACCTCCTCGACCAGGTGCCGGTTGGTCGCCGCGATCACCCGCACGTCGACGCGACGCCAGGCGGAGGAGCCCACGGGCCTGAGCTGCCGCTCCTCGAGGAAGCGCAGCAGCGTCACCTGCGCCCGCGCCGACAGCTCGCCGACCTCGTCGAGGAAGACCACACCGCCGTCGGCCGCCTCGAGGAGGCCAACGCGCCGCGCCTCGGCGCCGGTGAACGCCCCCTTCTCGTGGCCGAACAGCTCGGCCTCGAGCAGCGTCTCGGCGATGGCGCCGCAGTTGACGCCGATGAACACCGCGCCGGCCCGCCGGCTGAGCGAGTGGACAAAGCGCGCCAGGACGCCCTTGCCGACCCCGGTCTCCCCCTCGATGAGCACCGTCTCCTCGGTGGGCGCCACGCGGCGCGCCTCTTCGACCACCCGCCGCGCCGCGGGAGAGCGGCTCGCGAGCAGGAAGCGCTCGAACTGCTCGGGCGGCTCGGCGGGCGTCGCCGCCGGCAGCCCCATGCCGCCCGGGCCGGCCAGGTCCATCACCGCCCGCTCGTCGAGCCGGCCGAGCCGGTCG
>JBFYZW010000527.1:0-3924 GCA_041309305.1 Deltaproteobacteria bacterium | reverse complement strand
GATCTGGCGCCATTCTGCGCCCGCTGGGGAGAGTTGCTCGGCGAGGCGGCGGTCGACGCCGACCCGGCCCTGGGCGCCTATTACGGCCTGTCGCGCGCGGCGCTGGGCGACCTCCTGCGCTACATCCTGGTCGCGCGGTTCGGCCGCCCGGGTCCGGCGCCGCCGCCGGGCGGTGGGAGCCTGGTGCAGATCTATCACCCGGACTACGGCGAGCTGCCGAGCCTCGACGCCTTGTTCCGCCGCGCGCGCGCCGACGGGTGGCGGCCGGAGCAGAGCCCGCGGGTCGCGTTGGGGACCTGGCGGCACCACGTGCTCTTCCACCAGCCCAAGGTCGTCGACGCGCTCATCCGCGAGCTGGCGCGGCAGGGCATCCTCGCCGTCTGCCTGGTGGCCGACGATCCCGGCTTCGCGGCCCGGCTCGCCGAGCTCGAGCCGGCGTTGGTGATCATGACCTCCCACACCCGCGAGGCGGTCGAGCTGTGGCAGAAGCTCGCCGTGCCACGCCTGCACGCGCTCTGGTTCACCAGCGAAGGGATCGAGGCCTGGCAGCGCAGCAACGACTCGGGCATGGCGAAGTCGTCGATCTTCCACCAGCTCGCCTCGGCCGAGGCCAAGGGCGCGACCGAGTGCCTCACCGCCGGCGGCACTCTCTCGGGGCACGACAGCGGCGAGGAGATCGTACCGATCCCCGACCGGGTACAACGGATCGCCGCGCGCGCGCGCGCCTGGATCGACCTGCAACGCAAGACCAACGCCGAGAAGAAGCTGGCGATCGTCATCTTCGACCGCGAGGCCGACAAGGCGGGCCTCTTGAGCGGCCCGGCGCACGCGCTCAACGCCCCGCGCAGCCTGGTGCGGCTGCTGCACGCGCTCGAGCACGCCGGCTACACCCTGAGCCGGGTGCCGGCCGACGAGCAGGAGCTGCTCTCCTGGGTCGTCGCGCGTGGCCGGCAGATGGGCGCCTGGGAGCCAGCGGCGCTCGACCGGCTGGCGCGCAGCGGTGCCGCGGTGCTCGTGCCCGAGGAGCGCTACCGCGCCTGGTTCACCGAGCACGTGCCCGACTGGCGGCGCGCGCAGGTCATCGCTCAGTGGGGCGAGAGCCCAGGCGAGATCATGGTCTGGCGACAGGACGGCCGCCGCTTCCTCGTCCTGCCGCGGATCGATCTCGGCAACGTCGTACTGCTCACCCAGCCGCTCAAGGGGGAGACGCTCACCGCGACGGCCGCGGTCGAGAGCCCCGACGAGAGCCTGTTGCCCCCCACCCACCACTACCTCGCCACCTACTTCTGGCTACAGCACGAGCTCGGCGCCGACGCGGTGCTCCACTTCGGCACCCACGGCTCCGAGTGGCTCTTCCCCGGCAAGCCGGCGGTGCTCTCGCGCGCGGACTGGGGCGACATCCTGATCGGCGATGTGCCCAACATCAACCCCTGGCTGATGAGCAACACCGCCGAGCTCCTCCCCTGCCGCCGGCGGGCGATGGCGCTCACCGTCGGCCACCTGCCGCCCTTGTTGACCGACGCCGGCCTGCCGGACGACCTGTTGAACCTGGAGTCGAGCCTGAACAAGTACGCCTCGCTCGACCGCGGCGCGCTCCGCCGCGAGTTCGCCGAGGTGATCACGACCCAGGCGCGCGCGGCGGGGCTGATCGACGAGCTCGGCCTGACCGCGGCCGCGCGCGGCCGGATCACCGACGACGAGCTCGAGCGCCTCGCCGCCTACCTGCACGACCTCGCCAACCTCCAGATCCCGACGACGATGCACGTCCTGGGCGTCCCGCCGCCCGACACGTTGCGCCTGCCGGCGCTCGCCCGCGCGATGGGCAAGCCCTACCTCGACGCCACACGCGCGCTCTACCGCGGCGGCGACGGCGAGCCGACCGACGAGCTCCTGCTCGCCAAGGCGCGCGAGGTGCTGACCGGCGTCTTGCGTCACGGCCTCACCCCGGCCGAGGCCATTCGCCGGAGCGGGGGACACCCACCGGCCGGCGAGCTGCCGGCCGCGCTGCGCGAACCGCTGGCCCTGGCCGCGCAGATGGACGCGGGCTTCGACCAGACGCCCGAGGAGATCACCGCCATCCTGGCGGCGCTCGCCGGGCGGTTCATCCCGCCGGGGCCGGCGGGCAGCCCGGAGCGCGACGTCGCGGTGGTGCCGAGCGGCCGGGCCTTGATGCTCAACAACCCCAGCGAGCTGCCGACGCGCGCCTCCTGGGAGCTGGGCACGCGCCTTCTCCGTGACTACCTCGCCGCGCAGCTGCGCGCGCGTGGCCGCTACCCCGAGAAGGTCGCCTTCAGCCTCATCCCCTACGCCACCTTCGCCGACTACGGCGTCGTCGAGTCGCAGATCCTCTACCTGATGGGCGTGCGACCGGTCTGGGACGCGAAGGAGCGGGTCACCGGGGTCGAGCTCATCCCCGCCGCCGAGCTCGGCCGGCCGCGCATCGACGTCTTCCTCTCGGCGCGCAGCGTCTATCGCGACGAGCTCCCCTCACTGATGCAGCTGCTGGATCGGGCGATCCGTCTGGTCGCGACGCTGCCCGAGCCGGGCAACCAGGTGCACCAGCACACCGTCGCCACCCGCCGCCTGCTCGAGAAGAAGGGCATGCCGGCGGCGCGGGCGCAGATCCTCGCCCAGGCGCGCATGTTCGGCGCCGAGCCCGCCGAGGTGATCGACAGCCACAACTGGTTCTTCTACTTGAGCGAGCGCTCCGGCGAGTGGGAGACGCGTGACGACCTGCTCGAGGTCTACCTGCGCTACTGCAGACACGCCTACACCGACGGGGCCTGGGGTGAGCAGGCACCCGACGCCTTCGCGGCGGCGATCCAGGGGACCGAGCTCATCCTGCGCAGCTGGTACGATAGCCGCGATGTCGTGCTCAACAACAAGTTCGCCTGGTGGGTGGACGGCACGCTGTCGTTGACCGTCGAGCACCTGACTGGTCGAACGCCGGAGCTGCTCTTCGTCGACGTGCGCAACCCCGATGACGCCGAGCTCGTCGACTCCACCGTCGCGCTGCAGCAGGACCTCCGCGCCAGGCTCACCAACCCGCGCTGGATCCGCGGCATGATGCAGGAGGGGTACGCCGGCGGCAACGCGGTGGCCAAGACGATCGACAACCTGATGGGCTGGGAGATCACCCGCGAGCGCAGCGTCACCGACGCGGACTGGAGCACGATCACCGACGTCTACATCCGGGATCGCGCCGGGCTGGGCGTCCGCGACTGGTTCGAGGCGAGCAACCCGCACGCGCTGCAGAAGGTCGCCGTGACCCTGCTCGAGACCAGCCGCAAGGGCTTCTGGGCCGCGGACGCGCGCACGCGCGAGGAGCTCGCCCGGGTCTACGCCGAGTCGGTCGTCCGCCACGGCCCGGTCGAGGGGATCCGCGCCGGCGGCAACGCCAAGCTCGCGGCGTTCGTCGACGGCCTCCTCGCCGCCCCAGGCCGGCCGGAGCTGACGGCGCTGCGCCAGGCCTTCGCGCGAGCCGGCGCGCGCGCTCCGGGCGCCTCGCCGGAGATGGTCCGCGGTCATCGGCTGGAGAAGGTCAGCGCGGCCTCGCCCACGCCGCTTCGGCCCGCCCCGGGGGCACTGGTCGCCGTCGTGGCCAGCGCGTTGTTGCTCGTCGCGGCCGGCTTTGTCGCCCGCGGCGTGGTCACCCGCAGACAGGAGCTACCCGATCATGATTGAGCAGGTCGTCGGCGTCCTCTACACCGTCACGCTGGCGCTGAAGGTGCCGGTCGTCCTGGCCGTGCTGCTGGCGCTGGCCTGGTCGCTGTTCGAGAGCGGGTGGCTGCTGCGCGAGTGGCTCGAGCGCCGCCGCGCGACCCGCATCCGGGCCAACGCTCCGGTGCCGGCCGAGGGACTCGACGACGCGGGGCTGCTCGCCTGGTTGGCGAGCGACGCCGCGCCGGAGCTGCTACGCCGCGG
>JBFYZW010000526.1:0-20684 GCA_041309305.1 Deltaproteobacteria bacterium | reverse complement strand
GTGCGCGCCGGCCGGGGCGCCGAGCGGGCGCCGCCCTCGATCGCCGCGCAGACCATCTCCTGGGCCTCGCTCCACGACACCATCGCGCCGGACGGCGACTACAACGTCTTCCCGTTTTTCGAGGCGCTCGCCGGCCTCCGGCTGTCGCGCCGCAAGCCGCTGTTTCGCGAGTACCGCGCGCTGCGTCGGCCGACCCTGGCGCTGCTCGCCGGTGAGGACGCGTACTGCTTCGGCGAGGTGCCGCGGGTCGCCGGGTTGCTCCGGCGGTACGCGTCACACAAGGTGCCGGTCGAGGTCGCGGTGCTCGACGGCGCCGGCCATGGGTTCTCCGGCCAGGAGGAGGCGCTCGGCCGCGCCATCGCCGCCTGGCTTTCGACCGGCGTTCGCCGCCGAGGAGCAGGATGAGCAAGGTCAAGCTGAGCGACTTCCCGCGCACCTTCTGGGTCGCGAACGTGATGGAGCTGTTCGAGCGGGGTGCCTACTACGGGCTCAACTCGGTGCTCGCGGTCTACCTGGCCGGCGAGGTGCGCGACGGTGGGCTCGGCTTCGACGTGCAGGCGGTGGGCTTCCTGCAGAGCATCATCTACGCCGCCACCTACGTCATCCCGATCCTCGGCGGCGCGCTGGCCGACCAGTACGGCTACCGGCGGATGCTGCTGGCCGCCTTCACGCTGCTCGCCGGCGGCTACGCGGTCGCCGGGCGGGTCAACAGCTACCTGTTCGTCTTCCTCGCCCTGTTGGTGATGGCGGTCGGCGCCGGGTTGTTCAAGCCGATCATCTCGGGGACCATCGCTCGGACCACCGACGAGCGCACCTCGGCCTTCGGCTTCGGCATCTACTACTGGATGATCAACCTCGGCGCGACCGCGGCGCCGCTGGTGGTCACGGTGCTGCGCGCCATCTCCTGGGTGTGGGTGTTCACCGCCTCGGCGATCTACACCGCGGCGATGCTCATCCCGGCCTTCTTCCTCTACCGCGACCCGCCGCGGCCGGCCGGGGTCAAGACGCTGCGCCAGGCGCTCGGCGGCGCCGCCGAGGTGCTGGCCGACTCGCGCTTCATGCTGATGGTGGTCGTCTACTCCGGGTTCTGGGTGCTCTACTTCCAGAACTTCGGCACCGTGCTCTGGTACCTGAACGACTTCGTGGTCAAAGAGCCGGTCGACGCGGCGGTCAACGGGCTTCTGGCCTGGCTCGGCCTCGGGGTGCGCTTCGCGCTCGACGCCGAGCACGTGACGGTGGTCAACGGTCTGACCATCATCCTCCTGCAAATGGTGGTCAGCCGGATCGTGCGCGACCGCCCCGCGCTGCCGGTGATGATCGGCGGGATGAGCATCGGCGCGCTGGGCTTCCTCCTCCTCGCCGCGTCGCAGAACGGCTTCGTCTTCATCCTCGGCATCATGGTCTTCTCAATCGGCGAGATGACCGCGCACCCGAAGTACTACAGCTTCATTGGCCTGGTGGCCCCGGCCGACCGCAAGGCGGTCTACATGGGCTACGCCTTCCTCTACGGCGTGTTCGGCAGCCTGCTCGGCTCCAACCTCGGGGCGCTGTTCTACAAGCTCTTCCTCAAGCCGGCGCTCGGCAGCGCCGACGCCCCGCGGACCGTCGCGGTCTTCTGGATCAGCTTCGCGGTGCTCGATCTGGTCGCCGCCGCCGGGCTGTTCCTGTTCGCCCGCCGCTTCGGCACCGACGACGCGCCGACGCGTGCGCGGGCGCGGCGGGTGATGCTCGGCGTCTATGGCCTGCTGGCGCTGCTCGGCGCCGGCTTTCTCGTCTGGGCGGTGGCGAGCGACCCGGTGAATACCAAGACCGTCGTCCAGGCGGTCCTCTTCATGGCGCTCGGCGCCGGGGGGCTCTGGATGAGCCTGCGCGCCAAGGTCGCCGCCTGATGCGCGGCCGATCGCCGGCCCTGGCGCTGGCCGTCCTCGCCGCTGCCTGCTCCCGCCCGCCCGCGCTCGAGCCGCGCGGCGATGATCCTCCGCCCGCGCCGGGCGCGAGCGCCGAGGTCGACGCGCTGCGCGCCCTCGGCTATCTGGCGGTCGCCGAGGCCGAGGCCGATCCATCGCTGGTCGGGGCGATCGTCCACGACCCGACGGCGGTCGCGCCCGGCTACAACCTCTACGCCACCCGGGTGCGCTGCGCCGCGACGCTGATCGACAACCAGGGCGTCGAGTGGCGGCGCTGGCAGGTGCCCGACTGCCGCGGCTGGGACCACGTCGAGCTGCTCGCGGACGGGGACCTCATCGCCGCGGTGATCGAGCGGCCGCGGCCGGGTCTGCGCACCGGAGCCCCGGCCCGCTCGCTCGTGCGCCTGACCTGGGATGGTGCCGTGCGCTGGCGGGTGCCGCTCGCCGCCCACCACGACGCGATCGGCCTGCCCGACGAGACCCTCGTGGCGTTGGTCAACCGCGAGCGGCTCTTTCCGCCTCTCAACGCCCGCGTCCCGGTGCTCGATGACGAGCTGGCGCTGCTCGAGGCCGACGGTCGGGTGCGCGAGACGAGCTCGCTCGGTGAGCTGTTGTTGGCCAACCAGCTCGGCTTCCGCCTCCAGCGCGTCCGACCGGAGAGCCGCGCGCGCCGTGCGACGATCGACCTCCTGCACGCCAACGCGCTGGAGCTGCTCGCCGCGCCGCCGAGCGGTCAGGAGGCGCCGGTCTACGCCGCCGGTCAGCTCCTGGTCACCCTGCGTCATCAAGACAGCCTGGTGGTGGTCGATCCGCGCGCGCGGCGGCTGGTCTGGGCCTGGGGCCAGGGGATCCTCTCCGGCCCGCACGACGGGACGCAGCTCGCTGACGGTCGGTTCTTGGTCTTCGACAACGGCCTCGGGCGCGGCCGCTCGCGTGTGCTCGAGCTCGATCCGGTCCGCCGCGAGATCGTCTGGGAGTACCCGGGCGCCGGCGGGCTGGCCTTCTTCACCCGCAGCCACGGCGCGGCGCAGCGGCTCGCGAACGGCAACACGCTGATCGTCTCCTCCGACGAGGCGCACGCCTTCGAGGTAACCCGCGACGGGCGGCTGGTCTGGGAGTTCTGGGGGCCGCTGGCCGAGGGGCAGACCAGGCGCGCGACGCTCAACCGGATGCGCCGCTACCCGCCGGCGCTGATCGAGCGCTGGCTCGGGGATGGCGGGGGTGGTCCGCCGGCTCAGATTACCAGGTAGCGGCCGTCGCTGATCACGCGCTGTCGCCCGCCGTCGGGGTCGAGCAGGTCGAGCGCGGCGACGCTGACGCGCGGCTGCATCGCCGGGATGTAGATGCGGTCGAGGTGGATGACCTCGCTCGGCGAGGAGAAGTCGGCGGGGCCGACGATGCCGCCGAAGTGCTCCGAGCGGCCGAAGGCGATGTGCAGCCCGAGCTTCTCGTCGAGCAGGATCTCACCGACCGGCGTCAGGCCGAAGTCGCCGAGCACGCCGAAGCCGAGCTCGGCGATGTTGCCGTAGGCGGGCTCGCGCGCCAGGTGCGCGCGCTCCGCCTCGGCCGCCGCGCCGCCCGGCGCGACCTCGACCGCGCGGTTGCCGCGCACGACGAAGACGACCACCTCGTCGCCGAGCTGCACCGGCAGCTGGCCGGCGGTCCGGCTCGGCTCGCCCTGCTCCCCCTCGTAGGGCACGATGTAGGCCTCACCGCTGGGCAGGTTGCCGGCGGTGCCGCGCTCGGGGAAGCGTCCGGCGCTGGCGTGCGAGGTGCGGTGGCGCAAGTCGACGTGCAGCTGCAGCTCGCGCGCGCCGTCGATGCGGAAGCAGACCTCGGCCCCGGCGGCGCGGTCGAGCAGGCCGCAGATCAGCGCCACGCGGCGCGCGACCTCGGCGTAGTCGACGCGCAGGGCCGGGATCATCGCCGCGCCGAAGCCGGGCATGGTCGCGGCGCGGAAGCCCAGCCGCTTGGCCGCGACCTTCAGCGGCGCGGTGGTCGAATACTCGGTCGGCGCGAGGATGAGTTGGGTCTCGGCCAGCAGCGTCGCGAACGGTACGCGCCGCCCGGCGGCGTCGAGGCCGGCGCTGGTTGGCGGCAGCGGGCCGTCGATCAGCACCGCGTCGGCCGGCAGGTCGGCGTTGTTCGAGCCGACGTCGGGGTAGGCGGCGAGGTGAACCTCGGCGAGCGGCACCTCGGCCCGGGCGCCGGACAGTGCCTGCGCCCAGGCGGCGCCCATCCGGCGGCGGGTCGCCCAGTCGGGGTTGTCGCGCGCTGCGTCGCGCGGCACGTCGACCAGGACGGCGAGGGCCCGGTCGCCCGGCAGCGCGGGGAAGGCCGCGCGCACCAGCGCGACCAGATCGGCGGCGGAGAGGTCTTGCATCGTGGGCCTCCGGGGTCGTTGAGCACTGGTTACGGCGTCGGCGGCGGAGGGTCAACCGGGGCCGGCGGCACGTCGCGCCCTTCGCCGAAGTCGAGCACCCAGAAGCGCAACGGGTCGTCGCCCAGCGCCGCGCGCAGCACCCGCGGCGGCTCGTCCTGGCCGTCGTCGCCGAGCGCGAAGGTGCCGAAGTGCACCGCCAGGCTGGTGTGCGCGCCGAGCAGGCGCGCGGCGGCGATCGCCTCCTCGGGCGAGATGTGCACCGGCTGCATGAACCAGCGCGGCAGAAAGGCGCCGATCGGCAGGATCGCCAGGCGCGGCGCGCCGAAGCGCTCGGCGACCTGGGCGAAGTGCGGGCCCCAGCCGGTGTCGCCGGAGTAGTAGACCGGTCCAGCCGGGCCGGTGACGACGAAGCCAACCCACAGCGTCCGGGCGGCGTCAGACAGCCCGCGGTTGGACCAATGCTGCGCCGGCACCGCGTGGACGGTGAGCGCGTCGCCGAGCGGCGCCGACTGCCACCAATCG
Source organism: Deltaproteobacteria bacterium (assembly GCA_041309305.1). Lineage (GTDB taxonomy): Bacteria > Myxococcota > XYA12-FULL-58-9 > XYA12-FULL-58-9 > XYA12-FULL-58-9 > JBFYZW01. The sequence continues at coordinate 15,872 of JBFYZW010000526.1, read as the reverse complement.
AGCGCCGCCACCCGGGTGATGCCGTGCGCGGCGAGCAGGCGCTCGTTGCCCAGCCCGACGACGAACAGCGGCCGGTGCTCGCGCTCGAGCGCGGTGAGCGTCGGCAGGTCGAAGTGGTCGTAGTGGTTGTGGCTGAGCAGCACCGCGTCGATCGGCGGCAGGTCTGCGAAGCGGATCCCGGGCGGGCGGACGCGCTTCGGCCCGGCGAAGCTCACCGGGCTGGCGCGCTCGGCGTAGATCGGGTCGGTGATCAGGTTCATCCCGTCGAGCTGGACCAGCACGGTGGAGTGGTTGACGAAGGTGACGCGCAGCTCGCCCGGGCCGACGCGGCGGGGCGGCGGCGGGCCGGGGAGGGCGTCGGGCAGCTCGCGCCACGCCGGCGCGTCGCGCGTCAGCCGCCACTTGAGGAAGCGGGAGAAGCTGCCGACGCGCTCGAGCGGCACCTGGTTGTGAAACCTCTCGCCGTCGAAGCTCATGGTCGTCGGTCCCCGGTGGCCGGGGGCGGCGAGGGCGCAGGCGAAGGAGCCAGCGGCGGCCGCCGCTCCGGCGGTGGTCAAGATCGAGATCAACGCGAGTCGACTGCGTCCGGATCGCATCGGTACCTCTGCCGGCTGCACGGCAGAAGTACAACATAGGTCGTCACCGGCGCGCCGGCCAGGTGGCTCAGGGGGCGCCGCGGGCGAAGGCGCGCGTACAGATCATCGCCGTCTTGCCGATCGGGAACTCGGTCCGCTCGAACAGGCCGTGCTCGTCGACGCGCACCTTGACCAGCGGCTCGGCGGCGCCGACCTCGAGCTGCCCAGGCGTCGCGGCGTCCTTGCGGTAGATGACCTCGGTCGCGTCCTTCGGGTTGACGTTCGGTTCGTAGCTGGCGAAGCGCTGCTCGCCGGCCGGACCGCCGCCGGCCTTGGCGGCGTAGCGCCGCGCTCGGCCGAGCTCGGTGGTCAGCGGCTGCTTGGCGGCGAAGCTGCCCTCGAGCGCCTCCCCGTTCACCGTGCCCTGGTAGGTGTAGGTTTTGCCGCCGTCCTCGCTCGCCAGGCGCAGCTGGGTGCCGATCTGGTTGTCGACCACGACGACGCTGATGTCCTCGATCAGCACCGCGGCGGTGTCGGTGGTCACCGTGCGGATCGTGTCGATCACCGAGAAGTTGGCGCCGGCCTTCGGGATGATGTGGCTGGTATGGGCCTCGAGGTGCTCACCCTTGGCCGGGTTCTTCCACAGCGCCTGCTCGACGTAGCCGACCTTGGTCTCGCCGATGGTGCAGATCTGCACCTCGGCGAAGGCGGCGCGGGCCAGCGGATCCTCGCCCTCGCGGGTCAGGCTCTCGGCCAGGCCGGTGACGACGCGCCGGAAGGTCTGGCTGTAGCCCGGCTCGTCGTGGGTGCAGATCATCGAGTGGGTCTCGTGGGCCAACAGGCCGAGCTTGAGCAGGCCGGCCATTTTGCCCGCCGGCGAGTCGGCCAGGTAGACGAGCTCGGCGAAGAGCAGCGGGCTGCCGCCGATCGGCCGGATGTCGACGCCGGCGAGGGCCTTGAGCTCGAGCTTCTCGGCGACCATCTCGGCGAAGCGGCGCAGCGTACCGCCGCCGTCGATCCGCTCCGGGTGGAGCATGCACTCGAGCGTCTGCTCGGTGCCGAGCGAGATCTTCACCGTGTCGAACTCGCCGCCGCCCTGGATGACCGGCGCACTGCTGGCCTCGACCTTGCCGGCGAAGCCGCCGGGGGTCGAGAAGTCGCTTTGGCCCAGCGCCTCGAGCTCGCGCGCGAAGGCGGCCTTCACCGCGGCTGCGGTCTCCGGCGTTGTCGCGTCCGGCGCGGCGGCCGCGCCGTCGGCGGCGGTCCGTGAGGCACAGCTGACAACGACGAGCAGGCCGAGCGACCAGGCGCGGTGCGACATGGCGGAACCCCTCCGGCCGCGACGTGCGGCGCACGACCCGGTATCGCCGTTGGTCGAGCGAGTCAATCGACGCGGGGCTGCGGGGTGTCATCGGTCGTCGTCGGTGTGGAGTCCAGCGGCCGCTCGGGTGTCGCGGTCGACGTCCGAGAAGACTCTGTGCGGCGGCGACCGCGCCGACAGGCGGCGCAGGGGGCCTGCGCACAGGCCCGCGCAGGCCGGGATGTGAGGCCTGCCATGCCCATCTGGGCCGTCGGTCGTGAGTGATGCCTCACGCATCATGCACCGCGCGTCTTATGCCGAGCGGGCCGAGCACAGGCCCCCGAGCCGCCCGAGGCGCGGTCGCCTACCGACGCGCCTGGATCACACCCGGTGCTGCGGAGTGTGGTCGGTTGTCGACCGACGACGCTGGACCACACCGTGGATGTCAGAAGCTCTGGTGCGACCAGCCGCCGCGCAGCGTCAGGCCGAAGGTCAGCTGCGAGGCGAGCCCGAGCCGCTCCCGCTCGGCGGCGAAGAAGAACAGCTCGTGGGTCAGGTTGAAGGCCAGGCCGGCGGTGAGGGTGAAGTAGAGCCGGTTTTGCCAGGTCCCCTTCACGGTGGTGTCGTGGCGCAGATCGCCGACGAAGGCGGAGAGCACCGACTCGAGCTGCACCGGGCTGTCGAGCAGCCGCAGCACCGGCGTGCGCTTGAGCTCGTAGCCGAGCTCGGCGCCGAGCAGGGACTGGCCGTCTCGGTCGAGCAGCTCACGGCGCAGGCCGAGGCCGGCTTTGAGCTCGAGCTCGGGGAGGATCGCTAGGCGCAAGCCGCCGCTGCCGGTCGCCTCAAGGTGGCGGAAGGCGCGCGCCTCCTCCGGCCGCGGCGCGGTCAGCTCGGTTTCGAGCGTGCCGCCGGCGTAGAGGATCGGCGTCCACCAGCGCGGCCAGGCCGCGCGCAGGAGGCGGAGCCGGTAGAGCAGGTCGAGGTGGGTCAGGTCATCGCTCTCGACCAGCCCCTGATCGTCGGTGTCGGTCTGGGCGTAGCGGACGCGCGTCTCGAGCGAGACGCCGTGGCGGGTCGAGTCGGCGGCGACCTTGCCGCGCGCCTCGCCGCGCAGGCCGAAGACCGGGATCTGGCTGAGCTGGACCTGATCGGCGTAGCCGGCCGGGTTGTGGATGCGCGTGTCGGCGAGGTTGAGGTCGAGGTTGCCGGTCCACACCCAGCGCAGGCGTTCGGCCAGGTCGGGGAAGCTCCGCTCGGCGTCGACCAGGCCGCCGGTGGCGGCGGCGAAGGCCGGGCTCTCGAGCAGCGCGCGGGCCAGCTCGCCGAGGATCGGCGCCTGCGCCGCGCCCTCGGGGTTGAACAGCGCCATCGCGCCGGTCTGGGCGCTGAAGTGGCCGAAGCTGCCGCGGGCCAGGTGCTCGATCGTCGCGGCACGGTAGGTGTCGAGCGGATCGATCGGCCGGCCGTTGACCGATGGCTTCGGCGTGCAGCTCAGGCCGGCGCTCCAAAGCTCGCCGGCGCCGCCGGTCGGGCTGACGGCCAGCCGCTGGCAGAGCGCCTGCAGCGCCGCGCCGGTGAGCGAGAAGGTGTAGACCCGGTTGCGCTGGGGCAGCGCGGAGAAGAAGTGGTGGCGGGTCAACGCGCCGGTGAGCGGAAAGACACCGACCTCCTCGACCAGGCCGCGATGGACGAAGGCGAGCTCGCTGCCGGTGGTGTGACGCAGGACCTGGAGCATCAGGGTCGCGAAGTCACGGGCGGTCATCGGCTCGGCGAGGTGGGTGTCGCCGACCGCGCTGCCCCACGCGTCGCAGTACCAGGCGTGCGCCGCCTGCAGCTCGGCGTCGAGCTGCGGCTCCGGCGCGAAGCCGGCGGTGTTGACCAGGAACGGATCGACCGCGGTGATCGTGGCGCGGCCGCCGCGCCGCTCGACGGTGAGGGTCACCCGGCCGAGCTGCTCGGCGTAGGCGTCGCCGCCGATGATCGGCGTGCGTCCGTCGGCGAAGCGGAGCTGCAAGAGGCCCCGGTCGTCGAACGCGTGCATCGCGCTGCTCAGGATCAGATCGGCGTCCGGCACGGCGCGGGCGAGCTCGACGACCCGTGACGGCACGGTCTCCGAGTGGTCGAGGTGGGCGAGGATGATCACCAGGTCGGCGCCGGCGCGCCGCGCCGCGGCGGCGGCCTCGGCCGCGTGGCGCGCCGGGTCTCCAACCGCGACGCCGGGCAGGTGGGTGTCGGGGACCTGATCGCGCAGGTCCGGGTGGACGACGCCGACGATCGCCAGGCGCAGGCCGGCGCGCTCGACCAGCAGGAAGCGCCGGCCGGCGGGTGCCACCGCGGCGCAGATCTCCTCGTCGGGCGCGGCGCAGACCAGGTTCGCGGCGGTCAGCTGCAGTCGGTGGCTCGCCGCCGCGCGCAGGTAGGCGCGCAGCCGCTCGGGGACCGCGGTGAGGTCGTTGTTGCCCAGGGCGATGGCGTCGAACCCGGCGCGCGCCAGCCAGCCGGCGACCTTCTGCGCGCCGACGTCGCCTTGCGCGAGCAGGAAGCGGGCCAGGGCCTTCGGGCCGATCAGGTCCCCGGTGCTGAGCAGCACCGGGGCCGGCTGGCCGGCGGCCGCAAGCTCGGCACGGGCCAGATCGACGGCGCGGACCAGGTGCGCGAGATCGCCGCGGCGCGGCCCGTCGCCCCCGCAGTCGATGGCGCGCAGCTCGCCGTACAGATCGCCGGCGAACAGGAGGGTCAACGGGATCGCCTCCTCGGCGCCGGCCGACCGGCCGAGCGCGACGACGAGGCTCGCGACGAGCAACGCGCGCATGATCGAGTCTTAACCCTGGCCTCGGGGAGCGGGCAACCTCGCGGCCGGTTTGTTGCACCCGGTGCCGCGGTGGGCGACAATGGCCGCGCATGGCGTTCGACCCCGAACCGCTCGACGAAGAGGACACCAACGTTGTCGTCGCACGGGTGCACCGCGCCAACCAGAAGAAGCGCCTGCTGGTGGTCGGCGCCGTGTCGCTGGTGCCGGCCCTGCTCGCCTTCTGGATCATCACCGGCCGCCAATCGTGCAAGGACCAATACTACCGGGACCTGTTGCCCGGCGGGGTGCAGGGGTCGAAGAGCAAGCCCGTCGACGATCGGTCGTGGGTCGTCCGTCCGGAGGCGAAGACCGCGCGGGTGATCATCGACCTCTCCGAGCCGGGGCTCCTGTTCATCAATGATCTGCCCCAGGGAACGACCTCGCCGCAGACCGTGGAGCTCGAGCCCGGGACCCACACCATCCGGGCCGAGATCCGCGGCGCCGACATGCGGCAGATGATGACCGTCAAGGCCGGTGAGGAGTTCCGCCTGCGCTTCCTGCGCGACATCAAGAACATCGAGCTCGACCGCGTCCCCCCGCCAGGCCGTTAGGCCCGTCAGCCCCGCGAGACCGTCCCAATCCCCGTGTCGCCGGCCACGCGGCCGGCGCCTGATCCCGACGATGTCGATTTTGTCCCCAATGTCCCTCTGTTGACGCAACTAGATTGGCCGACCGACCGATAAATCTATCGTGAACGCGATGCTGGCGCGATTGAGGGTCCGAACCTCGCCCATTCGAGGAAAAAGGTTAGTCAAATGAAGATCCTCCAGAGCATGCCGCCGGTCACGACACCCCGACCGATGACGTTCGACGAGCTGCCGACCCCGAGCCGGGAGATCCGCCGCTCGAAGGCGACGCTGGAGGCAGGGCGCCTGGCGAGCGAGCCGGTCTGCCAGCGGATCCCGGCGGTGCGGCAGCTCGCCAAGGCGTTGCAGGCGACCCAGACGGTCCGCCCGGACCTCGTGCCCCCGACCCCCTTTCAGCCGCGGGTGCTGGTGCTGCATCAGCGGGATCTGAAGGTCGGTTACCGCTACGTCGCCGGTCAGGCACAGGGCGCAGGTCAGGCGGTGCCGCAGCAGGCCGGCGAGTTGATCGTCGGCGAGGGCAAGCGGGCCGGGGCGCTCGAGCTGCTCGACGTCGTCGAGGCGGTGCTCGCGGCGATCGAGGGCGCCGATCCGAGCGCGCCGCCGGAGCAGCGCGCGCGCTTCCAGTCGCTGGCGCTGCGGCTCGAGGCCCCGGGCGTGCCGTACTGGATGCGGGCGATCTTCATCGACGTCGGCCAGTGCCCGACCGTGCCGAACGCTACCGCGCGCACCGTCGTGTTGGCCGCGAGCCGCCACCGGGTGGCCTGCGAGGTCGAGGGGGCCGAGCAGCCGACGCTGCGCGAGGCGCTCGCGGCGCTGCGCGACAAGCTCGTCCGCGAGGCCGAGCCGGCCCAGACGCCGGTCAGCCACAAGGTCTGGCAGCGCCCGGTGCGCTGAAGGCCGGAGCAGCACCGCTCCGCGCCGGAGCCGCGCCGTTCCCGTTGTGACCCGCGATGCTCCGAGTCCCAGCGGCTCCGCGGCGTCGGTACCTTGGTTCGCTCGTCCGATCAGGGGCTTGGCCGCGCGCACCGATCCCCCGTCGGACTCACGCAGCACGCCGACTTGGCAAGGCCTTTGCATTGGCTAGACGGGTGGAGGAGGAGCCCATGTCCAGCCTCGTCAACCGGTTCGCGTGTCTGCTCGTCGGTGCGTGCGTCGCGGCCTGCGGCGGGACCCTGCAAGAGGTCGAGGTCGAAAAGATCCTGGCCGACGACGTCCAGCCGGCGCGCGACGGGATGGCGCTCATTGACGCCGGCGCGTTTGCGATGGGCTGCAACGAGGAGCTCGACGCGAGCTGCGATCCGGACGAGCTACCGCCCCGCACCGTCGAACTGCAGGCCTTCTACATCGACCTGCTCGAGGTGACAGAGCGCGACTTCGCCGCCTGCATCGCCGCCGGCGGGTGCACGACGCCGGCGACCACGCCGACCGAGTGCGGTTGGGATCCCGCGACCCGCGCCGACTACCCGGTGGTCTGCGTCAGCCACAGCCAGGCGCGACTCTACTGCGCCTGGGCCGGCAAGCGCCTGCCGACCGAGGCCGAGTGGGAGCGCGCGGCGCGCGGCGTCGACGGCCGCGTCTACCCCTGGGGCAACGAGCCGGCCGACTGCGGGCGCGCCAACTCGTCCGAGTGCGGCGCGGTGCTCAAGCCGGTCGGCAGCCTGCCCTCCGGCGCCGCGCCGGGCGGCCCGCTCGACATGGCCGGCAACGCCGGCGAGTGGACCGCCGACTGGTACAACGAGGGCTACTACACGGTCGGCGCCAGCGTCGATCCGCGCGGCCCGAACGCCGGCTCCTACCGGGTGATCCGCGGCGGCACGATGTTCATGGCCGCGCAGTACGCGCGGGCCTCGAACCGCTCGGCCGACGAGCCCACCGCGGCGCGCTTCTCGGTCGGCTTCCGCTGCGCCGCCGACGCGGCGCCCTGACCCGCGCGTTGCTCGCGCCCGTGAAACGGTGGTCTAACGTCCTGGGACGGCGACGCCGCCGTCCCGGGAGGGCCCGATGCAGACCGACTTCCACTTCCACGCCATCGCCGTGTTGGCGCGGGCCGCGGGCTTCGCGCCCGCCGACGCCGAGACGATCGCCTACGCCTCGCAGTACGTCGACGACTCGACCGAGAGCGAGCCGATCAATGTCTCACAGCTGACCTTCGAGCCGGTGTGCACCGCGCACACCGGGCTGCGCGTCTACGACTGGTCGGTGCAGAAGCGCATCTACATCCCGTTCCACTTCCTGCCCCCGGCGGCCGGCGCAGCCGCGCAGGACTTCGTCACCACACCCGACTCGCCGACGGCGCGCCAGCTCGTCCACAACGCCGCGGCCGAGTCGTCGAGCCCCCGGCTGAGGCTCTGCCGCCTCGGCGTCGCGCTGCACACCTACGCCGACACCTGGGCGCACCAGACCTTCTCCGGTCGGCAGAACCCCGAGAACGACGTCGAGGCGATGGCGGTCCGCCGGCCGGGGCGCAAGGGCGCCAAGGGCGGCTGGGACGCGCTGGCCTGGCAGAACCTCTTCTACGACGTGTTGCCGCAGGTCGGGCACGCCGAGTGCGGTCACCTCCCCGACCAGCCGTACCTGGTCTGGCGCTGCGCCCGGCCCGGTCTGGGCCTCGCGAAGGTCGAGCGCGACAACCGGCGGGAGTTCGCCGCCGCGGCGCGGGCGATCTATGACGCGCTGGTGGCCTGCTCGGGGACCGCGCCGGAGTTGAGCTGGGCCGAGCTCGAGCCGGACCTGCGCGCGTGCCTCGGCCTGGCCGAGGAGGACCTCGAGCGGCGTTGCGCCGCCTGGGCGCGCGCGTTCGCGCCGCTGTTCGGCGGCCGGCGCCTCGTCTACGACAAGCTCGCCTGGCGACACGAGGCCTTGCGCCCGACCCAGAGCCACGAGGTCGACTGGGGCTGGGACCGCAACCGGATGCGCCGGGCGCGCTTCCGCGGCCATTCGGGCTTCGCCGACTCCTGGTGGGTGCACTTCCACCGCGCGGCGCTGCGCCAGCGCCACAGCGTGCTCGAGCAGATCTGGTGATCGCGGACTCAGCCGCGGCGATAGACGATCTTCAGGTCGACCTCGGCCGGGCCGTGCACCCGGACGAGGATCTCACCGGGCCGCTCGTAGTGGTCCATCGCCCCCTCGAAGACGCCGAGGTGATAGCTGTCCGGGAAGTTCCAGATGTCGCGCAGTCGCAGCACGGCGCCTTCGGCGTTTGTCTCGGTCACCTCGCCGGTGCCGACCGGGCCGATGGTCTTGTAGGCGCGGGTGACCAGGCGTAGCGCCGCGTCGAAGTCGCGACCGGCGATGCCGAGGACGGTCTTGCCGACCAGGCTGTCGGCGAAGACACTGAACGCCGCGCGGCCGAGCCGCCTGAGCCCCTCGCGCGGCGGCTCGCGCGGGTAGATGGCCGCGGCGCTCTCGGCCAGCACGTCGAGGTGCTCGGTCAGCGGGTAGTCCTTGAACAGCACGTATCGCTTGGTCGTCGCCACCGGCCGGCCGGTCCTCGCCGCCAGCTCGAGCGGCCCGGTGAAGAACATCCCCTTGACGGTGGCGGTCGGCGGCACCGTGGCGCGCAGGGTCTCGAGCTCCAGCGGTGCATCCCAGCGCGGTCGCACGAACGCGGCGGCGTCGGTCTGGCTCACAACCGGCATCGGCGCTCCCCTCCTCCACCCGCACGTCAGACGGCGAAGCCTTCGCGCGGGTAGCTGGTGCAGATCACCTTCTCTATAGCAGCGCGTTGGCAGGCGAGGAACCGCTCGTTCTCGGCCTGCGCCACGTCGCTCGGCTTGCCCGAACGCGCCGCGTAGGTCTCATCGATCGTCGCGCCGAAGATCAGCGTCCGGTAGGCCGCTCCGCCCAGCTCCGGGTCGTCCCGCTCGGCGAAGGCCATCGACAGCCGCGCCTGCATCCGGGTGGCCACGAAGCTGGTCGGGAAGGCGCGGCGCGGGTGCGGGTTGCCGAAGGCCAAACGCCACAGCGGCGTGAACACCCGGCTCGGCTCGACGAGCCGGCCCTGCTCTCCGGGGGCGACGTAGGCGCTGACCACCTCGACGTCGGTCAGCTCGACCGCGTCCCAGCAGCTCGCGCCGATCTCCTCCCGGCCGAGGTGGCGGCCGGCGCCGCCGACTGTGTCGTGGCCGCGGATCGCCGCCTCCGGGACGCCGTAGAGGTAGTTGGAGAAGTAGTTCCAGTCGGCCTTGCCCAGGCGCAAGATGTCGTCGAAGACCACCGCCGCGTCCGGCGCGGCCGCGCTGTAGGCGAACGGCCGGCCCCAGGCCTGCTTCGGCACGTCGATCTGGTAGAAGCCGAAGAAGACGTTGAACCAGATCGAGCGCGGGTCAGTGTAGACGCCCATGCGGAACGGGTTCGAGCGGGCGCACGAGAAGCAGACGTTGAAGACGAAGCGCGGCCGGTCGGGGAAGAAGCGCTGGTGCACCAGCCCGCCGACGCCCCCGGGGTTCGAGGTGCCGGCGCGCAGGCGCGCCGGATCGTCGACGACGATCTCGAGGATGGTCGGCAGCCAGCTCGACTTGCCGAGCTCGGGATCATCGACGTCGACGGTGTCGGCGAATGGCCGGCCGCCGATCTCGCCGACGTACGGTAGGCCGAGAAGAAAGCGCAGCTTGTTCCAGAGCTGACTCATCTGTTCACCTTCGCCTGCCCGCGGCGTCGGCGTCGCCGCGCCGGCGCGCTCGCCTGGGGCGCTGGGGCTGGGGCGGGGCTCAGCCCGTCGCGCCCGGCGCGCAAAAAGTCGAGCGCGTCGGCCAGCGCGGTGAGGCGCGGGCAGTCGGGCAGCGAGCGGAGGAAGACCGCGCCGTAGCGCCGGTGCAGGACGCGGCGATCGAGCAGCGCCACCAGGCCCCGGTCGCTGTGCCGGCGGATCAGGCGGCCGAAGCCCTGGCGCAAGAGTAGCGCCGCCTGCGGCACCTGGTAGTCCATGAACGGGTCGCCGCCGCGGGCGCCGAGCAGCTCGAGCCGTGCGGCGGTGACCGGATCGCCGGGCGAGGCGAAGGGCAGCTTGTCGAGAATGACCAGGCGCAACGCCGAGCCGGGGACGTCGACGCCCTGCCAGAAGCTCATCGTCGCGACCAGCGCGGCGTTGCCGTCGGCGCGGAAGGTTTCGACCAGGTGGGAGCGCGGCGCCTCGCCCTGCATCAGGATGCGCAGGCTGGTTGCGCTCTCCAGCGCGCCGCGCAGGATGGTGAGCATGCGGTGAGAGGTGGCGAGCACGAACGCGCCGCCGCCGCTGGCGTTGACCAGCTCCGCCGCCCGCGCCGCCGCGAGCGGGGCGAACTCGGGCCGGTCGGGCTCGGGGAGGTCGTCGGCGACGTAGAACCGCGCGGCGGTGCGGTAGTCGAACGGCGAGCCGACCGCCAGCTCGCGGGTCCGGTCGAGCCCGACCCGGGCGCGGAAGTGCGAGAAGGAGCCGTCGACGCGCAGGGTCGCGGAGAGGAAGACCGCCCGCGTTCCGCCGAGCGCCTCGCGCAACAGACGCGAGACGTCGACCGGTCTGGCCCACGCCGTGCGCGTCCGCCCGGCCAGCTCGGTGTAGCGGACCACCGCGTCGCGCGCGCCGTCGAGCGCGAGGTCCGGGCCGCGCGGCAGCTCGCGGCGCGCCTTCGTCCCGAGCACGAAGCACAGCTCGGCGGCCAGGCTCTGGGCCCGGCGGGCGAGCGGCGCGGCCTCCTCGAGCGGCAACGCCAGCTCACCCTCGAGCTGCTCGAGCTGTTCGTCGAGCGAGACGTAGGCCTCGGCGAGCGCCCGCCGGTCGGCGAGCGCCTCGAGGCTGGTGCGGCCGACGCCGAACGGCAGGGCCTCGAACAGCCGGCGTGCGCGGGCCGAGAGCTCGCTGAGGCGCGGCCGGAGGTAACCGGCGAGGGCGGCGTCGCCGGCGACCAGCCGCTCGACGTCGTGCACCAGCTCGACGAAGCGCCGCTCACTCACCGCGACGCCGAAGTGGTTGGCGGCCACCTCGTCCAGGTCGTGGGCCTCGTCGAAGACGACCAGGTCGTGGGCCGGGAGTAGAAAGACCGCCTCTTCGCCGAGGCGCTGGCGCAGGGCAAGATCGGCGAGGTAGAGGTGGTGGTTGACGACTACCAGGTCGGCGAGCTGCGCGCGCTGGCGCATCAGCGTGACGAAGCAACGTTCGTAGTCGCGGCACTTGCGCCCCAGGCACTGGTCGGAGGTCGCGGTCAGCTCGCGCCACAGTGCCGAGTCGTCGGTCAACAGGCTGAGCTCGGCCCGGTCGCCGGTGCGCGTGCGGTGGCGCCAGCGCTCGACCGCGGCGTAGGCGCGCGCTTCGTCGAGCGAGGGGAAGAGCGGCTCACCGGCGAAGCGTTCGGCGCGGACGTGGCAGAGGTAGTTGGTCCGGCCCTTCATCACCTGCACGTCGATCTCGCGCCCGAGCGCGCGGGCGAGCAGCGGCACGTCCTTGTTGACCAGCTGCTCCTGCAGGTTCTTGGTCCCGGTCGAGACGACGGTCTTCAGGCCGGAGGCAATCGCCGGGTGGAGGTAGGCGAGCGTCTTGCCGCTGCCGGTGCCGGCCTCGGCGACCAGCCGCTCTCCGGCGCTGATCGCCGCGGCGATGCCGTCGGCCAGCGCCATCTGCTCGGCGCGCGGCTCGAAGCCCTCGAGCGTGCGCGCCAGCGGCCCGCCCGGGGAGAAGAAGAGCTCGGCGCTGGTCGGGCTCAGAGGCGGAACTCTTCGCCCGGCGAGCTCGCCCGCGGCCGGTCCGGGGCGTGCCGCCGCGAGGTCGGGGCCGGGTCGTCGGCGACGGCGGCGCGCTCGATCGGCACCGGGGTGAAGGTGACGACGAAGAGCAAGAAGGCGAGCAGGCCGACCGCGCGGTGGCGCCGGGTGAGCGGCACCGTCTCGTCGCGCACCGGCGGGTGAGCGACGCCGAGGATGAAGAGTAGCGCTGCCCAGACGATCCAGACCGCGCCGCGCAACGGGCCGCCGTCGCCGAGGCCGAGCGCCACGCCGAGCGCGAGCAGCGCGACGAGCACCAGGTTGGAGAGGCGCGTCTGACGCCGGCCGAGCAGCGCGTAGGCGATGTGCCCGCCGTCGAGCTGCGCCGCCGGGATCAGGTTCAGCGAGGTGACGAACAACCCGACCCAGCCGGCGATGGCCAGCGGGTGCAGATCGAGCAGCTCGGCCGGCGGCGCGAAGGCGCGGGCGAGCCAGCCGAACAGCAGCGAGTTGCCGAGCACGATCTCCTGGTCCGGCAGCTCGGTGAAGGTCACCGGCATCGAGTGCGCGAGCCCCCAGGCGAGCACCGGCACTGCGACGAGCAGTCCGGCGAACGGCCCGGCCACCGCGACCCAGAGCAGCACGCGGCGGTCGGCCGGCTGCGAGCGCATCAGGATCACCGCGCCCAGGGTGCCGAAGAGAGTCGGCGCGGGGATGAAGTAGGGCAGGGATTGATCGACGCCGTGGCGCCGGGCGGCGACCAGGTGGCCGAGCTCGTGGGCGAGCAGGATGCCGAGCACGGCGATCGCGAACGGCAGCCCGCCGAGCAGCAGGCTCGGGTCAGCGCGCAGCGCCGCGAGCTTGTCGGCGACGCTGGCAGCGTCGAGCTCGCGCCAGACGCTGGCCACCACCGCCGAGGCGAAGGTCAACGTGAACAGCGCCGCGGCCAGCCGCCAACGTCGTGGGGCTGCGGGCGCCGGGGCGGGCGGCGGTGGGAGCGCAGAGGCGACGCCGAGGTCGTGCACGGGGTCAGCCCGCCGGCTCGTCGGCCGGCACCCAGAGGCGGATGGCGCGCTCGTCCGGCTTGCCGCTGATGGTCAGGGTCAACAGGCGCTTCTGCACCTCGCCGTGCTCGTCGAAGCGCAGCCGGCCGGTGATGCCGTCGTGCCCGGGCAGATCGAGCAACGCCTGGCGGAACGCCTTGCGGTCGGTCGGCTTCTTGCCGGTCAGCACCAGACCGACCAGCGCCGCGGTGTCGAAGGCCTGCGCCTCGCTGAGGTTGGCGTCGGCGCCGGTCTTGTCGCGGAAGGCGGTGACGAACTCGCGCACCTTCGGCTCGGGGCTGTCCGGGTAGTAGGCGTCGACGAAGATCGCGTCGTTGCAGTACTGCTCGCAGTGCTCGAGCGTCTGCGGGCTGTTCCAGGTGCTGGCGCCGAGCAGGGAGATCGGCTTGACGTTGGTGCGCCCCATCGACTTCTTGATCCGGTCGAGGACCTTTGGATCGCGGGTGAGCACGATGTCCTCGACGGCGATCGCCGGCGCGATGAGCCCGAGGTTCCGCCCCGAGTCGGGGATGACGATCGCGTCGAAGTCGACCACCGGGGGGAGGGTCTTCTCGAACTTCTCGAGCGCCATCTTGTGCTTGTGCGACGGCAGCGCCTGGGCGCGCAGCTCGCGCACGAACTGGAGGTAGTCCTCGCGGGCGTGCAGGTAGTAGCGGCCGACCAGCCGGCGGACCGGCTCCTGGAAGGTCTTCTGGTTGTAGTCGTAGCTCTCGGCGGCGCGGATCTCGCCCTTGCGCGCCTCGACCTCGTCCCAGAAGTAGCCGGCGAACTCCTCGCCGTAGGTGTTGCGCGGGTAGAGCAGGGCGAAGCGGGTCATGCCCAGCTCGTCGAAGGCGACCTGGACGAGGGCCCGCGCCTGCGCCTGCACCGTCAGCGCGGTGCGGAACACCCACGGGCCGAGCCCGGGCAGCCCCTCGCGGTGCGAGAGGGAGAGGATCGGTACGCTGAGCTCCTCGGCCTTCAACGCGGCGGCCAGCGCCTCGTTTGAGAACATCGGGCCGATGATGGCGATGACGTGCTCATCGAGCACCAGGCTCTCGACCGCGCTGGCGGCGGCGGTCGGCTCGCCGCCGCTGTCCTTGACCACCAGCCGGACGCTCGGGGTGGCGGCGAAGGCCAGCTTGATCGCCTCGAGGGAGCGGGCGCCGTACTGCTGGAACCGCCCGGAGAGCGGCAGGACGACGCCGATGGTCAGCGGCTCGACCTGGAAGCGGGCGTGCAGCCGGGCGAGGAAGTCGCGCGCCTGGCCTCCGTAGGGGCTGGTGGAGAAGCGGGTCGACACCAGCTTGAGCAACGCCTCGGAGCGCTCGTAGTCGCGGACGTGGTAGTAGATCTTCGCCAGGCGAAAGCCGAGCGCCGGGGCGACGAAGGCCCAGGTGCTCTTGCTCTGCGCCTCGGGCCAGAGCTCCTCGGCCTCCTTGAACGAGAGCCCGCTGGTGACCAGCGCGAAGGCGCGCCGCTCGACCTCCTCGGCCGTCGCGGCCGACACGCCTGGGGCAGCGCGCAGCGCCATGCAGATGGCCAGCGCCGCGCCGGGTTGGCCGGTGCGGCTCAGGCTCTCGGCCAGACGCAGCCCAATCCGCTCGCGGGTGGCCAGGTCTTCGGCCTGCTCGAACAGGTAGCGCAGCATGTTGGCGGCGTCGCCGGGGCGATCCGCCTGCTGCAACAGGTTGGCGTACTCCTCGCGCACCCGATCGCCGTCGCGCAGGGTCGGGCGGTGGAAGAGGACCCGCTCGTACAGCTCGACGGCGCGGAGCAGCTCGCCGGCGCTCGCCGCGGCGCGAGCGCGGTCGACCAGCTCGAGGGCGCCAGCGGCGGTGCCCGGGTAGAGCTCGACCAACAGGTCGAGCTTCTTCGCCGCGCCGTCGCGGTCACCTTGCGTCAGCAGCGCCTTGGCCTCGTCGGCCAGCGCCCGCGCGGCGTTCTCGTCCTCGGCCTTCGGCGGCGGTGGCGGCTCGCGGATCGTGCCGTTGCCGGGCGGGCCGACCAGCGGCGGCTTGGGCTTGCAGGCCGGGCCGATCAGGGCGAGCCCGAGCAGGCCGACCCACAACGCCGGGCGCGGGCACAGAACCGGCGGGCATGTTCGTCGCATCGACCGGTCTCCTCTCGGCCGATCTTATAGACACGGGCCCGTGGGCGGACAAGGGTGTGGTTCCTGGGCGATGGGATCGTTGCGCAGGCGCGAGCGCGCGGGTAGGCTGCGCCGCGGCGATTCGGTTGGAGGCTTGCGATGCGGCTCGGGTGGCTCTCTTTGATGGTCGTCCTGCTGCTCGACGCGCGTGCGGCAGAGGCGGTGAAGTTCATCAGCCTCGGCGAGGCGGTGAAGGCCTTCCTGCCGGCCGGCTCCGAGCCGGTGAAGCTGACCCGGACGCTCACCGCCGACGAGAAGGCGCGGCTCGAGCGCGACTACGGCTGGCGGCCGACCGAGGACCAGGTGGTCTTCTACGCCGGCAAGGACGCGGGCGGGCAGCGCACCGCCTACGTGCTCATCCAGCCCGAGCTGTTCGGCACCTGCTTTCACAAGTACGCGGTCGGCCTGACGCCGGCCGGGGTGGTCATCGACACGGTGATCGTCGAGATGTCCTGCCCGCGGGCGATGCCGATCAACAAGAAGGCCTTCCTCAAGCAGTTCCGCGCCAAGACCCACGGCGACCCGCTGACCACGACCCTGGACATCGACGCGGTGACCGGCGCGACGCTCTCGTCGGAGTCGGCGGCGCAGGCGACGCGCAAGGCGGTCTCGCTGCACAACCTGCTCTTCGGCGGCGCGCAGCTGGTGACCGTCGCCCAGGAGGTGCGCGCGGCGCGGGCGGTCGGCGC
>JBFYZW010000525.1:0-6881 GCA_041309305.1 Deltaproteobacteria bacterium | reverse complement strand
CGCGGGTCGACGATCGGCGCGATCGCCAACACCGGCAGCGGCAGCGCGGCGAAGCCGGCGGCGGCGACGGCGGCGGCCGTGGCTTCGTTCGCCGGGACCGGGCGGGTCACCCAGACGGCGCGTGGTGCGGCGGCGTCAGACATCGCGACGAGCGCGCGCCAGCATGCCGGCCCCACCTCGGTCGAGCAGCGCGCGCGCCAGGGCCTCGCCCAGGTGGGCGGCGTCGGCGGCGGGTCCGCTCCGTGCGTCGCGCACCAACTCCCGCCCGTCGAGGTCGGCGACCAGCGCGTCGAGGTGGAGCGTGTCGCCGTCGAGCGTCGCGTGCGCGGCGACCGGCAGTTGGCAACCCCCCTCGAGGGCGGCGAGGAAGGCCCGCTCGGCGGTGACCCGGGCGCGGGTGGGTGGATCGTCGAGCGCGGCGAGCAGCTCGCCGGCGCCCCCGTCAGCGCGCCCCTCGACCGCCAGCGCCCCCTGACCCGGGGCGGGCAGGACATCGTCGGGCGCCAGCCGCTCGGTGATGACCTCGGCCAGGCCCAGGCGATCGAGGCCGGCGGCGGCGAGGAACATGCCGTGCATCGCTCCGTCGCGGAACTTGCGCAGCCGGGTGTCGACGTTGCCGCGGATCGGCACGACCTCGACGCTCGGGAAGCGGTGCCTGAGCTGAGCCGCGCGCCTGAGCGCGCCGGTCGCCACCTGCGCCCTCGCCGGCAGGTCGGCGTAGCGCAGCCCGTCCCGGCCGATCCAGGCGTCGCGCGGATCGAAGCGCGCCGGGTGCGCCCAGACGCGCAGGCCGGGCACCGGGTCGGTGGGCAGGTCCTTGAGGCTGTGCACCGCCAGGTCGATGGCGCCGCCGAGCAGCGCGTCCTGGATCTCCTTGGTGAAAGCGCCCTTGCCGCCGATCACCGTCAGCGCCTGCTCTTGAAAGCGGTCGCCGCTGGTCTTGATGACCTCCAGGGTCACGGTCAGGCCGGGGAAGCGCTCGCGCAGGCGGGCGGCGACCCAGTTGGACTGCCACAGGGCCAGCGCCGAGCCGCGGGTGCCGAGGATGAGGCGGCTAGGTCTCGTCATCGTCGTCGTCACCCCCCGGCGCCGCGTCGGCGGCGCCGAGGTGAAAGACCTGGCGCAGCGCCGCCAGCCGCTCGAGCTCGGCCGGGTGGTCGCGCCGGTAGCCCTTGATCTCCTGGCTGACGCCCATCAGCAGCTTGCGCACCAGGTTGCGCGAGAAAATGTCCAGCTGCTCGCGGTCGTCGGGGGCGAAGCGCTTGGCGTTGCGCTCGACCTCGTGGGCGCGGACCTCCTCGAAGGCGCGGTGCAGATCGCGGATCACCGGCCCGGCGTGCAGGCTCCCCCACCAGGCGACGAAGCTGTCCACCTCGGCCTGCACCAGCGCCTCGACCCGCGGGATCTCGGCGGCGCGGTGCTCGAGGTTCTTGGCGGCGATCTCCTGCAACGCGTCGAGGTCGAAGCGGAAGACGTTGGGGATGGCGTCGACCTCGGGGTCGACGTCCCGCGGCACCGCGATGTCGAGGAGGACGAGGGCCGTCTGGTCGCGCTTGCGCATCGCCTCGCGCACCATCTTCGCGTTGATCACCGCCTCTGGCGCGCCGGTGGTCGAGACGACGACGTCGACGTCGCCCATCGCCTCGGCGAGCGCGTCGAAGGCGACCACCTCCCCGCCGAGGTGGGTGGCCAAGGCCTCGGCCTTCTCCCGCGTCCGGTTGGCGATGGTCAGGCTGGCGATCTTCTTGCCGAGCAGGTGCTGGGCGCAGACCTCGCCGTTCTCGCCCGCGCCGATGAGCAGCACCCGCCGGCCGCTGAGCTCCCCGAAGACCTTCTCGCTCAGCTCGACGGCGATCGAGGCGACGCTGACCGCACCGGCGCCGATCTCGGTCTCGCGGCGGGCGCGCTTGCCGACCCGCAGCGCCCCGGAGAGCAGGCGGTGCAGCACCGCGCCGGTGGCGGCGCTGGCGCGCGACAGCTCGTAGGCGTCGCGCACCTGGCCGAGGATCTGCGCCTCGCCGACCACCAGCGAGTCGAGGCCGCAGGCGACCCGGTAGAGGTGCTCGATCGCCTGCCGGTCGCGCTGCTGGTAGACGTAACCGCGGTCCTCGATCTTGGGCGCGAAGACGAGCTCGCGGATGCGCGCCGCCGCCGGCTCGGTCTCCTCGGCCACGGCGTAGACCTCGGTGCGGTTGCAGGTGGACAGCAGCATCACCTGGCCGAGCGAGCCGCCGTTCTTCAGCTGTTGCACCGCCGTCGCCGCCTCGCCGCGCGGGTAGACCAGCCGCTCGCGCACCTCGAGCGGTGCGGTGCGGTGGTTGACGCCGAGCAGCAGGACGTTCATCGGCGCCTCACGAGAAGATGTGGTAGCGGCTGAGCAGGTAGTTGACCACGACCATCGAGAGGAGCACGGCGACGAAGCTGAGCACCGAGGAGTAGGCTAGCCGCGGTCCCCGCCACGACCGATAGCGCCGGCCAAACAGCGCCGCGCCGTAGATCGCCCAGGTGGCCCAGCCGACGATCAGCTTCGGATCGAGCAGCTGTTCGCTGAACACCTGCGCTGCCCAGAACGAGCCGATCAGCACCGCGACGGTGAGGAAGGCGAAGCCGATGCCGGCGGCGAAGAAGTTCATCGTGTCGAGCACCGCGAGCGGCGGCAGGCGACGGAAGATCAAGCCGAAGCGCTTCAGCCGCATCTCGTTGTAGAGCAGCAGGTAGATCAGGCCATAGACCGCCGCCAGGCCGAAGGCCGAGTAGCCGAGGATCGCCGCGGTGACGTGGACGCTGAACGCGGCGCTGTTGAGCAGCGCGGGCACCTCTGTGCCGAAGCGGGGATGGAGCATCGCGTCGAGCTGGCAGATGAGCACCAGCCCGAGCACGAACGGCCCGGTGTGCGGCGTCCGGGTGCGCGTCTCGACCCACAGGTAGGTGGCGGCGATCGCGAAGCCGATGGCGCCGAGCACCTGGTGCACGGTGACCGCCGGGATGTGCTGGTAGTGGGTGGTGAAGGCGACCAGTTGGCCGAGGTTCAGGGTCACCGCCAGGACCAGCAGCGGGCGCGCGGCGCGGACCGCCCAACCGGCCTCGCGGGCGAAGACCACCAGGTAGGCGGTGAAGGCGAGCGCGTAGACCGCCGGCACGACGTAGAGCAGGGCGCCCAAGAAGGCATCGATGTCGACCATGGTCGGAACCCGCCAGGCTCGTGCTTGAAGATGGGCATTCTTACGCCGGCGGTCGAGCCGTTGACAAGCGCACCCCGCCTCCGGAGCGACGGGCGGCGGTTGCCGCGCGCCAGCGCGCCGGGTAAAGGTGGCGAAGATGGTGACGCCACGAGACGACCTGCGGCCGCTGCTCCGCCGCGCCTGCCTGGGTGAGCCGGTCGAGCGGGTGCCGGTCTGGCTGATGCGCCAGGCCGGCCGCTACCTGCCCGCCTACCAGCAGCTGCGCCGGGGGGGCGACTTTCTGGCCTTCTGCAAGGACCCCGAGCTGTGCGCCCGCGCGACGCTCGACGCCGCGCGGCTGCTCGACGTCGACGCGGCGATCATCTTCAGCGACATCACCGTGCCGGCCGACGCGCTCGGCCTCGGGTTGCGCTTCGCACCCGGGCCGATCGTCGCCCGGCCGATCCGCACGCGCGACGACGTCGAGCGGCTGCCGGCGGTGGAGCCGCGCCAGGCGATGGGCTACGTCATGGAGGCGATCCGCCTCACCCGCGCCGAGCTGCCGGCCGAGAAGTCCCTGATCGGCTTCGTCGGTGCGCCGCTGACCTTGGCCGGCTACCTGATCGAGGGGGCGCCGAGCCCGCACTGGCCGGAGCTCAAGCGCCTGCTCTACACCGCGCCCGAGGTCGCCACCGCGCTGCTCGACCGCCTGACCGAGCTGCTCACCGCCCACGCGCTGGCCCAGGTGGAGGCCGGCTGCGACGTCGTCCAGCTGTTCGACTCGAGCGCCGGTGAGCTGCCGGCGGCCGAGCTCGAGCGCTTCGCCTTCGCTTCGGCCGGGCGGGTGATCGCCCGGCTGCGCGCGGCGCGGGTGCCGGTGATCTACTTCGCGCGCGGCATCGGCGGACAGCTCGAGCAGGCCGCGGCGCTCGGTGCGGACGTCCTCGGCCTCGACTGGTCGGTGAGCGTCGCCGCCGCGCGGCGGCGCCTCGGCGCCGAGGTCGGGCTGATGGGCAACCTCGACCCGGCGGTGCTGCTGACCACACCGGCGGTGGTCGAGGCGCGCACGCGCGAGATCCTCGCTCAAGCGCGCGGCCTCGAGCGCTTCGTCTTCAACCTCGGCCACGGGGTGATGCCGCCGACGCCGGTCGAGAACGTCATGGCGCTGGTCGAGACCGTCAAGCGCCACGGGCAGGCCGGAGCCGCGCGATGAGCGCCGCCCACGACGTCCCGGCCGACCTGATCGCCAAGTACGACCGGCCGGGGCCGCGCTACACCAGCTACCCGACCGCCCCGGAGTGGAAGGAGCTCGACGCGACCCGAGCCGAACAGGCCATCGCCCGCCTCGCCGGCGGTGACCGGCCGATCTCGGTCTACGTGCACGTCCCGTTCTGCGAGCGGATGTGTCTGTTCTGCGGCTGCAACGTCATCGCGCAGCGCAACCACGACAAGGTGCCGGGATACCTCGAGGCGGTGCGGCGCGAGATCGCGCTGGTGCGGGCGCTGTCCGGCCCGAAGGCGGCGGTGCAGCTGCACCTCGGCGGCGGCACGCCCACCTTCCTGACCCCCGGCGAGCTGACCGGGCTGGCCGAGGCGGTCTGGGCGGCGTTCCCGCCCGCGCCCGGCGCCGAGGTCGGCCTCGAGATCGATCCGATGGTGACCACCCGCGAGCACCTGGTCGCGGCGCGGGCCGTCGGCTTCAACCGGCTGTCGATGGGCGTGCAGGACTTCCAGGACGACGTGCAGGCCAAGGTCGAGCGCTTCCAGCCGGACGCCCGATCGACCGCGGTCTTCCACCTCGGCCGCGAGTTGGGCTTCGCGAGCATCAACATCGATCTGATGTACGGCTTGCCCGGGCAGACGCCGGAGCACCTGCGTCACTCGGCCCGCCGCGTCGTCGAGCTCGGCGCCGACCGGGTGGCGGTGTTCGGCTACGCCCACGTGCCGTGGATGAAGCCGCACCAGAAGAAGCTCGAGAAGCATGGCATCCCGACCGCCGGCGAGCGCTGGCAGATGTTCAACGCCGCGCGCAACGTGCTGATCGACGCCGGCTACCAGGCGATCGGCATGGACCACTTCGCCCGGCCCAGGGACGAGCTGGCCGTCGCCTGGCACGAGCGGCGGCTCAACCGGAACTTCCAGGGCTACACGGTGCTCGCGCCGACCGATCTGGTGGCGTTCGGGGTGACCGCGATCTCCGACGTCGGCGGCGCCTTCCTGCAGAACGTCAAACGCCTGTCGAGCTACCGCGCCGCGATCGCCGAGGGGCGCCTCGCGGTCGAGCGCGGCCACCTGCTCACCGACGAGGACCGGTTGCGCCGCGATCTGATCATCGAGATCATGTGCAACCTGCGCGTGCGCTTCTCCGAGCTCGACCGCCGGCACGGCGTCGACTGCCGCGCCCACTTCGCGCGCGAGCTCGAGCGGCTCGAGGTGTTTGTCGCCGACGGGCTCGTCGTGCGCGACGCCGATGGTTTCGAGGTCAGCGAGCGGGGCCGAGCCTTCCTGCGCAACATCGCGATGACCTTCGACGCCTACCTGGCGGCGCGGGCCAACGACGATCGTCCGCGCTTCTCGCGCACGGTCTGAGAGGGGAGAGGGCATGCGCCTCACGGTCCTGACGTTGGGGTTGTGGCTCGCCGCCTGTGTTCGACCGCCGTACGCCGCCGACGAGCCGCGGCGGGTCATCGACCTGCACACGCACGTTGGTGCCGGGGTGGCGCCGCTCGCCTACGAGGCCTTCCGCAGCGCCGGCGTGGTGATGGCCGCCGACCTGTGCGGCCGCCCCTACGGTGAGGGGCTGCTCGCCCGGCTGGCCCAGGCGCGCGAGCTCGGCGCCGCGCACCCGGAGTTCGAGCTGCTCGTCTTCGCCGGCATCGACTGGCGGGGCTTCGGGACGCCGGAGTACGGCGCCAGCGCGGTGGAGAACCTGCGCCAGGCGAAGGCGGCCGGCGCGGTCGGCCTCAAGGTGTTCAAGTCGCTCGGCCTCGGCCTGCGCCTGAACGACGGCTCGTTGCTCGCGGTCGACGACCCGCGGCTCGACCCGGTGTGGCGGGCTGCCGGGGAGCTCGGCATGCCGGTGGCGATCCACACCGGCGACCCGGTGGCCTTCTTCAAGCCGCCGACGCCCGAGAACGAGCGCTGGGAGGAGCTGTCTGCCCACCCGGATTGGAGCTTTTTCGGCGCCGACTTCCCGTCGCTCGAGCAGCTGCTCGCCGCTCGCGATCGGATGGTCGCCCGCCATCCACAGACGACCTTCATCGCCGTGCACGTCGGCGGGTTCCCGGAGAACCTGGCGGCGGTGGCCGACTCGCTGCGCCGGTCGCCGAACCTGTGGATCGATCTGGCGGCGCGTCTGCCGGAGATCGGCCGGCAGGATCCGTCCGAGGTCCGCCGCTTCTTCCTCGAGTTCCAGGATCGCATCCTCTTCGGCACCGATCTGCAGGTCAGCCCGGGCAACTTCGTGCTCGGCTCGGCCGGCCCGCACGAGACGCACGACGCCGTCGACGCGGCGCGCTACTACGCGGTGCACTGGCGCTACCTCGAGACCCGGGCGCGCGGCATCCCGCACCTGACGCCGATCCAGGGCCGCTGGACGATCGACGGCATCGGCCTGCCGCGCGCCGTGCTGGAGAAGATCTACCGGGGCAACGCGCTGCGCCTGCTCGGCCGCGGTTGACCGCCGGCGCCTCAGCGCCAGCGCACGCCGCCGGCGCGCAG
>JBFYZW010000524.1:0-3298 GCA_041309305.1 Deltaproteobacteria bacterium | reverse complement strand
TGTCACCTCGAGCGCCAGACCTACGGCGAGGAGCTGCCGGCGGTGATCGCCCGGGCGCGCGCCGCCGGGGTCGACCGGATGATCGCCATCGGCGCCTCGGGTGGCGTCGCCGGGGCGCGCGAGGCGGTGGCCCTCGCCGTGGCGCACGCGGACATCTTCGCGGTCGTCGGCCTGCACCCGCACGAGAGCGCCAAGGTGGGTGACGCCGACCTGGCCGCCCTCGCCGAGCTGTGCGCTGCGGCGAAGGTCGTGGGCCTCGGCGAGATCGGGCTCGACTACCACTACGACTTCGCGCCGCGCGAGGTGCAGCGGGCGTGGTTCACCCGCGAGCTCGCGCTGGCGCGGGAGCGGGACCTGCCGGTGGTGCTGCACACCCGCGAGGCGCACGCCGACACGCTGGCGATCCTCGATCAGGGCTTGCCCGCCGCCGGCGGGGTGGTGCACTGCTTCACCGGCACCGCGGCCGAGGCGCGCGACTTCCTCGCCCGCGGGCTCTTCCTGTCGATCCCCGGGGTGGTGACCTTCAGGAACGCCGAGCCGCTGCGCGCCGCGGTGCGCGAGATCCCGCTCGACCGGCTGCTGATCGAGACCGACGCGCCCTACCTCGCGCCGATCCCGCACCGCGGCAAGCGCAACGAGCCGGCCTACGTCGTCGAGACCGCCAGGGCGATCGCGGCGTTGGTCGGCCTGCACGCCGAGGACGTCGGCCGGATCACCGCTCGCAACGCCGAGCGGCTCTTCCGCCTGCCGGCGTCTTCGAGCCCGGCGCTCGCCTACCTGCTGCGCGACGGGCTGTACCTGAACCTGACCAACCGCTGCACGCTCGCCTGCACCTTCTGCCCGAAGGTCGAGCGTCACGACTACTGGCTCAAAGGCCACGACCTCAGGCTGCACGGCGACCCGCCGCTCACCGAGCTCGAGGCGGCGCTGGCGCACGAGCTCGGCCGGCGAGCGGACGTGCGCGAGATCGTCTTCGTGGGCCTCGGCGAGCCGACGTTGCGCCTCACCGAGCTGTGTGCGCTCGCCGGCGGTGTGCGCGCGACACACGGCCAGCGTTACCGCCTGCGCCTCGACACCGATGGGCTGGCGAACCTGGTGCACGGTCGCGACGTCACGCCCGAGCTGGCGCGCGTGCTCGACGCGGTGAGCGTCAGCCTGAACGCCGCCGACGGCGAGACCTACGCCCGGCTGTGCCCGTCGCGCTACGGCGCCGCCGCCTGGGCGGCGGTCAAGGGGTTCATCACCGCGGCCAAGCGCGCCGGGCTCGCGGTCACCGCCAGCGCGGTCACCGTCCCGGGGCTCGACATCGACGCGGTGCGTCGCGTCGCCGAGGAGGAGCTCGGCGTGACGTTTCGCGCCCGCATCTATCAGCAGCTCGGCTGACGCGAGGCTTGCGCCGGCGGCCGAAGTCGGGTTTGGGAGAGCGCCAGGATGGACGCACAAGACAATCGACCGTCGGAGCTGCACTTCGCGTTGGTGCGGCCGCCCTTTTGGTCGGCGGGCATCCTCGCGGCGGTGGCGGTCCTCGGCCTGGTCGGCTTCTCGGTCCTCGACGCGCTCGCCAGCCCCGGCGCGGCGCGCCTGACCGGCGAGCTGCTCGGGCCGCTGCTGATGCTCGCCGCGGTGGCATTGGCCGTCACCGCGTGGATGGGCCGGCGGCTGTGGGTGCGTTTGCGGCCGATGCCGGCGCTCGAGCTGCTCGCCGAGGGCCTGCGTGCGCCGGAGCACGCCGAGAGCCGTGCGACCGTCCTCATCCCCTACCGCGAGCTGTTGAGCGTCGCGGTGGTCGGCAGCGCCAACAACCCGCAGCTCTTGCTCGAGACGCGCAAGCGGCTCTTGACGCTGCCGTTCGCCTGCTTCGCCTCGCCCGACGGCGCCGAGCAGGCGATCGCGGAGATCAACCGGCGGGTGATGGCCCAGCCCGAGGGGCGGGCGCTCGCCGAACTCGCCGCGCGGCGCCGGGCGCTGGCGGCGCAGGCGCTGAAGATCCGCCCGTTGGTGACTCAGAGCCTGCTCGGCCTGATCGTCGTGTTGTTCGTCAACCAGCTGCTCACCGACGGCATGGTCTGGCCGCTCGGGCCGATCCGCTGGGGCGCGAACCTGCCGGCGCTGGTCCACGCCGGCGACTACTTCCGCCTGGTCTCGGCCAATTTCCTGCACGCCGGAGGGCTGCACCTGGTGGTCAACGGCCTGGCGTTGTGGGTCCTGGGCGTGTTGATGGAGCGGCTGCTCGGCGTCACCCGCTTCGTGATCGTCTACCTCGGCGCCGGCCTCGCGGCCACCGGCGCCTCGACGCTCTTCTCGCCCGGCGGTCCGTCGGTCGGTGCCTCGGGCGCAATCTTCGGCCTGCTCGGCGCGATGGCCTGGGCCAACCTGCGCTTCCGCACCGAGCTGCCGCTCGGCTTCCGTCAGCCGCTGCGCTGGTGGATCATGATCCTGGCCATCAACGCGGCGCTGCCAATCGCCTTGCCGCTGATGGCTGTGGCGCGCATCGATGTCGCGGCGCACGCCGGGGGCTTCGTCGCCGGCATCCTGGTCACCGCGCTGCTTTTGCCCCCGGCGGCCAAGCCGCGCATCGGCGTGCCGGCCGGGCCAGTGCTCCGCGCCGTGGCGATCACCTTGATCGGCATCTACCTGGTCGGCCTCGGCCAGGCGGTGCTCTACGCCGCGCGCTTCTCGCCGGCCGAGTCCGAGAAGGTGGCGCGCGTCTTGATCGAGGACGGCGAGCTCGAGGCGGTGGCGCTCAACAACCTGGCCTGGCTCTTGGTCACCGACGCCGAGACCAGCCGCCCGACGCTCGAGCTCGCCCGCCAGGCCGCCGCGCAGGCGGTCGCCGAGGAGCCCGAGCAGGCCGCCTTCATCGACACGCTGGCCACCGCGCACTACCGCCTGGGCGAGCTCGACGAGGCGGTGCAGCACGAACGGCGCGCACTCGAGCTGTTGCCCGACGCGACGATGGCCTCGCAGCTGTTCCGCTTCCTCGCCGCGCGCGTGGCCGAGCGCGGGCCGATCGACGCCGGCGGAGCGAGCGCCGCGGCGATCGGGCTGCAGCTCGGCGAGCTGGGGGAGGACGGCGAGCCGCAGGTGCTGCACGTCACGCTCGAGCGGCCGGTGCCGGGGGGCCTGTGCGCCTTCGTGCTCGTCTGGCGCGGCGACGAGCCGCTCGGGCTGTGGCGGCTCGAGAGCGGCCCGGGGTCGAGCTCGTCGCTCCGCTTCGATCTGAGCGAACGCCAGGGTGCGTCGCTCGCCGGCAGCCGGCTGCGGCGCTGGGTCGGCCTGGTCGACGATGGTCCCGCGG
>JBFYZW010000523.1:0-2991 GCA_041309305.1 Deltaproteobacteria bacterium | reverse complement strand
TCGATCAGCACCGCGTCGCCGGCGAGGCGGAGCCGGCCGGGCAGCGCCGCGCCGCGGTAGAGCGGCGCCTGCGCCTTGCCGTCGGTCGAGATCGCCACCAGCTCCACCGGCCCGTGCGTGGCCAGCGGATAGGGCGTGAGCCCCAGCTGGCAGAGCAGCCAGCGCTCGCCGAGCGGCAGCGGCAGCTCGGCCGGCTGCGCCAACGACCAGGAGCCGAGCTCGACCGGCGCGGCCCGCGGCGGCAGGCGGTAGAGGCGGGCGCGCGGCGCGTCGCCGAGCTGCTGGCACAGCGCCACCGCGCCGGCGCAAAGCGGCGCGGCGGTGATCCACGACGGCGCCGGCAGCGGATCGAGCAGCCGTTCGACGTTCCCGCTCGCGAGGTCGACCGCGCACAACCCCGCGTCGCCGCGCTCGAGCCGCGCGTCCATCAGGTAGGCCACGCCGTCGTCACTGACCCCGATGAGCGGCGCGAGCAGCGGATCCATCTTCAACGACAGCTCGGCGACGACGCGCGGCGCGGTGTCGCCCTCGCCGAGAGCGCGCAGGCAGCCGGCGGCGAGGTCGGCGACCGCGACGTGGCGGCCGCTCGGGCTGTGGCCGAGGCTCTGGCCGGGCACGCGCGCCATCGCCCCGGGGACGCCAACCAGGAAAGCGTCCGGCGCGCTGCGCCCCGCGCGGATCGCGGCGCAGGCGAGGCGCGCGCCCAAACGGGGGTGCGCGATCCGCGCACACCCCGTTGGCGATCTGTCCTCGGGCGAAGTCGCTGAAGCGATCGCGGATCGGGGCTGTTCGTCGAGCGAGACCGGCTGCGTGTACCGCTCCTCCCCGTCGGCGAGCAGCGGCGTGGCCAGGCCCTCGACCTCGAGGTAGATCCCCGGCGCCAGCCCCTCCCCCTCGGCGCGGAAGCACATCCCGCCGCCGTGCTGCGTGACGCCGGCGACGCGCACGCCGGGCTGGTCGGCCAGCGCCGGCCGGCAGAGCTCGGCCGGACCGAGCCGCGGGAGCTGGTCAAGCCGGGGGTGCAACGAGCCGCCCTCCGACCGGCGCCTCGCCCGGCGGCACGACCTCGATGATCTTGGTCGCCAGGCTCGCGCCGATCGCCGCCCGCTCGCGCCCGACCGCCGGCAACGCCAGCCGCTTCGGCTCGCGCGCCCAGGGCTGGCCGGGGATCACACCGTCACCCGGCGTGCCGTAGAAGCTGGTCTCGCGCAGCGCCCGCCACGAGCGGTCGAAGTCGACGGCCCGCCAGACGTGGTCCTTCTCGATCGCCCAGCCGTGCTTGGCGATCAGGAACCGCTCGCCGTCCAGATCGAAGTAGCCCTCGATCACCGCGTAGTGCGCCCGGTCACCGCCGAAGTCGCCCGGGTTGCCGTTGCGGTCGACGTCGAAGGCGACGATCGCCGGGTGGCCGGCGTCGAGCACCCGGTAGAGCTGCTCGAGCGTCGCCTGCGGGTAGAGCGCCGCCTGATAGCCGAAGTGCGCCGCGGTGGCCGCCAGCTGCTCGGCGGTGAACATCTGGCCGAGGGCGGTGGAACCACAGCGCTTGGCGACGTCGAGGATGCGCTCGTCGGTGTTGGGTGGATAGTTGTAGCACTGACCGCGCTTGAGCAGGTCGTGCTCGCTGACCCACGCGGTGACGTTGGTCGGATCCTTGGCGTGCCAGAAGTCCATGACCATGCCGAGCGCGTAGAGGCCACAGGTCGGCCCCTGCTGCTTGCGCTGCGGCACGTCGGCGGTCTTGGCCGCGGCGATCAGGGCCAGGCGGTCGAGCGACCTGGGCGGCGCCGGCGCGCCGGCGATGACCATCCCGTCCGGCGCGCGCCGCACGGTCGTGTCGCCGGTCGCGGGCGAGCGCGGCTGGACCACCGGATCCGGCGTCGTGACCACCAGCTTGTCGACGATGCGTGGCATCCCTCATCCTAGTGAACGACGACGAGTGTAGCCGAACGGTCGCGCAGCGGCAATCGACCGGCGCGCCAGGGGTGTGATCGGTCGTCGTCGGTACGGCGTCCAGCGACCTCAGCCGTCCGAGGAGACTCGTGCGGTGGCGACCGCGCCGACAGGCGGCGCAGGGGGCCTCTCGCACTGGCCCGCGCAGGCCGGGATGTGAGGCCTTTCAAAACCACCTGGGCCGTCGGTCGTGAGTGTTGGCTCACGCATCATGCACGGCGCGTCTAATGCCGAGCAGGCCGAGCACAGGCCCCCGAGCCGCCCGAGGCGCGGTCGCCTACCGACGCTCCTGGATCACACCCGCCGCGGCGCCGACGGCGGCTGGCTGTGGGAGGACGACCTGCACGGCCGCAGCCTGGCGATTGGCCAGGGTGAGGCGCGTGACCTCATTGCGCTCTTTGATCGCTGAGCGCGGTCAGCAGCGCCTTGCGCGCAGGTGCTCGCACAGCCGCCGGTAGAGCGCCGGCGCGTCCAACCCCTCGGTCCAGCCGATCTGCGCCCAGTGATCGGCCCGGATGCGCGCAATCACCTTCCCCCACCGTTGCGAGTCGGCCGGCACCATCCCGTCGCTCGCCGCCCCGCGCCCGCGCAAAAAGCGCAGGGTCGGCCGGAGCAGCGGGTGCACCGGACCCTTCTCCCCGTCGACCGTGCCGATCACCGAGGCGTAGTAGACGCCTGGCGCGTCGCGCACCTCCCGGTTCAGCGCCACCGCGCTCTTCTCGGTCAGATCGAGGAAGGCCTTGAAGCCGACCATCGCCAATAGCGGCCCGAGGCCAACCGTCGCCCCGAGAGCCGCCATCCCGGCGTCGGCCACCGGCGTCCCGCGGTGCGGCGTGCCGATGGTGACCAGCGCCGCGACCCGGTCGGCCAGGCCCAGCCGGCTGATCGCGTAGCGCGCGTCGAGCCCGCCCATGCTGTGGGCGATGATGTTCACCTTGCCCGACGGCAGCCCGCGCACGTGCGCGGCGAGCGCCTCGGCGCGCGCGGCGATCGCGGCCACCGGCGGGACGCTCGGCGCCGAGACCTCGACGCCGAGCGCAC
>JBFYZW010000522.1:0-14540 GCA_041309305.1 Deltaproteobacteria bacterium | reverse complement strand
TCGCGGTCGATCCCTCGAGCCCGTTCTCCGGTGGTGCGATCCTCGGCGATCGCATCCGCATGACGCGGCACGCCGGCGACGACGGCGTCTACATCCGCTCGCTCGCGACGCGCGGCGCGCTCGGCGGGTTGTCGCGCTCCGCGTTCGACTCGACCCGCGTGCTCGACGCCGCAGGTTTCGACACCATCCTGATCGAGACGGTGGGCGTCGGTCAGGACGAGGTCGACGTCGCGCGGTTGGCGGACACCACCGTGGTGGTGCTCGTACCCGGGTTGGGCGACGACGTGCAGGCGATCAAGGCCGGCCTGCTCGAGATCGCCGACATCTTCCTGATCAACAAGGCCGACCACGACGGCGCCGACGAGCTGGCGCGCAGCCTGCATCAGATCATGACCCTGGCGCCGGAGAAGCCGGACTGGGAAGTTCCGATCCTCCGCTCGGTGGCGATCCGCGAGGAGGGGATGGCCGAGCTGGTCACGCAGCTCGACGCGCACGGCGCGTACCGCCGCGGGCCGGCCGGTCACACGCGCGCGGCGGTTCAGGTGCGCGAGGTCTTCACCCGGCTGCTCGACGCGGCGTTGCTCGAGCGCGGCCGATCGGCGTTGGGCGACCGGCTGCACCAGGCCGAGCGGCGGGTGGTCGACGAGGGCGCCGATCCGTACGCCGAGGTCTTGCAGCTGGTCGGCGACGGCGAGAGTCGCTCGTGATCGCCGTCGTGTTGGCGCTGGCGCTCGGCGTGCCCGAGACCGCCGAGTGCCTGCGCGATCGCCCCGGCGTACGTTGGCAGCGCGGGGCGCTGTCGGTCGAGCTCGACCGGGACGGCCTACGGCTCGGGCCGGCGGTCACGCCGGGGGCCGAGGAGCCGCTCGCTGAGGAGCTGGTGGTCGCTCGGGCCGGCGACGCCGGTGTCGCGGCGGTGAGCGTCCGGCTCGGGGAGCGTTGGATCCTCCAGCGCGACGGCGCCGAGCTCGAGCTCGAGGTGCCGGCCAGCCTGCGCCGGGGGCCGCCGGCGCTGTTGGTGGCCGCCGGTGAGCGGATCTGGGTCGCGACCGCGGCGGCGGTCGCGTGTATCGATCTCGATGCGGCGCGCGTCACCGCGCTGCCGTGGCGACCGAAGTCCTCCCCGGTGTTCCTCGCCGAGCCCGAGGCGCCCCTGCTGCTCGCCGGCAACGAGCTGTGGCGCTGCGCCGTCGACAGCGGCTGCCGCCGCGAGCAGCGACTCGACGTCACGGTGAGCGGGCTCGTGCACGGGCGTCGCGCCCGGCTGGTGGCGGTCAGCGGGGCCAACGCCGGCTTGTATCGCGCCACCGGGGACGGGCTCTCGACCCTGGCCCTGCTCGTCGCCGGCACCGTCGAGCGGTTGTGTGATCTGGGCGACGGTGAGGCGCTGGCGGTGATCCGGCGTGGCGAGGAGGCGCGCTTGGCCGTCGCGGCGGCCGTGACGCCGGCGGTGCGGGTGATGGCCTGGAGCGAGGCGGTGAGCGCCGCGTTGCGCGACGCGGGCGACGTGGAGCCCGAGACGGTGGCCGAGGTCTTGGCCGTGGCTGAGCGCGAGCGTTGGCCGACGCGAGAAGCGCTGCTCACGCGCGCGGCCCGGGACCAACGGGTCGAGCTGCGCCGACTCGCCGCCGGCCGGGCGGCGCTGCTCGGCGGCCTGCGCGGGACGGCCCTGCTCTGGCTCTTGGCCCAGGACAGCGATGCGGCGGTGCGCGAGGCAGCGCTGAACGCGGCCGCGGAGCGGTGCGTCGGGGATCCGGTGCTCAGCTGCGGCTCGGTGCTGCGCTGGTTCGTCGCCGACTCCGACGAGGAGATCGCCTGGTTGGCGCGTGATCGGCTCTTGGCCTACGCGCCGGGCGCGGCGCTGGACGGTGCGTCGGTCGAGTACCGGCTGGCGGCGATCGGCCGCCTGGTGACGCTGGCGCAGGGCGACGTGACCAGCAGCGCGGCGCAGGTGCTCCGCCGCCTGGCGCAGGACCCCGACCCAGCCATCAGTGAGGCCGCCCGTCAGTCGCTCGACGGGGTGCTGCCCTGAGCGCCGCGGCCTGACGGCACCGGCGCCGCCACCGGGTGCTCAGACGGCAGGCCGGTCAATCGTCGGCGTCGATCGCGCCGAGCTCGTCGAGCTGGAAGGTCTCGGTGTGATGGCACTTCTCGCACACGAACTGGCGGAGGCTCACTCCGCCGAACGATCGCCGGCGGGTGTCGTCTTGCCAACCCCGCCGCCGCGCCTCCTCGGTGAAGGCGGTCTGGCCGCGCATGTAGCCGCCACACTTCGGGCAGATCGCCAGCTGCTTGATCGGGCGGTCGTGGTCGCGGTCGCTCATCGGCTACTCGCTCTGCTCGCTGAGCCTCAGAAGCGCCAGCCGAGCTCCAGCGCCGCGCCGTCGCCGCCGAGCGACAGGCGTGGCGTCGGTGCGCTGGGCCCGAACACCCAGAGGTCGAGGGCGACGAGCGCCCCCCCGGCGGCGAGCAGGCCGCCGCCAATGCCGAACATCAGGTTCGCGCGCCCGGCCGATGCGTTGGCGTCGTCCTGCTTGCGTTTGCCTTGCTGCTGGGTGTCGCCGTCGGCGCCGCGCTGGACCGAGTCGCGGATCGAGGTCGCTTGCAGGCCGAAGTACCCACCCGCGCCGAGCGCCGCCGCGCCGAGCCCGGCGACGCCGACGCCGACGTAGGTCCACAGGCGTGAGCGCTCGGTCGATGGCGGTGGCGCGACCACCGCTGGCAGGGCCACCGCGGTCAGCTCCTCGGCCGGCGGCGGGCCCGGTTCGGGCCCGAGCTCGGGCGGCGCGGAGGCTGCGCCGGCATCGGAGGCCGGCGGCTCGGCCAACGCCAGCTCGAGTGGCAGCTCGTCGGCCGCCGGGCCACTGGCCGGTTCAGGGTCGGTCGCGTCGGCCACCGCCGGGGGGGGCGTGTCGAGGATCAGGTCGAGCGGCAGCTCCTCGGCCGCCGCCGGGGCTGACCCGAACAACTCGGTCTCGTGCGCGGCGACCAGCTGCCCGGCCTTCGCGACCGAGGTTACTTCCGCCTCGACCTTGGCGAGGAGGGCCTGGCCGGCGACGTCGATGATCACCATCTGCACCTGGACGTCGGCACCGGCCGGGGAGACGCGCACGGCGATGACCCGCTCCGCGCCGGCGGTGCGGCCGAGCTTGGCAGTGCAGGCGATGTCGGCGCCGCACTTGGCGAACAGTGGCTCGGGCTTCTTCTTCATCGCCTTCTTCAAGGCCGCGCCCTGGAGCAGCTTGACCTTCTTGGCCTTCTTCGCTGCGCGGGTCAGCTCGTTGTAGACCGCGGCGTAGAGCTTACTGTTCGGCTTGCCCTTGGCGGTGAAGACCAGCGCCACGACGCGGTCGGTCTTGCCCTTCTTCGCCGCCGACGTGGCGGTCGGCGCCAGGGCGGACGCAGCGAAGACCACGATCAGGCCGAAGCGGGTGAGCCGCTGCATCGTTGACATGCCGCCATTGTAGCCGCATCACCGCGCCGCCGGCAACCGCGGCGCCCTTGAGCAGCGAGAGGCGGCGGACTACCCTGAGTTGCCGATGTCAACCACGGGCACGCCAGCGGCGAACGACCCCGCGACCACGGCGGCGCAGCGCTACGACCCGCGCCGTGTCTGGCGCCTCTACGCCCGGCTACTCCGCCTGGCGCGAGGTGAGTGGCCGGCGCTCGCGGCCGGGCTGTTCTTCTTGGTCCTGGGCAGTGCGATGGGGCTCGCCTATCCGCAGGCGATCCGGGTGATCATCGACCAGGCTGTGCAGGAGGGGGGGCTGGCCGACGTCGACCGCGCCGGCCTGGCGATGCTGCTCATCTTCCTCGTCCAGGGGGGCGCCACCGCCGTGCGCCATTACCTCTTCGCGACCGCCGGTGAGCGGGTGGTCGTCCAGCTGCGTCAGGAGCTCTATCGGCGGGTGATCGGCCAGGAGATCGCCTTCTTCGACGCCACGCGCACCGGCGACTTGACCAGCCGGCTGAGCGTCGACAGCGCCGCGCTGCAGGGGGCGGTGACCACCAACCTGTCGATGGGGCTGCGCAGCGGCGCGGCGGTGCTCGGCGGCGTGGCCTTGCTCTTCTACACCTCGACACCTCTGGCGACCTTGATGTTGCTGGTCGTGCCGCCGGCGGTGATCGCGAGCCTGCTGTTCGGCCGGCGTATCCGACGCCTGGCGCGCCAGTTTCACGACGCGCTCGGCCGCGCCAACGAGGTCGCCGAGGAGACGCTCTCGGGCATCCGCACCGTCCGGGCCTTCGCGCGCGAGGCCGACGAGGCGCGCCGCTACGGCGGGGCGGTGCACGAGGCGTTCGTCGCCGCGCGTCAGCGCATCGTCAGCGCCGCCTGGTACAGCGGCGCGATGTCGTTTGTCGGCTACGGCGTCGTCGCGCTGGTGCTATGGACCGGCGGGCGGCTGGTGTTGCGTCAGGAGATGAGCGTCGGCGATCTGACCTCGTTCATCCTCTACACCCTGATCGTCGCCTTCTCCCTCGCCGAGCTCGGTTGGATCTACGCCGAGCTGATGCGCGCCGCCGGGGCCGGCGAGCGCGTCTTCGAGCTGCTCGAGCGGACCAGCGCCATCGAGCGAGACGGCGGCCAGACGCTGCCGGCGGTGCGCGGCCGGGTCGACTTCGAGGCGGTGCGCTTCGCCTACCCGAGCCGGCCGGAGGTCACGGTGCTCGACGACCTGGCGCTGCACCTCGCCCCGGGCGAGGTGGTGGCGCTCGTCGGCCCGTCCGGCGCCGGCAAGTCGACCATCGCCAACCTCCTCTGCCGTTTCTACGACCCGAACGCCGGGGTGATCCGGCTCGACGGAGCGGATCTGCGCACGCTGCGCGCCACCTGGCTGCGCGAGCAGATCGGCGTCGTGGCCCAGGACCCGCTGCTCCTGTCGACGACCATCGCCGCGAACATCCGCTACGGGAAGCTGGACGCGACCGACGCCGAGGTCGAGGCGGCCGCTCGGCTGGCCAACGCGCACGAGTTCGTCGCCGCGCTGCCCGACGCCTATCAGACGCTGGTCGGCGAGCGCGGCATCCAGCTCTCGGGCGGACAGCGGCAGCGGTTGGCGATCGCCCGCGCGGTGCTCAAGGACCCCCGCCTGTTGATCCTCGATGAGGCGACCTCGGCGCTCGACGCGGAGAGCGAGCACCTGGTGCGCGAAGCGGTGGCGCGCCTGCTCGAGCGGCGCACGACGCTGATCATCGCCCACCGCCTGTCCACCGTACAGGGCGCCGACCGGGTGGTCGTGCTCTCGGGCGGACGGGTGGTCCAGAGCGGCAGCCACCACGAGCTGATGCAAGCCGAGCGCGGCCTGTACCGACGTCTGGTCGAGCGCCAGTTCATCGCCGCGTGAGGCGGCCGCTCGCCGCCGGCTGGTCCTCGACCCGCGATGCGAGTAGAGTCGGCGAATGACCGCGTCGCCCGACCACGCGCCGCCGATCTCGCGCATCAAGGGGATCGCCTTCCGCGAGCTGGTCGTCTGGTACGCCCGGCGGCACGGAGGGGACAAACTGCGCCAGCTGCTCGCTGCGCTGCCCGCCGAGCAGGCGCGCTTCTTCGACCCGAGCCAGGAGCACCTCGGCATCCTCGCCGCCACCTGGTACCCGGCGCCGGTGATCCACGCGCTGCTCGACCGGATGACCGCCGGGCTGGAGCCGGCGGCTCGGGCGCAGCTGGCGCAGGAGGGGGCGCAGGCGGTGATGGGCGTGACGCTCCGGGGCAT
This sequence comes from Deltaproteobacteria bacterium, assembly GCA_041309305.1. Taxonomy (GTDB): domain Bacteria; phylum Myxococcota; class XYA12-FULL-58-9; order XYA12-FULL-58-9; family XYA12-FULL-58-9; genus JBFYZW01. Next base: position 8,826 of record JBFYZW010000522.1, on the reverse strand, counting down.
CTACGCCAAGCTGATGGCCATGTTCGTCACGCCGCAGCTCTACGCGCGCTTCGCCGACCGGCTGTGGTCGTCCTACTTCGACAGCGGCGAGGTGACGGTGTCGATCGTCAACCCGACCACCGCCGAGTCGACGGTCCGCGACTGGGGCGCTCACCACGAGGTGATGTGCCTGATGAACACCGAGGCCGCGACGCTCATCTACACGGCGATGGGTCTGCGCGGCGTGCGCACCGAGCGGCGCGAGTGTGTCGACCATGGCGCGGCCCAGTGTCGCTTCGTCACCACCTGGCAGCGCGCGCTGGAGGGCTGAGGCCTACTCGGCCGGCTTGACCAGGCGCAGCTCGAGGAAGAGCAGCAACCGCTCGCCGGAGAGGAAGTAGAAGGCCCGGCGGCCAAAGCGCAGGCAGTCGCCGCTGGCCAGCGGCTCGGGCGTGCCGACCTCGAGGCGCTGCTGGTTGAGGAAGGTGCCGTTCGATGAGCCCCGGTCGATGAGCAGCAGCACCGCCCCGGTGTCCTCGAAGGCGGCGTGCAACGAGGAGATGGTCTCGTCCTCGATGACCACGTCGTTGCGCTTGGCGCGACCGAGGCAGATCGACGAGGAGGGGTGCTGGCCCTGGTGGACGATCTCGATCACCTCGGCCTGCTCGTCAACCAACGGCTGCAGCGCGATCATCCGGTCGATGCGCTCCTGCTTGTGCTGATCGGCGTCGGCGGCGTCGAGGGTGAACGGCTGGGTCGACCAGACCTGCTTCTTGCGCGGCGCGGCCGGCTTGGGCAGCAAGACCTCGGCGTTGCGTGCCGCCTCGAGCAACACCGGCGGCCCGGGCGGCAGGCTCTTGCCGGCGCGCAGCGCCTGGCGCTGGCGCTCCATCCACTCGCGGACCGTGGCCATCGCGAAACCATACGTCGAGGTCCGGTGGCGAACAAGACAGCGGCGCGCTCAGTCGCGGGCGAACAGCACCGTCAGCCACAGTTGAGCGCCGGCGCGCCCGCGGTCGCGGTGCACGCCGACACCGACGCGGGTGAACGGCTCGCCGAGGTGCGCCGCGCCGCCGACGGCCTCGACGGTCGCGGCGAGGAAAACGTCGGCCGCGGCCGCCGTCGCCTCGGTCTCGTCGAGCACCGTGTCGATCAGCCGGCCGCGGATCGGGCTGACGTCGGTCAGCTCGCCGAGCAGCGCGCTCTCTCGGCTGTGGCGGCTGGCCAGCGCGTCGAGGGTCTCGTCGCGTCGCAGGCGGGGCAGGCGCAGCGCGCGGCGTCGTGCGTCGAGCACGGCGCTCGCCTGCTGGCGGAGCTGACCATCGCTGCCGTCGTCGGCCAGCCGGACGAGCACGGCGACCGCGTACCAGCGCGCGACGCCGGCCTCGGCGGGCCCCTCGACCATTCCGACGCCGAGGGCGTTGACCTGGCCGTCGAGCAGGTTGGCGCGGTGGGCTGGGCTCTGCATCCATTGGTGGAAGGCGCCGGCCGCCGAGTCGGAGAGCGCCAGGTTCTCGACCGCGCGGACGAAGCCGATCCCACGGCTGCGCAGGCGGCGATCGAGATCGCCGCTGGTCGGGGAGACGTGGGCGAAGAAGCGCTGGTCACGCATGTCCTGGGCGTGGCGACGGGCCAGCTCGGCGAGCACCGCGCTGGTCATCGGCAACGCCTCGCCCTCCGCCTCGCGGGCGCCGAGGATGAGGCCGGTCAGGGTCGTGGTCGGATCGTCGTCGGGGGTGGAGCCGTCGGTGACGAGCGGAGTCGGGGCCGGCGCCGGCGCGGCGTGGCCGATGACCACCGGGAAGAGGGCGGCGACCTCCGGACCGCGCCCGCGATCGATGAGCCACTGGACGCGGGCGACGCCGGGCTCGGGGCCGGGCACCAGCTCGGCGCTGAAGCGCCGCTGATGCCGCTCGACCGGCGGCCGGACCGTCTGACCCGACGGCAGCTGGACGACCAGCTCGAGGCCCGCGGTCGGTTCGGCGGTGCTCGGCGGCAAACGTCCGCTGGTGCGCAGCGGCGCACCCGGGGTGAGCAGGCCCGGGGTGGGGAGCAGGTGGACCAGCCGGCGGGAGAAGAGCAGCACCAGGCGGCGACGCTCGCCCGCGCCCGTCGCGGCGACGCCGACGCCGACACGATTCAACGCTTGGCCGCTGAGGTGGCGGCGCAGCTCGTCACCGACGATGGTCGTGAGCGTCGCGGCGTCGGCGGCCGGCACGGTGACGATCGCGAGCTGGCCATCGGTCCAACCCCAGCGGTGGGCCAGCGCGCGCAGCGCGTCGGTGTCGGCGGCGTCCGGCGCGGCGCCGAGCCCCAGGCTCGCCGCTGCCCGCGCGGCGCGGATCAACCGGCGGTCGAGGCGGAAGCGCAGCCCCTGCTGGCGCGCGAAACCGCGCACTGCGCCGAGGGCTTGCTCCTCGAGCGGGTGGAGCTTCACCGGCGGCAGCCAGCGCTCGAAGCTCTCCGGGGCGCGGGCGGCGCTCGCCGCGCCGGCCGGGGAGGTGAGGGCGGCCCAGAGGCAGAGCGCGGCGCCGAGGCCGGCGGTGTGCCGTGGGCCCATCGTCACTCCTCCGGGGCGAGGTCGACGACCGGCAGCGCCTCGCGGCGGACCGCGCCGCGTCCGAGCGCCTGCAGCGCGTCGCTGATCGCGGCGGCGTCGCCGACGGCGACGATGTGCAGGGCCTCTGGTCGGAGCGCCTCCTGCGCCACGCGACGGACGTCGGCGAGGCCGATCTGGTCGACCGCCGCGGGCAGGGTCTGGTAGTAGTCGAGCGGCAGCTCGTGGAGGTAGATGTTGCCGACCATCGCCGCAACGCTGCGCACGGTCTGGAAGTAGCCGGGCAGCGACAGGCTGTAGCGGTTCTTCGCTGTGGTCAGCTCCTCGCGCTGCACGTCGGCCTCGCGCATCGTCACCAGCTCCTTGACGATCTCGCCGACCGCCGGCGCGGTGACGGCGGTCTCGACCGCGGTGCTGACCACGAAGGCGCCGCCGGCGCGCAGCATCTCGAAGTGCGAGCGGGCGCCGTAGGTGTAGCCCTTGTCCTCGCGCAGGTTCATGTTGATGCGGCTGGAGAAGGAGCCGCCGAGGATGGCGTTGGCGACCATCAGCCGTAGGTAGTCGGGGTGCCGGCGCGCCACGCCGAGGTGCGCGACGCAGAGCTGCGTCTGCGGGGCGCCGGGCTTGTCGATCACCAGCAGCGAGGGCTCCTGCGCGACCGGCGCGGCGAGCGGTGGCGGCGTCCCGCCGGTGTCCGACCAGGCGCCGAAGTGGGCTTCGGCCGCGGCGCGGGCCGCGGCAGGCGGGAGGCTGCCGACCAGGATCACCGCGCTGTTGCTCGGGCGCAGGTAGCGGGCGACGAAGGCGCGCAGCTCCGATTCGTTCACCGCGCGGATCGTCGCGGCGGTGCCGAGCGGCGTGTGGCCGTAGCGGTGCGGGCCGAAGATTTCTCGCCGGCAGGTCGCGGCGGCGACGTAGCCGGGGTCGGCCAACGCCGCGGCGAGCGCGGCGAGCCGCTCATCTCGGACGCGCTCGAGCTCGTCGGCGGCGAGCGCCGGTCGTTGCACGACGTCGGCGAGCAGGGCCATCGCCTGGGCGTGGTGCTCCTCCAGCACCGAGGTCGAGACGGTCATCGCGTCGTCATCGACGTCGATCTCCAGGCTGCCGCCCAGGGTCTCGATCGCCTCGGCGACCTCGGCGGCCGAGCGCGTCGTCGTCCCGGCGCGCAGCAGCTCGCCGAGGAGACCGGCCAGTCCGGGGCGATCGGCCGGGTCCTGCGCCGCGCCGGCGCGGATCATGATCGTCGTGTGGACCAACGGCAGGCCGGGGCGGTGGACGAGCAGCACGGTCAGGCCGTTGGCCAGGACATGGCGCTCGGGGACCGGAGCGCGCAGCGCCGGCGGTGGACCGCCGGCGGGCGGCGCGGTCCGCCAGTCTCCCGGGGGCTGGGTGCTGGGCGCGAGGCGCGCGCCGGGCGTAGCGCACGCGCCGAGGAGCAGAGCGGCGAGGAGAACGAGGCGTTGGCGGCTCATGGCTGGGGCACCGTGGTGACGACCGCGCGGGCGTCGGCGCGCAGGTGATCGCGGGCGAACGCGAGCAGCGTCGCGCCGGTCACCGCGCGGTAGCGCTCCAGGTCACGCGCGAGCGCGCCCGGATCGCCGAGGTAGTGGTTGTAGGTGTTCAGGCGGTCGGCGACGCCGCCGAAGCCGCCCAGATACTGCAGCGTGGTCAGCGTGCCGGTCAGCACCGTGTTGCGCACCCGCTCGATCTCGCGTTCGGTCGGCGGGGTGGTGCGCAGCTCGGCGAGCACCGCGTCGACCTCCTGGGCGAGCCGCTCGGGCGCGACGCCGGGGCGGCCGACCACGGTGACGGTGAAGATCGACGCCAGCGCCAGCGACTCCTGCGCGGCGTCGACGTCCTGGGCCAGCTGCAGCTCGTAGACCAGACGGCGGTAGAGGCGGCTGGCGCGACCGTGGCCGAGGATCGCGGCCAGCAGATCCGCGTCGGCGTCGCCGGGCGCGAAGTAGGGCGGCGTCAGCCAACCCATCTGCACGCGCGGCAGGGTCACCGGCTCACCCACCTCGACGCGCTTCTCCCCGGCGAGCGGCGGCGTGGTCACGGTGCGTGGCTCGGGCGCCGGCCGGCGGGGGAGGCTGCCGAAGTAGCGCTCGACCAGCGCGCGGGTCGTCGTCGGGTCGAAGTCGCCGGCGATGACCAGCGTGGCGTTGGCTGGTGCGTAGTAGCGGGTGAAGAAGCCGCGCACGTCGTCGAGCGAGGCGGCCTCGAGGTCGCTCATCGAGCCGATGACGTAGCCGTAGTAGGGGTGGTCGGCGGGGAAGAGCAGCTGCACCAGGCGCTCGCTGCTCGGCCCGTACGGGGCGTTGTCGATCGACTGGCGCCGTTCGTTCATGACCACCTGGCGCTGGTTGTCGAGCTTCTCCTGGGTCAACGTGTCGAGCAGGAAGCCCATCCGGTCGCTCTCGAGCCAGAGGAGCAGCTCGAGCTGGTTGCTCGGCACGGTGGCGAAGTAGTTGGTGCGATCGTAGTCGGTGGTGCCGTTGATCATGCTCGCGCCGGCGGTCTCGAGCAGCCGGAAGTGCTGGTCGTCACCGACGTGCGCCGAGCCCTGGAACATCAGGTGCTCGAACAGGTGCGCGAAGCCGGTGCGTCCGGGCGGTTCGTTGCGCGGGCCGGCGCGGTACCAGATGTTCACCGACACCAGCGGCAGCGCCTGGTTCTGGCTGTAGATCACCTCGAGCCCGTTCGATTCGAGCACGACCTTCTCGAACGGGATGGGCGCGACATCGGCCGCCAGCGTGCTGGTGGCGACCAACAAGCAGATCGACGTCGGCATGATGGCGAGCTTTCGGTTGGAGAGAGGTGGTGCCCGGGAAGGGATTCGAACCCCCACGGAGTTGCCCCCACTAGGACCTGAACCTAGCGCGTCTGCCAATTCCGCCACCCGGGCGCGAGGGGGGCTTATACCCATAGTCGTGGGTGGAGGACAAGGGTGTTGTGCACCACGGCCGGCGCCGTTTGACATCGACGGCTGGATGCGTACCTTCGCCAAGGGGTCCCCAAGACCATGTTGGAGGAGGAAGCGATGCTGACCGGACAGCTCCGTTCAATCTTGGCGAGCAAGGGCAACAAGGTGGTGACCGTGGCGCCGGAGGCCAGCGTGCGCGACGCGGCCGGGCTGATGCGCACGAACGGCACCGGGGCGGTGCTGGTGCTGGACGGCGAGCGCCTGGTCGGGATCTTGACCGAGCGGGATTTGATGCGCCGCGTCATCGCCGAGGGGCGTGAGCCGGGCACGACCCGCGTCGCCGAGGTGATGACGCGCGAGATCGTCGTCGTCCGGCCGGAGCTCTCGGTCGAGGACGCGATGGCGGTGGTGACCGAGAAGCGCTGCCGGCACCTGCCGGTGTTCGACGGCCAGCAGCTGGTCGGCGTGGTCTCGATCGGCGATCTGACCCGTTGGGCGGTCGGCGACCGCGAGGTGCAGATCCAGCAGTTGGTCAACTTCATCACCGGCCGCTACCCTGCCTGATGCGGCTGTTGCGATAGCCCGGCCTGGTCGGATATGGTCCTGCGCACCGGCTTGTGCGGCGCCGGCGGGAGTGACCCATGTTCGTTGAAGGCGAGGTCGAGGTCAAAATCAAGGATCGGGCCACCCAGGTCTTGGATGATCACGGCCTCAAGCTCTGGCTGCAGCGCTCGTTCAAGGAGATGTCCTGCTACCGGATCTCGAGCTTCCGCAAGGAGGGCGACAAGACGATCCACGCGGTCGTCGCCTTGAAGATCGCCGACCTGCCGGAGAACGAGCGCAAGCTGATCGAGACCCATCCGAACGACGTGGGGTTGCTGCGCTCGTTTATCGAGAAGATGTTCGTCGGCAAGGGCAGCTGCCGCGCGGTGGGAGATCCGAAGCTGCGACCGAACTGAGGGGGCGCCGGACGATGGCCGTCGAGCGGATCTCGCGCATGCTGCATCGGCGACCGCCGCAGGGGCGGTTCCGCGAGCAGCTGTTCTGGTTGGTCGACATCATCTACGCCTGCAAGGCGAGCGGCGACCGGGTGTTGATCGCCGAGGCCCGCCTGATGGAGGCGGCGCTCGGTCGCCTCGGCGAGTACCTCGAGACCGGTGAGACCACCGCGCTCAACGAGGCGACCACCGCGGTCGAGCAGTTCGCGCGCGTGATCAAGGCCGCGGTCACCGCCGAGCAATCCGACAAGGAGTGAACGATGGGCGCCAGTGCCCTGCAGACCTTCCAGGCGGCGGAGAGCTGCCTGCGGGCGGGTAAGTACGGCGAGGCGTTGGTCGCCTACCTCCAGTGCGTCCGCGCCGTGCCCGACTTCTGGCGGGCGCGGTTCCGCGTCGCCGACACCCTGCTCAACTTCAAGGCCCACGCCGGCGCGCTCGAGATCTACAAGGCCCTCGCCTGGCACGCGATCAAGAGCGGCCAGCCGCTGCAGGGGCTGGTGGCCACCAAGATGGCGGCGCTGATCGACCCGAGCCTCGCGGATCTGATCGACGTCATGGTGCAGCTCTACTCGCGCGACAGCGATCGGGTCAGCGCCGAGGTCCCCGGCCTGCGCCGGCGAGTGCCGACCGACAAGGACCCGGTGGCGCCGTGGCCCGGCCCGGGGGGCCAGCAGCTGCTCGCCGCCGCGGTGCAGGTGGCGGCCAACCTCGAGGGGACGGCCAAGTACCCGGACAAGCTGCCGGCGATCCCGTTGTTCAGCAGCCTCGCCGAGGACGCCTTCGCGGCGGTGCTCGAGGGGCTGCAGCTGCGCCGCTTCGTCGCCGGGCAGAAGGTGATCGAGGAGGGGCAGCCGGGCGAGTCGTTCTTCATCCTCGCCGAGGGGCAGGTCGAGGTTACCCGACGGGTGGACAAGCGGACGATCACCCTCGCCCGCTTGAATCACGGCGCGGTGTTCGGCGAGATGGCGTTGATCTCCAAGGCGCCGCGCACCGCGACGGTGACCGCGGTGGAGGACTGCGATCTGCTCGAGCTCAAGCGCGCCGCGCTCGAGAGCCAGGCCCACCAGCTCGCCTCGCTGACCCAGGCGCTCAAGGCGTTCACCCACGAGCGCTTCCTCAGCAACCTCACTGGCACCAACCCGATCTTCCGGCCCTTCCCGCGTGGTGTCCGGGCCGAGATCATCAAGCGCTTCCAGGAGTTCCCGGTCGACCCGGGCGACGAGCTGATCGGCGAGGGGGAGGAGGGGCAAGGGCTGTTCCTCATCCTCAAGGGCGCGGTCGAGGTGACCAAGAAGGACGGGGCGCAGAAACTCAAGCTGGCGACGCTGAAGGAGGGGGACGTCTTCGGCGAGATCGCGTTGATCCAGGACTCACCGACCACCGCCACCTGCACGGCGACGACCCGCGGCGAGCTGCTCTTTTTGCCCAAGCGCGACTTCGCCTCGCTGGTCGCGCGTCACCCGGAGCTGAAGGCCGAGCTGGCGAAGATCACCGCCGAGCGGATCCAGAAGACCAAGGCGTTGATGAGCGCCGACGACTACGAGCTGATCACCGACGACGATCTGATCATGCTCTGAGGCGCGAGGAGTCGCCGGCGAGCGCCGGCTCAGGTGTGGCCGCGGCCCGGCAACACGTGCCGCACCTGGTGCGCGAGCGCCGCGATCAGCTCGGGGCGGCTGCCCGGCGTCCGGGCACGGACGTAGCTCTCGATCCCGGCGCCGCGGGCCAGCTCGCCCAGCTCGACGTCCAGCTCGTGCAACGTCTCGAGGTGCTCGGAGACAAACGAGATCGGCACGACGACGACGCTGCGCCGGCCGGCCTGGCCCAGCCCGCGCAAGGTCTCGACGGTCGACGGGCCGAGCCAGCGCACCGGGCCGATGCGGCTCTGGTAGCATAGCCGGGCCGGCGGCGGCCGATCGAGCCGGCGGAGGATGCCGGCCATCGTCTGCTGCACGTGCTCCGGGTACGGGTCGCCCTGGCGCACCATCCGGAGCGGCAGCGAGTGGGCGGAGAAGACCAGCTCGGTCTGCTCGGCCAGGTGCGCCGGCACCTCGGCGAGGGCCTCGCGCACGCAGGCGGCCATCGCCTCGAGGTAGAGCGGGTCGGTCGGGTAGCCGGTGATGGTCAGCAGGCGCTCCTGCTCCGGCGTGGTCATCAAGGCGCTCAGCTCGCTCAGGCTCGAGCGTGTGGTCGAGAAGGAGTACTGCGGGTAGAGCGGCAGCGCCACCCAGCGCGCGTCCGACCAATCGCGCCGCGCCTCGCCGAGCGCCGCGACGGCCCGCGGCGGGGCGTAGCGCATCACCACCAGCACGCGCGCCGCCAGGCCCTCGGCCTTGAGCGCCTGCTCGAGCGCGGCGGCCTGCGCG
>JBFYZW010000521.1:0-3338 GCA_041309305.1 Deltaproteobacteria bacterium | reverse complement strand
ACGCGGTGCTGATCGAGGGTGGCGCGGCGCTGCTGCGTTTGCCGCTGCTCGGTTGAGCCGCGCGTCGGCGCGCGCGCGCCCGGGGCCTTGTGTCGCGGCGCTCGGATCCCGATAGTGTCGTCCATGGGCGCGTCACCTCGACCCAACCACGATGCCCGGCGCCCCGGCAGCGGCGCGATGTTCGACGGCATCGCCCGGCGCTACGACCTGCTCAACCGGGTGATGAGCCTCGGCCAGGACCAGCGCTGGCGCCGGGCGCTGGTCCGCGCCCTGGCGTTGGCTGACGGCGACCGCGTGCTCGACGTGGCCACCGGCACCGGCGACGTGGCCGCCGCCATCCTCGACGCGCAGCCGAACGCCAGCGTCGTCGGCCTCGATCAGAGCGCCGCGATGCTCGCCTCGGCGCAAATCAAGCTCGCGCGCTTCGCCGAGCGCCTGACGCTGGTCGAGGGTGATGCGCAGGCGTTGCCGTTCGCGGACGACAGCTTCGCGTCGGCGTGCATCGCCTTCGGCATCCGCAACGTCCCGGATCGGGAGCGCGCCCTCGCCGAGATGGCGCGGGTGGTCCGGCCGGGCGGGCGGGTGGCGGTGCTCGAGCTCACCGAGCCGTCCGGCGGCGGCCTGTCGGCGCTGGCTCGCCTGCACGTCCACCGGGTCGTCCCTCTGCTCGGCCGGCTCTTGTCCGGCGCCGAGGAGTACGCCTACCTGCAGCGCTCGATCGCCGCGTTCCCGCCCCCCGAGGTGTTCGCCGCGACGATCGCGCGCGTGGGCCTGCGCGAGGTGGCGGTCACCCGCTTCAGCTTCGGCGCGGTCTCGCTGTTCGTCGCTCGGGCGTGACCCCGGGCTTCCGGAAGCGATCGGTCACGCGAACCGACGGCGGCCGCGACGGAGCCCGGCGAGCAGGACCAGGGCGGGCACGGCGGCGCCGCCGGTCCGGCAGGCGCAGCCGGGCGCCGGCCCCTCGACCACCGGGGCTGGCGTCGGGTCGCCGCCGGGCAGATCGCCCGGCGCCAGCGCTGAATCACCGCTCGGCCCACCGTCCGGGGGCAGGGCGCCGTCGGCGGTCGCGGCGCTCACCAGGCAGAGATCGTCGAGCCACACCTCGGCGGTCACCGGGATGCAGACGGTGGACAGCGCCTCGACCTCGAACACCAGCTGGCGGTCGGTCCCGGCGTGCTCTCCGAGCTCGAGCTCGCGGTCGACCCAACTGGTCTCAGCGAGCTCGGCGAAGGTCACCGCCTGCTCGTCGACCACCGCGCCGTCGATCAGAACGCGAAACGTCGCGTGGCTCGAAATGTTGACCGCCGCGTCGAGCGCCAGCTGCCGGCGGTAGGTGAGCCGGGCGCCGGGGGCGAGGTCGACCTGGCGGGTGAGGCTGGCCCGGCGCAGCGTCGTGTCGCAGCCGTCGCCGGAGGTGACGCGCGCGTGCGCCGATTGGCTCGTTGGCCCCGGCGTCGCGTTGGCGGCGACCAGGTCGAAGCCGTCGTTGCTCCACAGCGGCCAGTCGTAGCCGGCGGTGAACGTCTCGCAGGCCGGACTCGGCGCCGGCGTGAGCCCGCCGCTGACCGTCACCGGCACGACGGGCGAGGTCCCACGCCGGCCGTGGCCGTCGGTGGCGCGGGCCTGCAGCGCGTGCGGGCCGTTCGCGACCAGCGTGGTGTCCCAGGTGAGCTCGTACGGCGCGGCGCTCTCGCTGGCGACGGGGCTCGCGTCGACGAGCAGCTCGACCTCCGCGACCGTGTCGTCGGTGGTCACCGCGACGGTGACGTTGACGACGCCGGTGACCGCGGCGTTCGGCTGCGGCGCGGTGATCGACACGCTCGGTGGATCACCGTCCGAGGCGAGGCCCCAGAGCGCGGCTGCGACCGCGGCGTGGCAGATGCCGGCGTCGAGGACGTAGGCGCCGGCGGTGCCGCAGCCCCCGGGCGGATCGACCGGTACGCCGTGGCCGATGTCGGGGACCAGGTAGGCGTCGACCAGCGAGGCGGCGCCGAGCGCCGGCCAGGCGCGGTGCTCGACCTCGCCGAGCAGCTCGTCCTCGTAGCCCGCGGGCGACAGGCCGTGCACGTCGAGCCACTGCTCGACCCCCTCGTCAGCGTTGCGCGGCACCACCGTGGTGTCGGCGTCGCCATGCCAGATCGCCACCCGCGGCCAGGGCCCGGCGAAGCTGGTCGCGCCGCGCACCTCGTCGCCCCAGGCGTCAGGCGAGCGATCGCGCCCCGGGCTCATGCAGCTCCAGGCGTCGAGTAGCTCCAGCGCGCAGCGGTAGGGGATCCCCGCGACGATCGCGCCGCCGGCGAACAGCTCGGGGTAGGCGGCCAGCATCACCGCGGTCATCGCGCCGCCGGCCGACAGGCCGGTGATGAAGACCCGCGCCGGATCCAGCTCCTGGTCGACGAGCAGCGTGTCGATCCCCTGGCGGATGGAGAGCGCCTCGCCGCCGCCGCGAGCGATGTCGTCGGGCTCGAACCAGTTGAAGCAGCGGTTGGCGTTGTTGCTCGTCTTCTGCTCGGGCGCGAGCAGCGCGAAGCCGAGCGTGTCAGCGAGCGTCTGCCAGCCGCTGCCGGCGGCGTAGTCGGCGGCGGTCTGGCTGCAGCCGTGGAGGATCACGACCAGCGGCGCGCCGGCTGGCAGCCCCTCCGGCAGGTGGGCGGCCATCGTCAGCTCGCCCGGGTTCGAGCCGAACGAGGCGATCGGCTCGAGCGCCGACGCCGGCCGCGCGGCGAGCGCGATCACCGGCAGCAGGAGCGGAAGACTCACGGCGCGGCGGCAGACGCCCATGATGCACCTCACGAGCTGACGCAGATTAACGCCGCGAACGAGGGAATGCCACGGCACGGCGGTCGCCTGCCGAAGACGCTGGAGCGCTCCCCGCCACGGGCGGTGGGTCAGAAGCCGTAGCCGATCGACAGCCAGCCGTCGAAGGCGAAACCGCCGGTGAACTCGATGCTGCTGCCGTAGCGCAGCTTCAGACCGACCTCGAGCTCCTTGTCGTCGCCGACCAACAGCCCGGTCTCGAGCAGGCCGCCAACAAGAAAGGCGACGGGGTTGGCGCCGCCGGGGCTGTGGAGGACGACGAGCGGTCCGGCCCACGGGCCGAGGCCGAGGAACCACAGGTCCCCCACCGGCCCGAGGCGCAAGGTCGCCGCGCCGAACAGGTCGAGGTGGTAGACCTCCTCGCCGAAGTCGGGCAGCAGGATCCCGGCCCCGAGCACCTGCCAGCCGAGCCACGGCTCGAGCTGGCCGCGGAAGGCCAGGCCGCCGTACAGCACCAGGCCGTCTGCGGTCGGGAGGTTCCCCTGCTCGCCGAGCCCGGCGCCGACGTGGATCGAGAAGCG
>JBFYZW010000520.1:0-5830 GCA_041309305.1 Deltaproteobacteria bacterium | reverse complement strand
GCGCACCAGCGGCTCGCGACGCGCGACCTCCCGGCCGTCGAGCAGCTCCAGCCCGCGCGCGCCGTTGGCGGTGCCCCGACGCCACAGCTCCTCGACCAGCGGCACCTCGGCCGCCTCGGCGGCGACCACCAGCTTGCCGGTGCGCCGGTGCGCCACCTGCCAGCGGGAGCAGTGCTCATAGAGGAGCGCCTGGCCGGCGACGCAGGCCGTGGCCTTGCGCGAGCCGGCCGGGTAGTAGAGCCCGGCGTGCAGCACGCCGCTGTTGCGCGCCGAGACCTCCTCGCCGAGCCGCCGGCGCCGCTCGATCACGGTGACCTCGAGGCCGCGCTCGGCGGCGGCCACCGCGCAGGCCAGGCCGACCACCCCGCCGCCGATGACCGCGACCTCGGTCACTGCGCCGCCTCACCGGCGGTCACGCGCGTCGCCAGGAGGCGGCGGCGAAACGCCTCAGGGAGGCGCGTCGCCCGCCCGCTCGCCGCACCGACGCAGGCGTGCACCGTGAAGCCCTCGGTGAGCACCCGACGATCATCGACCCGAACCAGGCGGTAGGTGAAGCGCACCCGCACGCGCTCGACCTTCTCGGTGCGGGCCAGGATCGCCAGCGCGTCGTCGTAGCGCGCCGAGGCGAGGTAGCGCGCCCCGACCTCGATCACCGGCAACAGGATGCCCTCGCGCTCCAGGTCGGCCGTGGTCCCGCCGTGGGCGCGCAAGAGCTCGTTGCGACCGATCTCGAACAGGCGCAGGTAGGCGGCGTAATAGACAATCCCCATCGCGTCGGTGTCGCCGTAGATCACCCGATAGGGCACCTCGACCCAACCGCCGGCTCGCGTCGCGCTCTCGGACATCGCGCCCGCCTATAGACCGCGCCAGCCGGCTGCGCAACGCCCGGCCCCCCGGCGCCGGCAGGGCCCGCGCCCCAAGGCGACGACGGGCGGCGTGCACGCCGCGTCGGAGCGCGGTAGAGTTCCGCCATGACGCGACGACGACTGGCCTGGCTCGTCGTTCTCGGCGCGGCGAGCGCCTGCAGCGACGGCGCCCGCCGGCCGATCGACGACCCGCCGCGCTGCGGTGACCAGCGCTGCACGGCCGGCGAGAACTGCCTCAGCTGCCCCGGCGATTGCGCCTGCCGCTGCGGCGACCGGGTCTGCACCGCCGGCGAGAGCTGCCGCACCTGCAACCCGGACTGCCCCTGCTCGAGCTGCGGCGACGGCGTGTGTGACGCGGACGAGAACTGCGCCGGCTGCCCGGCCGACTGCGCCTGCAGCTGCGGCAACGCGCGCTGCGACCCGGGCGAGAGCTGCACCGTCTGCCCGGACGACTGCACCTGCGGCTGCGGCGACGGCGAGTGCAGCGCGGGCGAGTCCTGCGCCGCCTGCCCGGAGGACTGCGGCCTGTGCCTCGCCTGCGTCGACGACGGGACCTGCGCCCCGTCGGAGGCCTGCACCTGCACCGACTGCACCTGCCCGGCGTCGTGCGGAGACACGATCTGCGCCGCCAGCGAGGGCTGCGAGGGATGTCCCACCGACTGCGGGTCGTGCGGCGAGCCGCACACCTGCGGCGACGGGCGGTGCACCGACACCGAGTGGTGCCAGAGCTGCCCCGCCGACTGCGGCCCCTGCCCGGAGTGCGGCGACGGCCGGTGCAGCGACGGCGAGGGTTGCTGGGACTGCCCGGGCGACTGCGGCGCCTGCGTGCAGGCCTGTGGCAACGGCCTGTGCGATCCGAGCGAGGACTGCGCCGGCTGCGCGGTCGACTGCCCGTGCGCCTGCACGGTCGACGGCGCCTGCGACCGGCGGCACGAGAGCTGCGCCAGCTGCCCGGACGACTGCGGCGCCTGCGCCGGCTGCGGCGACGGCTTCTGCGCCGACGGGGAGTACTGCATCAACTGCGCGGCCGACTGCGCGCCCTGCCCGCGCCGCTGCGGCGACGGCACCTGCGACCCACTCGAGAGCTGCGCCTGCCCCGACTGCGCCGCCTGCACCGACCCCTGGTGCGGCAACGACGTCTGCGAGGCCGGGGAGGACTGCCAGCGCTGCGCCCTCGACTGCGGACCGTGCGGCTGCGTCGCCGACACGGTCTGCGATCCCGCGACCGAGAACTGTCGCTCGTGCGTCGAGGACTGCGGCGCGTGCGGCCGATGCGGCGACGGCGTCTGCGACCCGCTCGAGAGCTGCTTCTTCTGTGGCCAGGACTGCGGCCCCTGCCCGGCGGTCTGCGGCGACGGCGCCTGCAACGGCATCGAGAGCTGCATGAGCTGCACGGCGGACTGCGGCTTCTGCGCCCCGTTCTGCGGCGATCGCCGCTGCCAGGCGCCAGAGAGCTGCGCCACCTGCCCGGGCGACTGCGGCGGCTGCGCCGGCTGCGGCGACGGCTTCTGCGTGCCGACCGAGAGCTGCGCCAGCTGCCCGAGCGACTGCGGGTCCTGCTGACCGCCGGCGCCCCGATCAGCCCGGGGCGCCACGCCCGCCGGCGCCGGTGAGCACCTCCTGACCGGCGGCGCGCACGATCGCGATCACCGCCGGGTGCTCGAGCCGGCGCTCGGCCGAGATTGCATAGACGCGCTCGCTGACCCGGTCGGCCGCGCCGAGCAGCTCGACCCGATAGTGCTCCTGCACGTCGGCGGCCGCCGCCAGCGGCGCGGGGAAGACCCCGACGCCGTCGGCGCCGAAGACCTTCATCAGCGCGCTGTCCTCGAACTCGGCGACGACGCGCGGGGCGACGCGGTGCCGTTCGAACCAGAGGTTGAGCGACCGGCGCAGGGTCAGGCTCTCGATCGGCAACAGGAACGGCGCGCCGTCCAGCGAGCCGGGGAAACCCTCCCGATAGGTCTGCGCCAACGACCCGGTCGCGAACAGACCGACGCCGGACTCGCCGAGCAGGTGATGGTGAGCCCGCACGGCGCTCCCCGAGGGCACCGGCGAGTCGGCGAGCAGGATGTCGAGCGTGTGCTCGGCGAGGCGTGAGAGCAGGTGGTCGAAGGTCCCTTCGTGGCAGACGAGCCGCACCGGCTCGGCGAGGCCGAGCGCCGGCTGCAGGAGGCTGCGCACCAGGAGCTTTGAGAGCACGTCGACGACGCCGACGTCGAGGCGACGGACCCTGCCGGTCCGCCTCCCGTGTACCGCCTCGACGAGCTCTCGACCGAGGCCGAAGATCTCATCGGCGTAGCCGAGCGCGACCCGCCCGACGTCGGTCAGCACGAGCTTGCGACCGACGCGGGAGAAGAGCTTCTCCCCGAGGCGCTCCTCGAGCGCGCGGATCTGCGCGCTCAGGGTCGGATGCGACAGGCGCAGGACTCTTCCGGCGGGCACGAGCCCACCTTCCCTCGCAACAGTCCAGAAATACAAGAGATGTTGGTAGTTCAGCCCATCCATCCGGCGATATTATGTCGCCAAGAACTACATGTCATGTAGTTATTTCGTTATGGACGACATTTTCATCCGTCCCCATCTTCTGACGCGTGGCGCTCATGGCGAGCCCACGAGGAGTGAAACACGATGAAGGTCCAGGTTCGATTGAGGGGACTCGACCACAGCCCGTCGCTCGTCGCCTACGCGATGCGCCGCGTCCATCAGCACCTGAGCCGGTTCGGACGCCAGGTGAGCGGCGTGACGGTGCGACTGGTGGACGTCAACGGGCCGAAGGGCGGCGCCGACAAGCGCTGCCAGGTGACCGTCGCCGGCCCGCGCCTCGGCGCGGTGCACCTCACCGAGACGCACCACGACCTGTTCGCCGGCGTCGACCTGGCGCTCGACCGCCTGGCGCAGGTCATCGGCCGGAACCTCGAGCGCGCGCGCGAGCCACGCGCGCTCCGCGTGGCCGGGAGCGTGACATGACCGGCCTCCATAACCAGCTGAAGACGATCCTCCTGCTCGGCGCGATGTCCGCGCTCCTGGTCGGCCTCGGGGCCTTGGTGGCGCCGAGCTACCTCTACCTGTTCGGTGCGCTGGCGGTGCTGATGAACCTCGGCGCCTACTTCTTCTCGCACCGGATCGTGCTCCGCATGCACCGCGCGAGCGAGGTCGGCCCAACCGAGGCGCCCGAGCTGCACGCGATGCTCGCCGAGCTATCGGCGCGCGCCGGCATCCCGAAGCCGCGCCTGTTCGTCATCCCCGACGAGCAGCCGAACGCCTTCGCCACCGGGCGCAACCCGGCGCACGGCGTGGTCGCGGTCACAGAGGGGCTCCTCCGCCTGCTCGATCGGCGCGAGCTGCGCGGCGTCATCGCCCACGAGCTGGCGCACATCAAGAACCGGGACATCCTGATCGCCAGCCTCGCCGCGACCGGCGCCGCGGTGATCTCCTACGTCGCCCACGCGTTGAGCTTCGGGGCGCTGTTCGGCGGCGCGAGCCAGGACGAGGAGGGCGAGGCCGGCTCCCCGCTCGGCGGCCTGCTCGTGGCCCTGGTCGCGCCGCTCGCCGCGACGCTGGTGCAGCTCGGCATCTCACGCTCGCGCGAGTACCTGGCCGATGCGACCGGCGCCGAGATCGCGGCGGACGCCGAGGGGTTGGCCAGCGCGCTGGTCAAGCTCGAGCGCGCCACGACGGTGGTCCCGGCCGCGCAGCCGACGCCGGCGACCGCGAGCCTGTTCATCGTCAACCCGTTCGGCGCGACCGAGCAGGCCGCGCGGCTCTTCTCGACCCACCCGTCGACCGGCGAGCGCGTTCGCCGCCTGCGTGAGCTCTTCCGCAGCGCGCCGCGCGCGCCGCGCCCCCGGGTCGCGAGCTTCGGCCGGAGCTGGTAGACGCCCCGCGGACGGCGCCCACACGCGTGCGATCGCCTGGTTTCCTTCGTCGGCGAACCGCTGCATACTGGTGGGGCGTGACCACCGACTCCGACGTGGACGATCCGATCGCGACCTACGACGAGCTGTTGCTCGCCGGCGCCGCGCCGCCGGTGGCCGAGTTCGTCGCCCGCTACCCGGAACGGCCGTCACTCGGCGCGCGGCTCGATGCGCTCTTGCAGCTGCGCGGCGACCTGCGGCGGCTGGTGCAGCCCCCGACCCCACCGCCGGCCGCGCCGGTGCGCGCGCCGGCCGGCTTCCGCCTGCTCCGCCCGCTCGGCCAGGGCGGCATGGGCACGGTCTACCTCGCCGAGCAGGAGAGCCCCCGCCGGCGCTGCGCGCTCAAGTTCATCCGCCAGGCCTCGCGCGAGGCCTTCGCCCGCTTCGCGCGCGAGGCCGATCTCGCCGCGCGCCTGGAGAGCCCGGCGATCGCGCGGGTCTTCGCCTTCGGTGAGCAGGACGGGCAGGCGTTCCTCGCCAGCGAGTACGTGCCCGGCTTCTCGCTCCGCGCCCTGCTCTCCACCGCCGACCGGGTCGCGCCGGGCGACGCGTTCGGCTGGCTGGTCGAGGCGATGCGCGAGCTGGGGGAAGCGCCGCTGGCGACCGAGCGCGCGACCACGCCGGCGCCAGTGGCGACGATGGTCGAGCTCGCCGTCCAGGTCGCCCTGGCGCTGGCGCACGCCCACGAACGCGGCGTCGTCCATCGGGACATCAAGCCGTCGAACATCGTCGTCACGCTCGACGGCACGCCGAAGCTGATCGACTTCGGCCTGGCGGTCGCCGCCGACCAGCCGAGCGCCCGGGTCACCGAGACCGGCGCCTTCGTCGGCTCCTTCGACTACGCCGCACCGGAGCAGCTGCGCGGCGACGCCGACCGCATCGGCCCCTGGTCGGACACCTACGCGCTCGGCGCGACGCTGTTCGAGATGCTCACCTTGCGCACGCCGTTCGAGTGCGCGTCCTTCGCCGACCGCCTGGCCCGCGCCGGCGAGCCGCCGCCGTCCGGCCCGCGCCACTTCAACCCGCAGGTCTCCCGCCCGCTCGACGCGC
>JBFYZW010000519.1:0-18655 GCA_041309305.1 Deltaproteobacteria bacterium | reverse complement strand
CTCTTCCGATCTGCTGGCCCGCGGAGCGCCGGAACCAGGTCACGACCCGGTAGGTCACCCCGGCCAACGACATCCCGAGCGCCAGCGCCAAGCCCCAGGTGAGCAGCCCAGAGGTCATCGTCCGCCCCCCGGGCTCGCCGTGGCCGGCGCGGCGAGCGCCGCCACCGCCCCCCACGCCGAGGCCAGCGCCACGCCGGCGCCGCACTTCATCCGGGCCCAGTCCTGGTGGCCGAGCAGCGTGCCGATGGCGAACAGGCGGGGATGCACGAGCGCGCCGCTCCGATCCTGCGGCCGGAAATGCGCGTCGACCTCGACGCCGGCCAGGTTCAACGGATGCCCGCGCGGGTCGAACATCGCGGCCTGGTGCCACTCCGCGCGCGTCGGCGGCTGAGTCACCGGCAGGTCCATCAACGCTTCGTGCACGCCGTCGCGCTCCGCCACCAGGCCCCCGCTCATGAACCGCCCGGTCGCCAGGAGCACCGCGCTGGCGGTGAGCGGCGCGCTCGCGGCGACCTCTTGATCGAGGTGCAACACGAAGCGCTCGGCCTCAGTCTGCACCGCGACCACCCGCGGGTGGATGATGCGCTCGACGCCGCGCGCCGCGACGGCGCGCTCCAGCGCGTCCTTGAGCCGCAGCCCCGGCACCGAGGTCGGCAGGGTCGGGATCTCGAACACCGGGACGCCGAGCGACGCCTCGAGCTCGGCGGCGATCGCGGCGGTACGCCGGACGCCGAGCACCGCCGGCAGCCCGACCGCGCGCGCCGTGCCCAGATACGGCCGGATCATCGCCGCCAGGGCGTCGCGTGCGCCGGCCAACTCGAGCGTGCGGGCCAGGTGGGCGGCGTAGACCTCCCCGGCCGCCGCGTCGGCCGGGAAGTGCAGGCGCAAGGCGCGCAGCCCCGGCCAGCGCGCGGCGAGGTTCTCGGCGATGGCGGCGGCGCTGAACTCGCGCAGGCCGACGAAGTCGACCAGCAGGCAGGGCATACGCTCGCGCAGCGCCGTCGCGCCGACCTGCATCGTCTGCGGCAGGCAGTAGGTGCTCTTCACCGTGCCGAGCCCGGTCACCACCTCGCAGTTGGCCTCCGCCGGAGGGCCGTAGCTGAGCCCCGCCTCCTCGAGCGCCGCGACCAGCTCGGCGAAGGCGGCGCGGATCTCGCCCGGCTCGACCCGCGCGTAGGGATGCCCGGGCAAGTCGCGGGCCACCTGGGCGACCGCAGCCCACGGGTCGGCCCAGACCCGCCCGCTGCTCACC
Organism: Deltaproteobacteria bacterium; assembly: GCA_041309305.1. Lineage (GTDB taxonomy): Bacteria > Myxococcota > XYA12-FULL-58-9 > XYA12-FULL-58-9 > XYA12-FULL-58-9 > JBFYZW01. Next base: position 17,403 of record JBFYZW010000519.1, on the reverse strand, counting down.
GGGTGGACCGCCATCAGATCGAACAGCCCGCTCGAGAAGAGCAGCGCCCCGGCGTTGCCCACCTGCACGGTGCTCAGCCCGCGGTTGCGCGCGAAGACCGCGGCCGCCATGCCGGCCAGGCCGGCACCGACCACCGCGACGTCGAAGGTGTCGCTCATCGCTCCACCTTGGCCGGCGCCGTCAGCTCCTGGCCGTGCAGGCCGCAGTGGATCGCCTCGGCGAGCTCGGCCTGGGCCAGCTGCTCCCCCCAGAGAACCGCGTGCTGGCCGCGCCAGCGCTCCTCGAAGAACTCGCGCGCCTCGGCCAGGCCCTGCTCCGCCGCCAGCAGGCGGCGATCGACCAGGTGCGCGACCGCGCGCAGAGCGCAGAAGGTCCCTTGGCAGGCCCCCTTGCCCAGGCGCGTGCGCAACGCCAGGTCGGCGAGCAGCTTGTCCCCGGCGCCGGCCGCCAACCGCCCGAGGATGGTGTCGACCGTCCGCTGCGAGACCATCTCGCACTCGCACAGCAGCCGGTCGTCGGGCGCGTGCTGGCGCATCCAAGCGCGCGGCGCCAGACCCGGCTCGGTCCACTCGTACTCGACCGGCGACGGGAGGCGCTCGTTCCCCGTCCGGCAGCGGGCCGTCACGCCGAGCTGGGCGCAGACGCGATCGGCGGCGCGCTCGGCCATCAGCCGCGCGGTGGTCAGCTTGCCGCCGGTGATGGTGATCAGGTTCGCGCACCCCTGCCCCGCGTGATCGATCAACGCGAAGCTGCGGCTCACCGCGCGCCCGTCCTCGTCGGCCGCGGCGGTGACCAGCGGGCGCACGCCGGCGTAGGCGCGGACGTAGCGGGTGGTCGCCAAGGCCGGCACCATCGTCGCGGCCTCGTCGATGATCAGGTCGACCTCGGCCACCGTGGGACGCAGGTCGTCGAGCGACGGCACCGTGATCGACGTCGTGCCGACGATCGAGACCGTGCCGCCGGGCATGAGGATGTCGGCGTTGGCCGGCCGCCGCAGGCGATTGACGACCCGGTGGGCCAAGCGCGCGTGGGTGACCAGCAGGGTGCCCTTCGAGTAGACCAGCGGCACGTCAGCGCCGGCGAGCTCTGCCACCTGACGCGCCCAGGCGCCGGCGGCGTTGACCACGACGTCGGTCTCCAGCCGCAGCTCGGCGCCGGTGAGCCGATTGACCAGCCGCGCCGCGACGATCCGCCCAGCCTGCCGCTCGAAGCCCACGACCGCGGTGCGGCGCAGCAGCTGCGCGCCGAGGCGTCGCGCCTGCTCCATGCACTCGAGCGACAGCTTGAACGGGTCGATCGACGCGTCGGGTACCTGCACCGCGGCGATGGTCCGCGGCGAGAGCGCCGGCTCGAGCTCCAGCGCCTCGCGGACCTCGAGCGGGCGCGCCTCGATGCCGGCGCGGGCGCACAGGGCGGGGAAGTCGGCGATGTAGCGCTCGTCGTCGCCGGCGACGGCGACGAACAGCCCACCGGTCTCCTGGATGCACTGGGGCGCGACGCGCTTGAGGATCGCGCTCTCCTCGCGGCACTCGATCGCGGCGGCCGGGTCATTGCTGACGTAGCGACCCCCGCTGTGCAACAGGCCGTGGTTGCGCCCCGACGCGCCGGCGTTCAGGTCGTCCTTCTCGACCACCACGCAGGCGACGCCGCGCAGCGCTAGATCGCGAGCCAGCGCCGTGCCGGTAGCGCCCCCCCCGATGATCAGCGCCTGGGTCTGCACCGGTTCTCCTGCCGCCGCCCCGGTGAGGTCACACCCTCTCTGCTACGGACCACAAAACCTCTGGCGCCGCAAGGGAGGTCGACTCAACGCACTGACAGATTGGCCGGCGCCCGCGGCGCGACGGCGTCGCCGAGGCTCAACGGGCCAATGTAGGCGGTGGCGGCGACGACGTTGTCGTACCGCTTGATCGCTGCCGCGGTGGTCACCGCGTTGACGTGGAGGTCGATGTTGAACTTGTCGATCTTCAGCGCGGTGGTCTCACGCAGGCGGACGTTCAGGAAGTCGGCGATCAACTGGCCGTCGAGCCACATTGCGATGCGGCCGTCGCGCTCGCCGGGCGTGTTGGCCTGCACCATCAGCTCGTAGGCGTACCACCGGCCGAGCTCGGGGATGACGTCCGGGCGGGCGACGAACTCCGTACCGAAGTCGCCGGGCAGGTAGGTGAACGGCGAGACGACACCGGTCGGATAGAAGTGGTCGCCCCAGACGTCGCGCTGGTCGGGGTGGTAGACGTAGACGTTCAGCTGCCCGGGGTTGGCGACGCTCGCCTCGAAGCGGCTGGCCTCGTAGCTGACCAGGAACTTGTTGCTGCCGTCCGCCGGGACCCCCGGACAGCAGTAGTTGGCCTGGAGCATCGCGCCGTTGTGCGACGAGCCGAGCACGTCGAAGCCGGCGCCGTACTGGGCATAGAAGCGCAAGAAGAGCACGTCGCGCGCCGGGCTGACGTACTTGATCAACGTGTTGCTCACCTCGGTGCTCGTCGCTGGCACCCGCAGCTCAACCGCCTGGGCGCCGGCGAAGAACGCTCCGGACTCGGTGGCGATACGCAGGTTCGCGGCGTGGTAGGCCTCGTCCCAGCGCTCTGTCAGGTCGGCGGCGCTGGCGTACGACTCAAAGTCGTCGGCGAAGATCACCGCCGGGTCCGCGGCGATGTTGACGTCGCCCGGGTAGTTGGCGGCGATGCCGGTGTGACCCTCGGGCAGCGGCTGGGCCACGGCGAACGGCACCCAGCCAAACGTCGCCCCGCAGAGGACCATCGCGGCCCAGGCGGCTCGCCTCGGGTACGACGCCGTTGGTTGACCGGCAGTCATGCTCGCCTGCTCAGCGGCGCCGCGGATTGCTGGTCGGGGAGGGTTGCGGCCGCAGCGTGACGCCGCGGCTGGCCGCGTCGGGTTGCTCGGGGGGCAAGCCGGCCACCTGACGGGCGTGGCGGCGCAGCGTCCGCCCGCGGCAGGTCATGATCCCGGTGTTGGCGTCGGCGGGGGGCGGCGGGCGGGTCATCTGGACCGAGAACCAGTGCAGCCGCGCGCCGACCTTCATGTTCGCGTTGCCGGCGTGCACGTCGATCATGTCGTACTCGTCCTTGAGGCCGAGCACGTGCATCAGCTCGTGGGCCAGACTCTCGTAGGTGCCGACCCAGTTGAGCGCCGTGGTCCACTGCGTCGGGTCGGCCTTGACGGTGACCACGTCGCGCCGGCCGGCGGCCTCCCGCTTGACGAAGCGCAGGTTGACGGTGAAGCCGGGGATGCTGACGTACTTCTCGATCGCGTCCTCGAGGTGCAGCACCGACCGCTCGATCTCGGGGTTGGCGTCGAGGTAGATGTTGACCTTCACCCTGATGTTCTCCGGGTCGCGACGCGAGACCCAGAAGATCTTGTTGCCGTAGCCGGCCGGCCGGGCCTCCCATTCCCGCGCCGGCACCGCGTCGGTGGCCGACTCCTCGCGCCGGAGATACGCCGCGCGCTCCTCCGCCGGGACCTTGGCCAACAGGGCCGCCGCACGGCGCAGCGCGTCGGTCAACTTGTCCAGCTGACGCTCGGCGAAGGGCTTCGCGACCCCCCTGGTGGTGGTGACCGCGGTCGTCGGATCGCGATAGGGCGTGTCGAGCAGCAGCTTGAGCTTGGTCAGATAGTAGGCGCGCCTTGGGCTGGTCTCCGCGTGCTCGAGGATGCGGTCGGCGACGCGACGATCCGTTGCCGAGAGGGCGCGGTACGCGGGGTGCCGGCGCAACGACTCGGGGGTCGGCGCGGTCTCCGCTGCGGCGCTTGGCGCTGCCGGTGCGGCCGCCGGCGGTTCGACGCGCTGCGCGCCCTCCTTATCGGTCACACCCCGCATCGTCGTCCTATCTTACTGCGCCGGGGGGCTGCCGGTCCACCACACCCGGGACGCGCTCACGCCGCCTTGGTCTTGAAGTCCTTCCCCAGCCAGTTGCGGGCGAGGATCAACATCACCGGCGACGAGACGGCGATCAGGCCGTAGATGAACCACATCTGCTCGGTGTTGAGCTCGGCCGGCGGCGTCCCCTCGGCGCAGAAGCGGGCGAGGAACCAGCCCGAGTAGAGGCTGGTGATCAGCTTGGTCAGAAACCACGGGAACTGGGCCACGCCCATGTAGATGCCGGTCTTCCCTTCCGGGGCGATCTCGGCGGCGTACTGGAGGAAGCGCGGCTGCCACAGCGCCTCGCCCAGGGTCATGATGAGCAGGAAGGCGACCAGCGTCCACGGCCTCGGCCCGAACGCGAGCAGGAAGGTCGGGGCAGCCATCACCGCGGTGCCGATGATCATCATCGTGTAGACCTTGGCGCGCTGGGTCAGCGCGGTGACGATCGGCACGAGGATGAAGATGAGCAGCGGGTTGAAGTTGGTCGCCGGCTCGAAGTTCTTGCTGATCCACGGCCAGCTCTCCTGGTAGGCCCGCTCGACGTAGACCGGCAGGGTCAGCCAGTTGTGGGCGAAGAGCGTCTGTACCGGGATGAGGCAGAAGATGAAGAAGGCGAACTTGGGATCGGCGAGGGGATGCTCCTTGAACCAGCGCACGAGCGAGAAGGGCGCCCTGGGCGTAGCCGCCGCGCCGTCAGCCGGCGCCCCCTCCAGCTCCGCCCGCTCACGCTTGGCCTTGGCGATCGCCGCGGTCACCGCGCCGCGTGAGAGGATCGTCCAGGTCAACAAGAGGCTCAGCACCGTCACCGCGGCGTAGCCCCAGATCGCGCCGGAGATCCCGACCCGCGCGCGCACCGGCGACATGAAGGTCGGCAGCCAGCCGCCCAGGTTCATCAACGCGTAGAGCATCGCGAAGCCCATGCCCGCGGTCTTCGGGTTGGTGAACTGGCGCACCGCCGCGTAGGCGGCCGGCATGTACATGCCGTAGCCGAGGACGACGAAGAGGATGCCGGCCAGCGCGACCAGGTGGGCGGCCGACCACAGCCCGGCGGCCGGCAGTCCGAGACTCGGCCCGCCGGCGAGCACGACCCGCCCGACGATCAGCAGCGCGAACGAGAGGAGCAACGCGGTGCGCACGCCCCAGCGATCGGCGAGACCGCCGAGGAAGAACATCGCCAGCGTGATGCCCCAGGTCAGCGCACCGACGTTCGGCCCGGCCTGAATGTCGGTCAGGCCGACGTACTGGTTGAAGTACATCACCAGGTAGCCGACCACTCCGAAATAGGCGAACCCCTCGATGAAGTAGGGCAGGTTCACCCCGGTCAATGCCCGACCGGCGCGGAAGATGTCGACGAACGGCGCGGAGATCTCTTGCCACGGGCTCTTCGGTTTTTCGTCAGTCATCGCAGCACCCCGGCCGCTGCTTAACGCGAAACGGCGACGAACACCACCGCCCACGACGGACGGTCACGATTCCCGATCGCCATCAGCGGCTTCGCCCGCGGGAGAAACGCAAACGGGGTGGGCGGGAATCGCGCACCCCGTTTGCTCCCGGGCGCTGGCCCCCGGCCGCCGGGTTGGAGTAGATCGGCCGACATGGCCAAGACGATCTTCCAGCGCATCATCGACGGCGAGATCCCCTGCCACCGCGTCTACGAGGACGCGCAGGTCCTCGCCTTCCTCGACATCGCGCCGCTGTCACGCGGCCACCTGCTGGTCATCCCGAAGGAGCCGGCCGAGACGCTCGGCGAGCTGTCGGACGCCTCGGCGGCGGCGATCGGCAGGGTGTTGCCGCGCCTGTGCCGCGCGCTGGTTGCGACCACCGGGGTCGAGCACTACAACGTCTTGCAGAACAACGGCTGGCGTGCGCACCAGGCCGTACCGCACCTCCACTTCCACATCATCCCGAAGCCGAGCGGCGATGAAGGGTTGGGGATCGACTGGCCGGCTCGCCCGCTCGACCCCGCCGACGCCGAGGCGCTCGCCGCCGAGATCGCGGCGCAGCTCGCGCACGCGGCTAAGGTTGAGCCGGCCGGCTGAGCCGCCGCGCCGGCGGCCGCCGCCCTCAGGCGGTGGCCACGTCCTCGTCGCGCTCCAACTCGAGCAGCGTCAGCTCCGAGGGCGCCGCCAGGCGCATCGGCGGGCCCCAGTGGCCGGTGCCGCGGCTGACGTAGATCTGGGTCGCGCCGTGACGGGCAAGGCCGGCGACGTACGGCTGCGCCAGGTGGACGAAGAAGGTGAACGGCCAGAGCTGGCCGCCGTGGGTGTGGCCGGAGAGCTGCAGGTCGACGCCGTGCTCGACGGCGCGGTGCACGGTGCGCGGCTGGTGTGCCAGCAGCACGATCGGCAGCCCCTCCGGGGCGCCGGCGACCGCCCCGCCGACGTCTTCGCCATGGCCCGGCTCCAGCCGATGCGCCTGGTGGTCATCCACCCCGGCGAGGACAAAGCGCCCGCGCGGATCGTCGATCACCACGTGCTCGTTGCGCAGCACCCGGATGCCCATCCGGCGCAGCTCGGCGAGCCACGGCTCGACGCCGGCGTAGTACTCGTGGTTGCCGGTGACGAAGAAGACGCCGTGCCGGGCCCGCAAGGCGGCGATCGGCGCGACGTCGTCGCGCAGCGCGGTGGTCCCGCCGTCGACCAGGTCGCCGGTGATCACCACCAGGTCCGGATCGAGCGCGTTGGTCCGCTGCACCACGTCCTCGACGTATGGCCGGCGGATCGGCTGGCCGATGTGCAGGTCGGTGAGCTGCACGATGGTGAAGCCGGACAAGCTCCCCGGCAGGCGGCGGAGGCGGACCTTGACCCGTTTGAGCGGCGGTGGCTTCGCCCCGCCGGCCAGCGCCACCCCGCCGAGACTCAGCGCGCCGACCGCCGCGCCGCCGCCGAGCAGGCGGGCGACGAACAGCCGGCGCAGCGGATCGCGCAGATCCGGGCTCAGATCGGCGACGCGCCGGCCGAGCGCGGTGGCGCCGCGCAGCAGATCACCGAGGACGAGGAAGAGGAACAGGAAGAACATCACCCCCATCCAGATGAACGCGGCCTTGACCCACAGGTCACGCCAGGGGGCGGCGGTGTAACGGCCGACGACGAAGGCGAGCGGCAACGACACGCCGAGCAGAACGATCAGGCCGGTGAGCGCGGTGCGCCACTGCTGCGCCAGGCCGGTGTCGCGCACCAGGCGGACCCAGAAGTAGTAGTGCAGGCCGACGGTCACGCCGATGACGACGCTGAACCAGACGACGTAGGTGGCGAGCCGAGCCATCGACGACCTCGAGACGAGAAGGTAGGCACGCGCGGCCGCGTGCGCCAGGGTCAACCCGGAGCGTCACGCCGCTCGCCGAGCACCGCCTCGCCGAGGTGCGCGACCAAGGCGCCGACTCCGGCGCCGGTGACCGCCGAGACGGGGAAGAAGGGCAGGCCGTGCGCCGCGGCGTAGGCGCCCACCTCCTCGCTGCGCGCGGCGACGAAGTCGAGGTCGATGCGGTTCAAAACGAGCACGCGCGGCACGGCGGCCAGCTTCTCGTCGTGCAGGCGCATCTCCTCCTCGATCGCCTCGAAGTCAGCGATCGGATCACGATCGGGGATGTCCGGCTCGACGGTGACCAGGTGGACGACCCGACGGACGCGCTCGATGTGGCGCAAGAAGCGCACCCCGAGGCCGGCGCCGGCGTGCGCCCCGACCACCAGGCCGGGCACGTCGGCGACGACGAACGATTGGAACTCCCCGAGCTGGACGACGCCGAGGTTCGGCACCAGCGTCGTGAACGGGTAGTCGGCGACCCGCGGCCGGGCTGCGGAGATGCGCGCGATCAGCGACGACTTGCCGACGTTCGGGAAGCCGACCAGCCCGCAGTCGGCGAGCAGCTTCAGCTCGAGCCGCAGCTCGAGCTCGGTGCCCGGCTCGCCCGGCTGCGCGTGGCGTGGCGCCTGGTTGGTCGAGCTCTTGAACCAGCTGTTGCCCTTGCCGCCGCGCCCGCCGCGGGCGATCACCACCTCGGCGTCGGCGGCGCTCAGATCGGCGAGTTGCTCGCCGGTGTCACGACGGTAGACCACCGTGCCGACCGGGACGCGCAACACCACCGGCTCGGCCGACCGGCCGGCCTTCTGCCGCCCTTCGCCGGGGCGGCCGTTGCGCGCCGCGTGACGCGGCTTGAACTTGTAGTCGAGCAGCGTGAACAGCTGCGGATCGGCGCGCACCAGCACGTCGCCGCCGTCGCCCCCCTCACCGCCATCTGGGCCGCCGAACGGGACGTTCTTCTCCCGCCGGAACGAGACACACCCCGGCCCGCCATCGCCGGAGCGGACCTGGATGGTGACCTCGTCGACGAAGTTGTAACGCAAGCCGAGGGATCAGCCGGCGGGCTGGGCCGCCTGCTTGTGAACGACCGCCTGCGTGCGGTCCTTGTGCTGCTCGAAGCGCAGCACGCCGCTGACGGTGGCGTAGAGCGTGAAGTCACGCCCCATGCGGACGTTTCGCCCGGCGTGGATCTTGGTGCCGACCTGTCGCACCAGGATGTTGCCGGCCTCGACCCACATGCCGTCGTGACGCTTCAGGCCACGGAACTTCGGTTGCGAGTCACGCCCGTTGCGGCTGCTGCCTTGTCCTTTTTTGTGTGCCATGACTCACCCCTGAATGCCGGTGATCTCGAGCTCGGTGAACTCCTGCCGGTGCCCGACCATCCGGTGGTAGCCCTTGCGCTTCCGGCGCTTGTACGAGCGCACCTTCGGCCCTTGACCCTGGTCGACGATCTTCGCCGTGACGACCGCGCCGCCGACAGTCGGCTTGCCGATCTTCGCCTCGCCGTCGCCGCCGAGCAGGAGAACGTCATCCAACTTGATCTCGGCGCCGACGTCGCCGGCGACCTTGTCCACCTTCAGCCGGTCGCCCTTGCTGACCCGGTGCTGCTTGCCACCTGTGCGAACCACTGCGTACATGACCAACTCCTCGGCATCGTCGCGGCCAAGTCCGGTGAGGAGGGGCTACTTAGGCAAAGTAGCGCAATCTGTCAAGCGAAAGGGGCCCGATTTCGCGCCCCAGGCGAACGGCGAGCCCCTCCGCGCGGGCGGTCCCCCCGACGTCGAGCAGGCGGCGAGCCCGGATTCACTCCGGGCGAGCCGCGGGGGTGTCGGGGGGACGCAGAGCGCGCCGCCGCGCCCCAGGCGAGCAACGAGCCTCGCCGCGCGGGCGGTCCCCCCGATCAGAAGAGGAAGGGGGGCGATCCCACGTACTTCTGCTTCTTCTTCGTCCCCTTGGTCTTCCGCTTCGCCTTCTTCTTGCCCTTGGCGTCCGGGTCGCCTTCGGCGCCGACCAGCTCGCCGGCCGCGTAGGTGTTGGTCTGGCGGTTGCCGTCGTCGTCGAGCTCGACCCACTTGCCCTCGCGCTTGCCGTCCTTGAACTCGCCCTGGGCGATCTTCTCGCCATCCTCACGCCAGAAGGTCCACCGACCGGTCGGCTTGTCGTTCAGGTAGCTCCCCTCGCCGGCCATCTGACCGTTCGCGAACCACTCGTTCCAGTTGCCGGTCTTCTGGCCGCCGAGGTACTCGCCGCGGTTCTTTGGTTGGCCGTTGTCGTGCCACTCGGTCCACACGCCGTGCCGACGGTCGGCGATGAACGCGCCGGCCGAGGCCTTCTTGCCGGTCGGGTGCCACTCGCTCCACTGCCCCTCGCGCAGGCCGCCGGCGTAGCTCCCCTCGGCGCGCGGCGAGCCGTCCTCGTGCCAGGCAGCAAAGCGCCCGTCAGCCTTGCCGTCGCGGTACTCCCCTTCCTCCATCTTCTGCCCGCTGGCGTACCAGCGCAGCCACCGGCCGTGCGCGAGCCCGTCCTGACGCTCACACCAGACCTTGAGCGGCACCATCGCGCCGTAGACCGTCGTCCCGGTCGGGCTGGTCGCGTCCGGCGCGGTGCCCTTCAACGTACCGCCGGGCGGACAGGCGGCATCGCCGGCCAGCCACCAGCTCGCCCCAGCGACCGCCGGCGACGGCGTCGGCGGCACCTCGGGCGTGCCGGCCGCGACCGGATCGACCGGCGCCGCCGGCGGGGGCTCGAGGAAGAAGTCACGCAGCTGACACGCCGGCTGCAGCGCGAGCAGGCTCGCGCCGAGACCGACGAGCTGGAGTCGAAGGACCCGCATCACCAGCCGCGAATGTATCACCCGGTCGGCGCCGGCCAAACACAGAATCGTTGCCGGCTAGACGGGGGTGCGCAATTCGCGCACACCCCGTTTGCGGTTCTTCCTCGGGCGAGGCCGCTGATAGTGATCGGGAATCGTGACCGTTCGTCTAGTGGCGAGACGATGTCCGTCGCCGCCGTGGCGGTCCGCCGTCGGAGCCACGGCGGTCACGGCCGAGGAGGTTTCACCAACGATTGCCCCACTGCGGCACATAGGCCGGCACCAGAAGCCCGTGCCGCCGCCAGCCAACGCGCAGCAGCCAGCTGTGGGCCGCCGCCACCGCCGGCGGCCCCGGCTCGAGCCGGCGCGTCGCCGCCTGGGTGCAGACCGGATAGATCGCTGACACATTCGACCAGCCAGGGACATGGGTGACAGTGCGGGCACGGACCGGGCGCGCACCGTCGTCAGGCGCGTGCTCCCGCGAGCGCCTGCGGGTGTCGCCCCGCCCACGGCATCGCCACCTCGAGCTGCCCGGCGACCGCGAGCAGCTGCGCCTCGGCGAACGTCCGTCCGATCAGCTGCGCGCCGAGCGGCAGACCGGCGGCGCTCAGGCCCGCCGGGATCGAGATCGCCGGTTGGCCGGTGATGTTGGCCAGCGCGGTGAAGGCGCCGAGCGGCGCCGCGGCGGCGAAGGCCTCGGCCGGGGGCAGCGATGCAAAGGCCCCGAGCGGCGGGGCTGGCGTCGGGGTGGTCGGCGTGAGCAGCAGGTCGGCGTCGCCGAACCAGCCGAAGAGCCGGGCGCTCAACCGGCGGCGCAGCGCGATGACCTGGGTGCGGCGCACGCGCCGACCGGCGCCGGCGAGCCAGGCGGTCACCGGCTGGACCTTCGACCAGCGCACGAACGGCACCTGCGCGACCTGGTGTTGCCACAGCGGCAGGAACTCGGCGAGCTCGGCGTGCAACGGCGGTTGCTCCTCGACCCGATGGCCGAGCTCCACGAGGGTCTGGGCCACGCCGCGCACGGCCTGCTCGACCTCCGGATCAACAGCGCCAAAGCTCGAGCGGATCACCAGGCGAACCAAGAGCGGCGGCGGCGGCTCGCGATACAACACCGAGAACGGCCGCGGTGGGAGTGGTGCCCAGTGACGCCGACCGACGCTGACCCCGGCCTGCAGGTCGAGCAGCGCCGCGGCGTCGGCGACGGTGCGCGTCAGCGCGCCGTCGGTGTAGAGCAGCTCACGGTCGTTCAAGCCGAAGGCGTTGGCGAGGCGGCCGCGCGACGGCTTCAGGCCGACCAGGTGACAGAACGACGACGGGATGCGGATCGAGCCCGCCCCGTCCGAGCCGTGCGCCACTGGGAGCAGGCCGGCGGCGACCGCGGCCGCCGATCCGCCGGACGAGCCGCCGGCGCTGTGACCGAGCTGCCAGGGGTTGCGCGTCGGCGGGTGGATGTCCGGCTCGGTCACCGGCATCGCGCCGAGCTCCGAGGTGGCGAGCTTGCCGACGATGACGAAGCCGCCGCGCCGCAGCTGCGCCGTAGCGCGGTCGTCGAGCGGCGACCAGAAGCGGAAGCCGCGCGAGCCCATCCGGGTCCAGCCACCGCGCACGAAGTTCAGGTCCTTGATCGCGATCGGCACACCGCAGAAGGGCGGCAGCGGACCTCCGCGGGCCAGCGCCCGGTCCTTGGCCCGCGCCTGACGCAGCGCCCGCTCGGCCCAAACGGCGACGAACGCGTGCAGCTCACCATCGGCGGCGGCGATGCGGTCGAGCACGCTTCGAACCAGCTCGACGCTCGACAGCTGGCGCCGGCGCAGCGCCGCCGCCTGCTCGAGCGCCGAGGCCGCCGCGATCTGCTCGGTTGACGCCGTCAGGCTCATCGCCTGCCTCCTGGGTCGAGGCGCCGGTCTACCACAGATCGCGGCGCGGGTCGGCCGGCAGCAACGCCCTCGTCGTCACCGACCCCGCCAGTCACCGGGTCCAGCATTGGTGAGACTCAACGACCGAGCGCCTGCGTGACCTTCTCGACCAGCTTCTCGGTCGAGAACGGCTTGTTGAGGAAGTGGCGCGCCTTCAGCCCGACGCTCTTGGCGAACAACGCCGGGTCCTCGCTGGCGGTGATGAAGATCACCGGCACCGCCCGGGTGCGCTCGTTGAAGCGCAGCCCCTCGACCAGCGACAACCCGTCGAGCTCCGGCATGTTGATGTCGGAGATCACCAGATCGAACGAGTCGGCGTCGATGAGCTTGAGCGCGTCGAGCCCGGTGCCGGCCTCCGCGACCCGATGGCCGGCCTTCTCGAGCACCCGCCGGACGAGCAGGCGGATGCTGTCGTCGTCGTCGACCACCAGGATGTGTGCCGCGCTGCTCACCCGAAGACCTCGCAGCGGCCCTTCTACTCCACGCCGGCCCGGGTGGCCAAGCGTTCAGGCCGCGAGCGGGAGCAGGACGCGGAAGGTCGCCCCGGCGCCGGGGGTCGACTCGGCCACCAGCTCGCCGCCGTGGTCGCGGACGATACCGTAGCTGACCGACAGGCCGAGCCCGGTGCCCTTGCCCGCCTCCTTGGTGGTGAAGAACGGCTCGAAGATGCGCGGCAGGACGTCGGCCGGGATCCCGGGACCGTTGTCGCTGACCGTGATCTCGGCCCGGCCGTCGCGCACGCCGGTGCGAACCACGATCACACCGCCCCGCCCGGTCGCCTGCGCGGCGTTGAGCAGCAGGTTCAACATCACCTGGTGGATCTGGTTGGCGGCCACCGAGACCGCCGGCGCGTCACCGAGCTCGACCGTGAGTTTCACGCCGGAGATCGCCAGCTGGTGGGCGACGATCTTCAGGCCGTCCTGGACCAGCGCGTTCACCTCGACGCGAACGCGCTCGCCCTTGTCCTGCCGGGCGAAGCGCAGGAAGTTCTGCACGATCTCGAGGCAGCGCTGCGTCTCCTTCTCGATGATCTCGAGCGACTCCTGGACCTGGGCCGGATCTCGCCCGCGCAGGGCCAGCTGCGCGAAGCCGCGGATCGCCGACAGGGGGTTCTTGATCTCGTGCGTGATGCCGGCGCCGAGCTGGCCGAAGGTGGCCAGCTTCTCCGATTGGAGCAACTTCACTTGCGCGTCACGCAGCTCGCGGGCCATGCGCTTGAAGTCCTGAGCCAGCTCGCCGATCTCGTCGCCGCTGCGCACCTTCGGATCGACCAGGTAGTCGCCGGCGGCCAGCGCCGCGGTCGCCGCGCTGAGCCGACGCAGCGGCCCGGTCACCGCCCGGGCGGCGAAGATCGAGATGAGCAGCGCCGCCAGCACCATCGCGACGCCGACCAGCGCCGAGAGCCGCACCAGCCGCTCGGCCGCCGCCAGCGCCGCCGCGCGATCGATGCTGGCGACGGCGATCAAGCGGCCATGCCCGACCCGCGCCCACGCCGAGAGCAACCGCCGATCGCCGGCCGCGTGCTCCAAGACGCCGCTGGTGATCCCTCCGCCGGCGAGCGCCGCCTGCACCGGCGGTTCGTCGGTCAACCGAACGGCGCCGAGCATCTTGGCGCGGTCCGGATGGGCGAGGACCGTGCCGCTGGCGTCGACCAGGTAGGCAACGTAGGTCGAGCCCCCGGCAAAGGCGTCGAGCACGCGGGTCGGCACCGCGTCGAGCGCGACCACCCAGGCTGGCTGCTCGCCGGGGCCGACGCGCTGGCCGACGACCAGGCTGATGATCAGGGCCGAGGGCGGCAGCGAGCGGTTGAGCACGACGACCGGCTCGCTGCCGAGGCTGGCGAGGGGCAGCGGGCGGGTGCGGTCGAGGCCGTCCAGCTCGGCGGCCGAGATCTCGAGCGGCACGAGGCGCTGCTCGTCGACCACCCGACAGCGGGCGGTCATCAGCGGACCCTCGCGCAGGAAAAACGAGACGCGCAGCAGATCGACATCGCTGGCCAGCAGCTGGCGAGCGAGTCGCTCGATCTCGGCGTCCGACCGCCCGACGGCCAGCTCGCCAAACAGACGCAGCCGCTCCTCGGTGCTCTCCAGGCTGTCCTGCACCTGGATGGAGAGCATCGCCGCGACCCGTTGGTTGAGGTCGAACGCGTAGGCCAGCCGGTCCTGGGTGATCAGACGTAGCGCGAGGAAGAGGTAGCCGGCCATCGTGCCGAGGAGCAGCGCGCCGATCAGGACCAGCAGCTTGAGCCGTAGCGAGATGCGGATCCGGTGACCGTTGGCGCTCATCGTTCCACCCGAGATCCGACGGCTGGGCCGAGACCGCCGTCGAGCGTTTGGTCGGACTCGCGCAACACCGCCGCGTGGGCAACGCCACCGAGGAGCAGCCGCCACCACAACGAGCCCTCCTCGGGCCCCGGGGCCGGTGGCGGTGACGCGGGAGCCGGTGGGCTGGTCTGCACCTCCGAGTTGAGCAGAGCCGGCGCGGGCAGCAACGGCTCGACAACCAGCCGGATAGCCACCGGCGTGCTCCACGGTGGTGCGCGCTCCGGGCTCGGCGCGACGCGCACCCGCCAGTGGTAGACCCCTTCGCCGAGGCGATCGCGCAGCAGGTAGAGCGGCTCGTTGACGCGCGCGCGGTGGGCGACCGCACCGAAGGTCGGATCACGGGCGAGCTCGAGCTCGTAGGCGGCGGTCCCGGGGATCGCCGTCCAGAAGAAGCTCACCTGCGTCCCGTCAGGGAAGAGGATCGTCTCGTCGGCGACCGGGCGTACCGGCACCGGGGGATGGTCGAGGACGACCACGAACGACCGCGTCGCGCTCCGCGCTCGCCCGTCGGCGTCGACCAGGCGCCACGAATACCGTCCTGGCCCGAGCGCGTCGACTTCCGCCGCCATCCCGTCGATCGGCTGTCGCCGGAGCCCCGCGGCCGGCTCGCCGTCGGCGCTGAGCTCCAGCCGAAGCCCCGCGGCCAGCCCCTGCCAGGCGAAGGCGACCGCGGTCGTCGGCCGGGCGGTGTAGAGGACCGCCTCCGGCGCCGGGGCGGTCAACGTGACGACGAAACGCTCCCGGGCGGTGACCCGGTCGCCGTCGAGCGCGAGCCCCTCCTGCGCGCCGAGCGCCACCTCCCCCGCGGATGTGGACACGGTCACCTGGCCGGCCTCGACCGCAACGTCGGCGGCGTCCCCCCGCCGCGTGAGGGTCGCCCTGCTCCCGCGCCCCAGGCGCAGCGCCCCGGCGCCGCTTCGAACCTGCAGCGCACCGGCCGCCGTGCCGCTGAGCGATCCGCGGCGCAGCTCGACCATCGGCGCCGGGTCGCTCACTTCGACCGGACGATCGATGATCACCAGCGAGTTGGCGCCCACCGCCAGCCGGCTGCCGTCAGCCAGGGTGACCGCGAGGGCGCCCTCCTCAGGCACGAACAGGCCGTCGCCGCAGTAGAGCGGAGCGCCGGCGCCGAGCCCCTCCCAGTTGAGCCCCTCGGCGTGGCGCCGTCGCACCGCGCCGACCAACTCAGCGGCGTGACCCACCACCGCACCCCGTTCGGCGAGCCGGGCCGGCGCGCGGCCGAGCTCGAGCAGGACGAGCTGACCGGTGCCAGCCAGCGCCAGCAACGTCGCTGCGGTCAAGCCGAGATCCAGCCGCCAGCTTTCGTTCATCGACGCGCCCCTCCCCCGCTGGGGTCTGAATACCCGCTGGTGGCGGTGGGACACAACTCGTACGGCCAGCCGGGAGGGACGCGACGTCGCGCGTCGGCGACGCAAGCGGCCACCGCACGCCAGGCGGCCGCGGCGAACACCTCGCGGTCGCCGTGCTGCCGGGGCACGAGCGGCTCGCCGATGACGACCGCGATCGATGCGCCGCGACGGAAGGGCAGCGCCTCACCGTCGAGCGCCCGGCGGGTCCCGGCGTGCCCGACCGGGACGAGCGTCAACCCCGCGTCATACGCCGCGCGCAGCAGGTTGAGGTGAGGCGCGCGCAGTCGTCCGTCGGCGTGGCCGAACGTTCCCTCCGGGAAGACGATCATCGCCTGCGCCCGAGTCGCCATCGCCAACGTCGCGCGCAGCGCGCGGGCGCGCGATGCCTTGGTGCGCCGATCGACGCCGACGCAGCCGATCCACTGCCCGCCCCAGCCGATCGGCGAGAGCAGCAGGCTCTTCTTCATCAGGAAGGCGGCGCGCAGGACATCGACCAGCACCACGACGTCGACCGCCGACTCGTGGTTGGCGACGAACAGGTGCCCGAACGGCGCCGTCGGCAGGTGCTCCCGACCGACGACGCAAAGCCGCGGCTGCAGGAGGAGGCGCGTGTAGGCCAACCACGGTCTCAGCGTCAGTCGCGCGGCCAACCGCTCACGCCGATAGCGGGGGACGACAAACAGCCAGGCGAGCAGCCCGGCGTGGATCGAGGTCACGAGCAGATAGACGAGCAAGACGGGCAGCTGCACGGCGATGCGCCACCAGGCGCGCGACGGCGGCGACGCCACCGGGGCCGGCGCAGAGAGGTTCCCTTCCGCCGCGTCCATCGCGCCGCTCACGGCTCGCCGCCGAGCAGCTGGCGATGGGCCACCCGGAACGCCTGGCGCAGCCGCTGCGCGCCCGGCGTCGCCAGGTAGGTCGCGGCCTGGGCCGGCGTCAACTCGGCGGTGATCTCCCGGCGTAGCTCCATCGCCCGGGTCAGCTGCTCGGCGCCGTGCACCGCGTCGTCGAGCAGCAACCCGAGCGAGGCCCGGAGATCGATCTCCAGCGGTTTGAGACCGGCCGCCGCGGCGGCCGCGATCCCCTCGCGCAAGGCAACGACGGCCTCGTCGTGCGCGCCGAGCAACGCCAGCGCCTGACCGCGGAAGCCCGCCGCCGCGGCGCGCACGTCACCCAGCGCCCCCACCTCGACCACCTGCGCCAGATCGCCGGCCAACTGCGCCGCGGTCGCGCCGTCCCCGAGCCCCAGCGCGCAGCGCGTCGCGTAGACCAGCGCCAGCGCGCGCGTCGCCGGATCCTCGATCGGCCGGAGGAGCGACGCGAGGCCGGCGAGCAGCCGGTGACCGACGCTCACCTCACCGCCCTCGACCGCGACCCAACCGAGGATCGTCTCCGCCTCGGCCAGGGTGACCGGGTCGTGCAACCCGGCCGCCGTCTCGCGCGCCGTGTGCAACAGCCCCTCGGCGCGGCCGAGGTCACCGAGCCGGGCGAAGGTGTGCGCGAGCTCGACGGTGGTCGCCACCGCCCCCTGGACGTCGCCGATCGTCTCGCAGATCTCGAGCGCCGCGTGCAGCGCGGTCAACGCGGCGCGGAAGTCACCGAGGCGGGTGCGCACCACGCCGATGTTGTGCAGCGCCGCGCTCTCGTCCGCCCGCGCCCGGCAGGCGCGGACGAGCTCGAGGCTCTGCTCGTAGTACTCCACCGCCCCGGTGAGATCGGCCTCGCGGATGCGGAGGTTGCCGACCTCGCGCAGGACCAGCCCCTGGCGCAGGCGGTCGCCGCTGGCCCGCGCGACCCGCAG
>JBFYZW010000518.1:0-3716 GCA_041309305.1 Deltaproteobacteria bacterium | reverse complement strand
CTCATCGCCCGCGCGCTGCACGAGCTGTCGCCGCGGGCCAAGGGCCCGTTGGTCAAGCTGCACTGCGCCGCGTTGCCGGCGACGCTGATGGAGAGCGAGCTGTTCGGTCACGTCAAGGGAGCCTTCACCGGCGCGCTGGCCGAGAGCAAGGGCCGCTTCGAGCTCGCCCAGGGCGGCACGCTGCTACTCGACGAGGTCGACGAAATCCCGCTCGAGACACAGGTCAAGCTGCTGCGCGTCATCCAGGAGCGGGTCATCGAGCGGGTCGGCAGCGGGCGGCCGGTCGCGGTCGACGTGCGCCTGGTCGCGACCAGCAAGGGTCGGCTGAACGAGCTGGTCGCCGCCGGGCGTTTCCGCGCCGACCTGCACTACCGGCTCAGCGTCGTGCAGCTCGAGCTGCCGCGCCTGTGCGAGCGGGCCGACGACGTCCCGCTGCTCGTGCAGCATTTCCTCCACCGATTCGCGACGACGATGGGCCGCGGCCCGTTCGCGATCACCCCCGAGGCGCACGCCGCACTCGTAGCCTACGACTACCCCGGCAACGTTCGCGAGCTCGAGCACATCATCGAGGCGGCGTGCGCCCAGAGCACCGACGGCCGAGTCGATCTGCCCCTGTTGCCGCCCGCCGTCGCCGAGCTCGGGCGGCGCAAGGCAGTCCCGCGCGTCGGCATGACGGTCCGCCCCCTCGCCGAGGTGATGGCCGAGCTCGAGCGCTCCTACCTCGAGCACGCGCTCCGCGAGTTCTCCGGCTCGAGGACCGCGCTGGCCGAGGCGCTGGGCATCTCGCGCAAGGGCCTGTGGCAGAAGCTGAAGGCCTTCGGCCTGGACCGCGGCGGCGGCGACTGACGCCGGCCGTCACCCCAGGGAAACGACCTAACAGACTGAAACACTGGCGAGATCCGACCCGCTACCTCCGAGTAACGCCACCGGCCAGTCAACGCCGGCGCTATCGTCCAACGCATCGTTCCCATTTGTGTTTTTCTTCGTCCGCTGCTGGTCCGGCTCTTGCTTGACACGCCGCGGCCACCATGGACGTTCGATCTCGAGCTGCGAGCTATTGGGGCACGGCGCTGGCGTGCCTTCTGACCACCGCGTGCGGCGCGTGGGTCGAGGTGGACGGCCGCGTGATCGACGCCGTCACCGGCGCGCCGATCCCGGGCGCCATCGTGCACCTCGCCGGCCCGGAGGAGCGCTGGCTGGCCGCCGACGAGGAGGGGGTCTACCAGGCCGCGGTGAGCGCCGGCGTCTACCGGCTCAGCCTCGGTCAGCTCGGGCTCGCCCCCTGGACCACCACGCTGCGCGCTCCGCTCGGCGCCGGCCAGACGACGAACGTCGTGCTGCGGCCGACGCAGGAGGTGATCGTCTCCGGCTGGCTCGCGTCCAGCGTGGCCGGCGGCGCGACGCGCGCCTGCGCGGCGATCCAGAACCTCTCACGCGCAGTGGTCACCGAGCTGCGCCCTGCGGCACCCTCCCCGGCGCGGGTGCTCGAGCCTGACAGCCCATCGACGTGCGTGGTCTTCTCGGACGCTCCGCCGGCGCAGGTTGGCGGGCGCCCGCCGTCGCTCACCCTCCTCGTCTCGACCAGCGACGGCGCGAGCTACCACGGCGAGGTGTTGCTCGCTAACGCCGACGACTCCCGGCGCGCCCCCCTCCGAAGCGACGATGGCCGTTGACCGCCAACCCTTTTTCCCCGAAGCTGGCGCCCCGGCCGCTCAGCGGCGGCCTGCAACCGTCCGGAGGCTCCTCGTGTCCCACCCCGCGCACCCGGCCGTACGGTGCCCTCGGTCTCTCGCCGCGCCCTTGACGCTGGCCGCGCTGCTCGCGCTCCCCCTCCCGGCCACCGCCGCCGAGGTGCGCGGGACCTTCTCCACTCTCTTCGCCGCCCGCGCCGACGCCCTCGCCGGCGACGAGGTGCTCGGCCTGCCGCTCTACGAGCTGTTGGCGCTCGAGGTCGCCGGCCTCCGCCTGCCCGGCACCGACGGTGCGCGCCTGGTGATGCAGGGGTGGGGCCGGCTGCAGATCGCCGACGACGCGCTTGCGCCGAGCAGCGCCGATCTCGGCCTGTTCTACCTCGAGGCCGAGCGCGGACCGCTCGAGCTGCGCCTCGGCCGACAGCACCTGGTCTACGGCGTCAGCCGCATGAGCCTGGTCGACGGCCTCGACGCGCGCGCCCGCATCGGCCGGTACGGGTCGGCGCGGGCCTTCTTCGGCTTCACCGCCCACCCGGAGCTGCGCCACGCGACAGGCAACTGGCAGGCCGGTGGCCGGCTGGCGCTCAACCTCCTGACCTTCGGCCAGACCGGCGAGGTCGGCCTCGCCTACCTCCTGCGCCGCCAGGCCGGCGAGACTCACCGCCACGAGCTCGGCGCCGACGCCGCGGTCTGGCTCGGCGCCAGCCGCTGGCTCGCCGTCGCGGTGCTCAGCCCCGAACGGCGCCAGCTCGTCGAGGCGCGCCTGAACGGCAGCGCTCGCTTGAGCCCCGCCTGGCTGGTGGCCGTCGACGCCGAGCGTGTCAGCCCCGCGGCGCTGCTGCCGCTGAGCTCGATCTTCTCGGTCTTCGCCGACGCGCCCCATGACGCAATCGGCGCCGAGGCGAGCTTCACGCCGACACCGCACTACGCGGTCGACCTCGCCGGCCACGCGCTGCTGCTCGACCAGGGCTTCCTCGGCTACCGCGCGACCTTGCGCGCCGTCACCTACCGCGAGGCGGCCCGCCGCTCGGCCGTCGGCGCGGAGCTCAGGCGCCTCGACGAGGGTGAGCGTGGCTACCTCCGCGGTCGTCTGTTCACCGCGCTGCAGCTCCGCCCATCGCTCAGGATCAGCGCCGACGCGTTCGCCTACCGTTTCGACACCGAGGTCAACGCGCAGCGCCAGAGCCTCCTCCTCCAGGGCAGCGCGATCGTCGACCTCATCGACGAGCTCCGCCTCGCGGCGACCCTCGCCGGCGGCACGACGCCCTGGGCCAGCACCCAACTCGAGGGGATGGTCCGCTTGATGTACGGCTGGAACGTCGATCTGGCCCGGGAGGTCGGTCCATGAGCCGCCTGCGCCTGATGATGCTCGTCGCGGCGGCCAGCTCGTCGCTCGCTGCCTGCGCCTGGTGGATGGCCGGCCGGTCGGGGTTGTTCAAGCTCGATCAGCTGGTCTTCTCCCACGCGACCCACAAAGAGAACGACGTCGACTGCGACACCTGCCACACCGGCGTCGCCAAGGCGACGCACCTCGACGCCTCGTTCGCGCCGCGCGAGGAGACCTGCCTCGAGTGCCACGACCGCGACAACTGTGCGCTGTGCCACAGCGACGTCGCCCGGCGCCAACCGCGCGGCGCCCCGGAGCCGAGCGAGCTGGGCTTCTCCCACCAAGCGCACGCCGACCGCGTGCCCGAGGGCTGCCCGCGCTGCCACGTCGGCATCGAGCAGTCGACCGGCCTGCCGATCGAGCCGCCGAGCATGGACCTCTGCCTCGCCTGCCACCCGCACGGCGAGGAGTACGCCCAGGCGCGCTGCCAGCACTGCCACCCCAGCTTGCGCGCGCTGCCGCTCAAGGCCGTGGCCGAGTTCGACCACACCGGCGACTGGGAGAGCCGCCACGGCCTGCAGGCGCGCGCCCAGGGCGACAGCTGCCTGCAGTGCCACCCGCAGTCGAGCTGCGCCGAATGTCACTCGCGGGTCGCGCCGGCCGCCAACGTCCGCCTCTACCCGGAGGCGGTCGAGCGC
>JBFYZW010000517.1:0-13562 GCA_041309305.1 Deltaproteobacteria bacterium | reverse complement strand
GCGCTCGCGCGGCGCGTCGGCGCGCGCTCTTCGCTCGCCTCGTGGCTGCGCCCGGCCGTTCTCGCGCCGGCCGGCGGCGCGGCGTTGCTGCTGCTGGTGGTCTCGACCACCGGCCTCGTGCTGACCACCGGCCGCCTCGACGCGCCGATGGACGCCGTGTCGCAGAGCGTCGCCAAGGGCTCCCCCGAGCTGGCCGATCTCGGGCTTCTCGCCCCTGCGGGGTCGGTCGAACCGGCGGAGAGGTCGCGACGGGCCGCGGAGGACCGCGACGAGGAGCCGAGCGAAGAGCGGCGCGTCGACGGGGAGCTCGGCGAAGGCCGCGACCAGAGCGGCGTCGGGTTGAGGGGGGTCGGCGCCGGCGGCGGCCGCCTGGGCGGGGCGCACGCCAGCGGCGGTCAGCCGAGCCCGGGGGTGTTGAGCCTTTTGAGCGGCAAGAAGAACGAGGCCCTCGCCAAGGTGTTGAGCGTCGACGACGCGCCGCCGCCCCCGCCGGCGGCGCCCGCCACGCCGGCGCCGATCGTCGCGTCGCCTGAGCCAGCGCCGGCGGCCAAGCCCGAGCCGGCGACGACGCCGCGGCGCTTCGCGGTCGAGACCAAGGAGAAGGAGAAGGTTGGTCAGCGCGAGGCCCAGGTGATGGGGGCGCTGGCCAAGGATCAGATCGCCAACGAGATCGCCGCGGTGCGCCCGGAGCTCGAGCGCGTCGTCGCCGAGGAGGCGCAGCGCAACCCGGCCAGGGACGGCAAGCTGGTGGTCGACTTCACCATCGGCGCCGACGGCCGGGTGGTCGACGCGCGGGCGAAGAGCTCCACCACCGGCAACGCCGAGCTCGACCGCCGCGCGGTCGATGTCTTTCGCCGCCTCGCCTTCCCGGCGCCCAAGGGCGGCGGGATGGTCAAGGTCACCTACCCGGTGGTCTTCGGCGCTGCCGGCACCGACGCGGCGAGCGGCGAGCCGGGCGCCGACTCGCCGGCGCGGGTCTTCCTCGCCGAGCGCGAGCAGATCGAGGGCCTCACCTTCAAGCCCGCGACCGGCTACTGGGCCAACACCTACGTCCCGGGCGACCCGGCGATGCGGCTGCTCGCCGCCCGCCTCGAGCGCGCCGGCGGCGGCGCTCGCCTCGAGCGCGGCGTGCGGCCGAACCGCCAACCCTTCGATGCGCCGGCGCACGCGGCCCTGGCCGTCTACCTCGACGCTGACCGCGCCGGGCTCGACGGCCCGACCCGCATGCTGGTGCAGGTCGGCATCCAGGCGACCGAGCGGCGCTCGCGCGCCCGGCCGGCGATGAACCTGGCGGTGGTCCTCGATCTGCGCCACCCGCCGAGCGGCGAGGCGGCGGCGGCGATGCGGGCGCTGGTCCAGGCGCTGGTCGAGCTGCGCGACACCGGCGATCGCTTCACCCTGGTCGTCGCCGGTCGGCCCGGCGGCGTACTCGTGCCCAACGAGCGGTTCGTGCACGGCCCGGTGTTGGTGGCGCTGCAGCAGCTGTTCGGCGAGCGCCCGGCCGGCGGCGGCGAGACGCTCGACCTGGTGGACGCGACGGCGGCCGCGTTCGGCGAGGTGGTGCGGGCCGATGACCCCAGCGCGCCGCTGGGCAGCAGCACGGTGCTGCTGGTCACCGCCGGTCGGCTGGCCGGG
The DNA here is from genome assembly GCA_041309305.1 of Deltaproteobacteria bacterium. Taxonomy (GTDB): domain Bacteria; phylum Myxococcota; class XYA12-FULL-58-9; order XYA12-FULL-58-9; family XYA12-FULL-58-9; genus JBFYZW01. Next base: position 11,927 of record JBFYZW010000517.1, on the reverse strand, counting down.
GAGCTCGAGACGCTCGCGGCGCTGGCGCACGACGGCGCGGTCAACGGCGTGCCGGCGAGCGTCGTCGGCGTCGGCGACGGCGTCGACCTCGACGAGCTCGACCGCCTGACCCTGGCCGGGCAGGGGAACCGGCGGCTGCTGACCGGCGCGGGCGAGGCGGCAGCGGTGGCCGAGGGCGAGCTGACGGCGCAGAGCCGGATCGTCGCGCGGGCGGTGCGCCTGCGCCTGCGCCTCGCCCCGGGCGTCCGGCTCATCGACGTGCTCGGCTCGTATCGGCTCGACGAGGCGCGGGCCGAGCAGGTGCGCCAGGCCGAGCAGAGCATCGATCGGCGGCTGTCGCGCAATCTCGGCCTGGCCTCGGATCGCGGCGACGACGAGGAAGGCATTCAGATCGTCATCCCGGCCTTCTACGCCGGGGACGCGCACACGATCCTGCTCGACGTCGTCGCCGACGGCGCCGGCCCGATCGCCGACGTGCGCCTGCGCTTCAAGGACCTGGTCGCGCTGCGCAACGGCGTCGCCCGCGCCAACCTCACCCTGCCGCGCCGCCAGCTCGCGCCGGGCCCGTTGCAGCTCAACGTGACCAAGAACCTGCTCGCTCGGCGGCTCTCCGAGGCGCTGGCGACCGCCGGCGAGCGCCTGGCCGACGGTGACCAGGCCGGCGCTCGCGCGGTGCTCGCCGCGGCGCGCGAGCTGCTCGCCGACCTGGCGCGGCTGGTCCCCGGCCTCGGCCCCGACCGCGACCTGGCCCGCGATCGCGAGCTGCTCGCCGGCTACGTCAGCGCCATCGGCGGCGAGCTCGAGCTCGCCGAGCAACGGCAACGCCTGACCGACTCGCTGCAGCTGGCCTCGTTCTTCAAGATCGTGCCCCGTCCGCCGGAGCCCTGAACCCCGTCCGCCAAGGAGCTCGACCATGCGCTGGCTCGTCCTCACCGCACTCGTCGCCACCGTGGCCCGCGCCGAGGAGCCCGGGCAGGTCAACCTGCCGCTCGACGCCTACACCACCCTGGTGCAGAACGCCGCCAAGGCACCTCGCCCGCCGCCGATCGGCTACGCGATCGGCAGCGCCACGGTGCAGGTCAGCGTCAACGAGGCGCTCGCCGCCGAGCTCAGCGCCGCGTTCGCGGTCGAGATCCTCGACGACCAGTGGGTGTTGGTGCCGGTGTTGCCGACCGGCAGCTCGGTCGCCGAGGCGTTCGTCGACGACCGGCCGGTGCAGCTGGTGGCGACGCCGTTCGGCCTGGCGTGGGGGAGCAGGGAACGCGGCACCCACCAGCTGCGCCTGCGCTACCACGTCGACGCTCAACACTCGGGGGCCGGGGTGCTGCTGGCGGTGCCGCTGCCGCAGGCCTCGCCGATGAAGCTCGTCGCGACGCTTCCGGGCGCGGCCGCCGACGTCGCGGTGATCCCGGCTTCGGCGGTGCAGGTCGGCGCGAGCGGCGAGGGCACTCAGGTGAGCGCCACGTTGCCGGTGACCCAGAGCGCGGCGATCTCCTGGCGCCGGCCGGCCGAGGAGACCTACGCGCTCAGCCGCGCCAGCTACAGCGGCACGCTGCGCGGCGACGCGGTCGCCTGGAGCGGTGAGCTGACCGTCGAGCTGCTCGGCACCGACAGCATCACGTTGCCGCTCTTCCCCGCCTCGGTGACCTTGAGCAACGTCCAGGTCGACGGGCGCGAGGCGAGCATCCTGGTGCAGGGCGGCGCCTTCACGACGCTGGTCAAGGGGCGCGGCCGGCACGTCGTCCGCGTCGGCTTCGAGGTGCCGGTGATCCGCGACGCCGGGCCGCCGCAGGTCAAGCTGGCCATCCCCGAGGTGCCGGTGTCGCGCTTCGAGCTGGTGTTGCCGGGCAAGAAGGAGGTCAGCACGACGCCGGCGGCGAGCGTCGTCAGCCAACGGCGCGGCGACGCGACGGTGGCCACGGTCTACGTTCCGCTCGGCCGCGAGGTACAGCTGTCGTGGAACGAGGCAGTGCCCGACGCGGTGCGCGAGGAGCTGCGCGCCAACGCCGAGCTCTACCACGCCGCCCACGCCGAGGAGGGGGTGCTGCACGTCAACGCGATGATCTTCTACGAGGTCACCCGCGGCGAGACGAACGTGATCAACCTCGAGGTGCCCGAGAACGTCGAGATCAACAGCGTCACCGCCGCCGGTGGCGGGGTGGCCGACTGGCGGCGCGGTCGCGGCGCGCGGACGCGCACCGACCAGCTGAGCGTCTTCCTCGATCGCCAGGTCAGCGGACCCTTCCAGTTCTCGGTCGTCTACGAGCAGCTGCTCGGCAACGCCGCCAAGCCCGGCGAGCGCTTCACCATCCCGCTGCTCTCGGCGGTCGGCGTGCACCGCCAGCGCGGCATGGTGGCGCTGTTGGCCAGCAAGGAGCTGACGCTCAAGCCGGTCGACGAGCAGGGCCTGAGCAAGGTGGGCGAGAACCAGCTGCCGGCCGAGGTGCGGCAGGCGATCACGATGACCATCGCCCACACCTACAAGTACACCGACGCCGAGCCGCGCCTGAGCGCCGAGGCGAGCGAGCCGGAGCGCAAGGAGGGCAAGTTCGACGCCGAGGTCAACACGCTGATCTCGCTCTCCGACGTGACGCTCAAAGGCTCGGCGACGGTCGAGGTCAACGTCAAGAGCGGCGGCATCGACCAGCTGGTGCTGGCTTTGCCGGCGGGGGTCAACTTCCTCGACCGCGCCGCGCCGTCGCTGCGCAGCCACAAGGTCACCGCCGGCGAGGGCGGCCAGCTGATCGAGCTGCAGTTCACGCAGGAGATGGACGGCCAGTTCCGCGTCCATGTCACCTACGAGCGCATCCTCGCCGACGCCGACAACGAGGTGCCGGTGCCGACCCTGCGCGTCGAGGGCGCCGAGGTCGAGCAGGGGCGCATCGCCGTCGAGGCGTTGACCGCGGTCGAGGTGCAGCCGGCGGCGGTCGAGCAGCTCTCGTCGCTCGACGTCAACGAGCTGCCGCAGCAGCTGATCCTCGAGACGACCAACCCGATCCTGCTCGCCTACAAGTACGTGCACGTCGATCCGCCCTACAAGCTCAGCCTGAAGATCGCCCGCCACAAGGAGATCGACGTGCAGAGCGCGACCATCGATCAGGCCCACTACCGGACGTTGTTCACGCCCGACGGCCTGGCGGTGACGACCGCGCAGTTCACCGTGCGCAACAGCCGCAAGCAGTTCCTCAAGGTGGCCCTGCCCGAGGGCTCGAAGGTCTGGTCGGTGTTCGTCGCCGGGCAGGCGGAGAAGCCGGCGCTGGAGAGCGCCGCCGGCAAGGCGAGCGGCAGCAGCGTGCTGATCAAGATCATCAACTCGACGCAGGGGTTCCCGGTCGATTTGATCTACGCCACGCCGATCTCGCGCCTGGGCCCGTTGGGCAAGATCTCCCACCAGCTGCCGCGGCCGGACATGGTGGTCACCCAGTCGCGCTGGGACGTCTTCTTGCCCGACCGGCTGACCTACGGTGCGCCGGACGCCAACATGGACATCATCGAGCAGGCGGTGCCGGTGACGCGCGAGGAGATCGAGGAGGAGGTCGCCGACGCGATGTCGGCGAGCGAGCGGCCGCAGATGGTCGAGCCTTTGCGCCTGAGCGTGCCGACCGCTGGCATCCGCTACCGCTTCGCCAAGCTCTACGCCAACCAGGCCGACGAGGCGGCGCACTTCTCCATCCCGTACGCCTCGGGCGGCGGCGCCTGGCTCGGGCGGCTGTTGGCCGTCTTCGGCACCGCGCTGCTCTGGCTCGGGTTGTTGCTCGCCTACCGTCGCGATCCGCGCGTCGCGCCGCGCTGGGCGCTCGGCGCGGCCGGCGGCGGCCTGCTCATCGTGCTGATCACGGTCGGCTACCTCGGCACCGGCGTCGGCTGGGCGCTCATCCCCTCCGGCCTGGTCTTCCTCGCCGTCGGCGGGATGGCGGTGGTCGATCTGCGCGCCAACCGCCCGCCGCTCCGGCCGCCGCCCCGCCCGGCGGTCAACGGCTGACGCCCAAAACGGGGGTGCGCGATCCGCGCGCACCCCGTTGGCGCATCTCCCTCGGGCGAAGTCGCTGCTGGCGATCGGGAAGCGTGACCGTCCGGTCAGGGCTCGACCTTCAGGGCCTCCTCCGGGATCAGGTGGCCATGGCCCTGCTTGGCCTTCAGGTAGCGGGTGTTGTGCAGGTTGACCCCGGCGATCAGCGGCTCCTGCTCGATCACCTGGATGCCCACCGCCTCGAGCCCGGCGCGCTTGAGCGGGTTGTTGCCCAACAGCCGCACGCCCTGGTTCGGCGCCAAGAAGTAGCGCAGCACCCGGCCGGCGTCGCTGAAGTCGCGCGAGTCGGCGGGCAGGCCGAGCCGCTCGTTGGCGCCGTAGGTGTCCTCGCCCGCGTCCTGCAGTAGGTAGGTGATCGCCTTGGCCCACAGGCCGATGCCGCGCCCCTCGTGGCTGGCGACGTAGACGACCGCCCCGACCCCTTCGGCGCAGATCTTGTCCAGCGCCGCGGCCAGCTGCGGGCCGCAGTCGCAGCGCAGGGAGCCGAAGACGTCGCCGGTCAGGCAGCAGGAGTGGATGCGGACCAGCGGGTGCTCGGCGCGCCTGAGGTCGCCGAAGATCAACACCGAGCTGACGGCCATGTGGTTGGTGAGCAGGTTGTAGAGCTGGGTCGGGCCGTGCCGGCGCACCTCGTGCACCGACTCCTCGATGCGCCCGAGGTCGGAGTTGGCGACCCAGGCGTACCAGCTGAAGGTCTTGCGCCGGTTGCGGCTCAGCCGCACCGGCAGCGGGATCGGGCCGACCAAGGTCAGGTGCGGTCGGGCGTCCGGGGTGGGCCGGCAGCGCTCGCCGTGCTCGTCGAGGGCGAAGAGCTTCCCCTGGGCGATGAGCTGCTCCTTGATGCGCGGATCGACGTACGAAAACATGACCTCTTACCAGTTGCTGTGCCCTGCGCGGCGGGGCGTTCGACCCCATTTGCCCCCACCGGCCGAGCCGCGCAAGAGGGCTGCGATCCTGCGTCCTCGGGCGGCGACCACGCCTCGGGAGGCTCGGAGGGCTGGCGTTGCCGCCGCGGGTGGGGGCCGGTACACTCGGAAGGTGGTGCAGGCCATCGATCGAGTCGCGCCAGCGTTGGCGTCGGCGAGCGCGTTGCTCGTCCTCGTCCTTCTCGGCTGCAGCGAGACCCGGATCGATCTCTACGGCCGGCCGTGTCAGGACGGCCGGTGCGTCCCCGGCTTCGCCTGCCATCCGGAGACCAACACCTGCGTCGTCGAGGTCGACTTCGACTGCGCCGCCGATCCGGTGAGCTGTCCGTCGTTGCTCGGCGACGGCCAGGCGTGCGTCGAGATCGGCTCGTTCGTCCCGTGCGTCGACGACGCCACCGACTGCTCGGCCGGCTGCCGCACCTGCCTCGAGAGCCACCAGTGGGGCATCTGCAGCGATCCGGCCTGCCTGGTCGGCCAGGTGTGGAGCTGCGCCACCTGCGACGATGACTGCCGCGCGCGCGTGCGCCACGCGACCTACGTCAGCTGTGAGCGCACCGGCGCGCTGCCGCACTGCAACTACCGCGGCGCCTGCCACGACGGCTGGGCCGACGCCGATCGCGACCGACAGAACGGTTGCGAGTGCCGGCTCGCCGGCGATGGCATCGAGCTGTGCGACGGGTTCGACAACGACTGCGACGGGGCGGTGGACGAGGGCTTCGCGCTCGGCGCCCCCTGCGGCCTCGGCGTCTGCGCCGGCGGTGCGCTCGAGTGCCGCCTCGACGGGGTCGCCGTCCAGTGCTCGACCGGCCCGGGCGGCAGTGACGATCAGAGCGACGTGGAGGTGTGTGACAACCTGGACAACGACTGCGACGGCGACGTCGACGAGGAGTTCCCCGCCCCGTGTGTCTGCGCCGCCGGCGAGGAGCGCTCGTGCGACGCCGGCTGGGGGCCTGGCTCGGGCCTCCAGGGGTGCACGCCGAGCCGGCAGTGGGGCGACTGCCTGCTCGCCTGGCGCAAGCGGGTCCAGCTGGTGCTCGACAACGCCGCGCTCGGCGACGCTCTCGACGGCTTTCCTCTCTTGGTCCGGCTCGACGGTACGACGGTGCCGTACGCCGAGCTCGGTGGGGGCGGGGCGGCGATGCGCTTCGTCGCCGCCGACGCGCTGACCCCGTTGCCGCACGCGATCGAGCGCTGGGACCCGACCGGCGAGTCGCTGGTCTGGGTGCGCGTCGCCGCGGTGCCGCTGCCCCCGGCCGAGGCGTTCATCTGGCTCTACTACGACCACCCGTCGCCGCCAGCGAGCAGCGCCGCCTTCTCGGTCTGGCAGGGCCAGTTCAGCGCCGTCTGGCACCTCGACGAGGACGTCGCCGGGGTCGGCACCGCCGCGGCCTACGCCGACGCGACCGGCGCCGGCCTTGCCGGCGCCGACCAGGTCGCCGCCGCGGCGGCGGTCGGTCAGATCGGCGCCGCGCTCGGGGCCGGTCCTGGCGATCAGGTGCAGGTGGCCGACGCCGCGGCGCTGGTGCCGGAGGCGATGTCGCTCTCCGCCTGGGCCGAGGCGTTCGGCGTCGGCTGGCAGCGGCTGGCCGACGTGACGCTGAGCGATCCGACGCCGGTGGATGGATTTCAGGTCGCGGTCGTGTTGACGCCGACGAGCTTCGCCTACGGGCGGGCCGCCGCCTGGGGCGCCGACCTGCGCTTCTACGACCCGAGCGGCGCCGCGGTGCCCTACTGGGTCGAGTGGTGGGATCCGGCGGGCACCTCGCTCGTCTGGGTGCGGGTGCCGACCGCCGGCACGGTGAGCCTGCGGCTCTACTTCGACAACCAGGCGGCGCCCTCGGCCAGCGACGCGACGGCGGTGCTCGACGCCGGCGCGCTATGGCTGACCCAGTGGAACCACGCGCGCAACGTGCCGACCAGCGCCGCGGCGATGGAGACCCACTTCGGCAACCTCGGCTACGCCGCCCGGACCGGTTGGGGGCCGGCGGCGCCGATCAACTGCACGACCAACGACTGCAACCTGTTCGGCGGCGACGAGGACTACAGCACGCTGTTCGAGGGCTGGTTCTCGGCCACGGGCGCGGTGGTCCACACCTTCGCCACCGACTCGGACGACGCCTCCGACCTCATCCTCGGCGGCACGAGCTGGAAACAGAACACCGGCGGCACGGCCGTCGCCACGCGCTATCGGGTCACCGCGGTGTCGAACAACTGGAACGACGCCGGGACGATCTCGCTCGGCGTCGGCCTGCACCGCTTCCAGTACCGTCAGGTCGAAGGCGGAGGCAACGACGGCTATCGGGCGGGGTTCCGCGTCGGCAGCGACCCGATCGCAGTCATCCCGGCGGCGCGCTTCTACTGCCGCAAGCGCGCCGCGCCGATGCCGGCGGCGAGCCTCGGGCCGTCCCGCCCGGTCGGCGCGGCGGTGGTCAAGGAGGGGTCGTATGGCCTGGTCGCCGGCGGCCTGAGCGGCACGGTCCTGGTCAACGATCAGGCGCTGGTGCTCGACCTGACCGCCGGCTGGCACCACCTCGGTTTCACCTATGACGGCGCGACGGTGAGGACCTACGTCGACGGCGCCGCCGGGCCGACGCTCGACTACGCGCAGCCGCCGGCGGCGAGCAGCGGGCCGCTGCGCCTGGGCGACTGGGTCGGCGATCGACTCGGGCAGACCGGCCGGCTCGACGAGGTGCGCCTGGCGCCGCGCGTGCTCCCGCCCGGCTACTTCCTGCTCGCGACCCTGTGCGAGAAGAGCGGCTGCCTGCGCTGGGGGACTCCCGAGGAGCTGTGACGATCAGGGGCCTTGCACCAGCTCGTCGTGGCCGATGTCCGGCGCCCAGCCGGCGTTGGTTTGGCGCGAGTCACCCTCGAGGTCGACCTCGGGGAGGACGATCTGGCTCCACGTGTCGTGCCCGGCGTTGACCGCCGGGAGGTAGGGCGACAGCCGCACGCTCGACTTCCCCTCGGGGGTTATGGCCTCGACCCACCCGGGCGGTGCGGTCAGGTTGCCGGACAGCCACTCGAGACCCTCGAGCTCGTCCAGCTCGTCGTCGTCGTAGTCCTCCCAGCTGTTGTCGATGGTCTTGACCCGAACGTAGCTGACCACGGTGTTGGCGCCGGGGTCGGCGGGCGTAACCCAGAGCTGGCAGTTCTTGAGCATGTGGAGCTTGCTCTCCGTCGACTCTGCCAGCTCGTGGATCGCGAAGCGCTCGGCGTCGTCGCCGCCGCCGCGGGCAAGGATCATGTCGTTGACCAGGCTGAGGCCGTCCTCCTCGAGTTGCTCGAGCGCGATCGCGTGGTTGATGCGCCCCCCCGGTTCGTCGCCGCCGCCCGGCGGAACGCCGCTGTCGAAGGTGTTGTTGACCGCCATCACCCCGGCGCCGCCGCGCTGGGAGAGCGCGTGCAGGCGCGGGCCGCGCATCGCGGCGACGTAGTTGTTGGTCAAGACCGTGAGGTTGTCATCGACGGCCGTCGGTTCGTGCAGCTCGACGCCGACGCAGCTGCTGATCCCTGGCTGATCGAGGTCCGTGCGCGGGTCGACCACGCGGTTGCTGCAGACGATGCCGTTGCCGTCGATGAGCAGCCCGACCGACGCCTGGGTCTCGAGGGCAGAGACCGCCGAGCCGTCGCGCAACGCGACCACCGGGAGCGCCGGGTCGGCCGAGGTCGTGCAGTTGTTCCGTGGCACGAGGACACCGCTGCGCAGCTCGTTGCCGACGACGTGGACGTCGCTGGTCTGCAGCGTCCACAGGCCGACGGCGACCGGCGGTGGCGAGGTGCTGCCGGCAGCGGCCCAGTGGGCCGAGCCGACGCCGCCCCAGATCCCGCTGCCGGTCGTGGCCGGCCGGCCGTTGCCGGTGACCAGCGCGCCGACGCTGCCCCAGAGCAGCACGCCAGCGGTGATCGCCGGCCCTTCGCCAGTGTTGCCTGCACTGCAGGTGCCGACGAAGGCGCCTCGCGCACCGGGAGAGACATGGCCGTTGTCGCGCACCACCAGACCGGTCGATCCGCCGGGTTGCAGCGCGCCGTCGACGTCCCAGAAACCGTCGAGGATACCGAAGGCCGCCTCGCTGCCCTGGTAACCCCACCCGCCGCCGATGGTGACGTTGTCGCGGATCTCGACGCCGTTGGTCGCGCGTAGCGCGATGCTCGCCGTGCGCTGCGGGCCCGCCGGCGCGACGCCGGACGTGGTGATGAGCAGGTTCCGCGCGATGGTCGCCCTCATCGGGTCGGTGAACCCATCGAGCATGATGGCGATCGCCTCGCCGCTGGCGCCACCGGCCTCGATGAGCTCGTTGCCGGTGAGGGTGACGTCCATGCCCGAGGAGGAGACGGCGCGGCAGCTCTCTGTGCAATTCAGCGCGCTGATCAACGGGCTGTCGCGGATCTCCACCCGCGCCGGCGCGCTGCCGCGGCCGGTCAGCGCGAAGGCGGTGAAGGTCTCGGTCGGAAAAGCCGTGCTCCCACGCCGGACCGAGGTGCGATCGAAGATCGGGAAGGTGTCTTGCGTGCCGCCGCTGTTGCTCACCTCGACGGCGGTGAGCGAGCCCTCCTCGGTGGTGTGCACCTCGCAGCGGCTGACCCTCGGCGAGGCGTTGCTGACCCGGAGGACCGGCGCGGTCCCCGGTCCGCTCACCATGAGGCGGCGGAGGATGCCGGCGTAGCCCGCGGTCATCTGCAGGACCGTGCCGCTGTGTTGAACGGTGGGGATGATGGACGGCAGGTAGACTCCATCGACGTTGAAGCCGCCGAGGAGATCGGGATCGCCGGCGCCGAGCGTCACGGTCTCGTTGAAGATCCCGACCCCGCTGAGGCACACCGCGGTGTCGCTGCCCGCCCCCGCGGTGTTGAGCGCCTCGGTGATGGTACCGAACGCCTGGTACGTCTGTGGGCCGGTTCCCGTGTTGCCGTAGCCGGAGGCGTTGGCCCAGACACAGGTTCGCCGGTAGATGCGCACCGGAACGGTGGTGGCCGCGCCGAGCGGATCGGTGACCTCGAGCAAGCGCAGGGCGAGGGCCGAGCCGCTCCAGTCCGGCCACGTGGCGGACACCACGCCGCCGACCGGCGGGGCGGTGGTCGTCGGCAGCGGCCCCAGGGCCGCATCGGCCAGGGGGGTGCCCGCCGCGTCCAGCCAACGGACAGTCACCGTGGTGTCGTCGTCGTCGCGCACGGTGGCCATCACCCTGACGCCGGTCGCGTCGAGGTTGGGGGAGAGGTCGAGGCGCCAGCCCTCCCCGTCACGGGTGGCGCCGTTGACCTCGAGGATCTCCGGCGGCCGGTTGACGACCGTGAGCTTCACCTTCGCGCAGGCGTACGCGTGCGTCTTCACCTCGATGGTGTAGACGCAGCCCAGCTGCGCGGCCTGGTTCGGCATCGTGGCGCTCGTCAGGCTGTACCCCGGCCCGTGGGTCCCGGGCGCGAGGGTGACGTCGCTCGTGCTGCACGCCGAGCCGTCGGCCTGGACGACGGTCCAGGTGCACGGCCAGGCGGCCGGGTCGAGCGCCGGTGTCAGCTCGGCACGCAGGGTCCGGGGCTGGCCATGCGGGACCTCTACCGGCCCGGGCGGGTCGACGATGCGGATGCCGATGAACGGGCAGTCGTCGTCGTCGCCGATCGCGTCGTCCCCGTCGCAGTCGGTGTCCACGCCATTGGCGCAGATCTCCACCGCACCCGGGTAGGTGCCCGCCGCGCCATCGTCACAGTCGCGCAGCGTCGCGCTGGTCGTCGAGGGGCAGACCGCCGGCGTGCCGACGACGGCCATCGTCGCGTCGCAGTAGCCGTCGCCGTCGTCGTCGCAGCCCTCGTCGGTCGAGCCATTGCAGTTGTTGTCGTGATCGTCGCAGAGCTCCGGCGTCGGGTCGACGCCGCCGGCGCATGCTCCCCAGACGCCGCCGGCGCAGGTCTGCTCTCCTTGCGTGCAATCGCCGACCGCCGGCTCACCGCACGGCTGGGTCGCGCCGTCGCTGCAGGCGCAGCCCTCGTCGGTCTGCCCGTCGCAGTTGTTGTCCCCGCCGTCGCAGACCTCGGGGGTCGGGCCGACGACGCCGGCGCACGCGCCCCAGCGGCCGTCGACGCACTCCTGCATCCCGGAGGTGCAGGCGCCGACGTCGGTGCCGCAGCTCTGGTTGGCGCCGGCGGCGCAGGTGCAGTCCTCGTCGTACTGGCCGTCGCAGTCGTCGTCGAGGCCGTTGTCGCACGCCTCGGCGCCGGTGGGCACGCAGCCGGCGACGCAGCTCGGATAGCACTCCGGGATTGTCACCGTGATGGGTTTGTAGGTGCACGCGGTGACGACGAGCAGGCCAATCGCCACCGCGACCGTTGCGCAAAACCGGGGCAGAACGTTCATCGCAGGCCTCCTTGGCTCGAGGCGAGCTGTCTTCTGGCCGGCTCCTTCATGGTAGCCTAAACGGAGCCTGGTTCAAGCCCGGAGGCTGCGATGACGGTGAGGATCGAGCGCGCGGGGGCGGTGGCGACGGTGATCGTGAGTCGGCCGGAGGCGCGCAACGCCATCGACCCGGCGACCGCGCGCGCGTTGGCCGCGCGCTTCCGCGAGCTCGACGCCGATCCGACCGTTCACGCACTGGTGCTGTGGGGTGAAGGGGGCTGCTTCTCGGCCGGTGCCGACCTGGCCGCGCTCGCCGCGGGGGAGCGCTACCGCCTCGAGGAGCACGGGGACGGCCCGCTCGGGCCGACCCGGCTGCGTCTGAGCAAGCCGGTGATCGCGGCGATCGCCGGCCACGCGGTGGCCGGCGGGCTCGAGCTGGCGCTCTGGTGCGACCTCCGGATCGTCGAGGAGACCGCCGTCCTCGGGGTCTTCTGCCGCCGCTTCGGCGTGCCGCTGCTCGACGGCGGCACCGTGCGCCTGCCGCGCCTGGTCGGCTTCGGTCGCGCCCTCGAGCTCATCCTCACCGGCCGGCCGGTCGGCGCCGCCGAGGCGCTGCAGATGGGCCTGGCAGAGCGGAAGAGCGTCG
>JBFYZW010000516.1:0-3311 GCA_041309305.1 Deltaproteobacteria bacterium | reverse complement strand
CGGGCGGCTGGACCTGACCGGCACCTACCTGGTGAGCGTCACCGGCCTCGGGCGGCTCCGGGTCGACAACAACGGTGACGGGATCGCGACCGACAGCTACGGCCAACGGCGGCTGACCCAGCACCGGCTCCGCTTCCAGCCGGCGGCGACGCTCGAGGAGGGGCTGACGCTCAAGGCCGACGTGCAGCTGGCCAGCGGCTACCTCGCGGCAGAGGGCCCCGCGCCGCGCCTCGCCCCGTTCGGCCCGCCCCGCTCGGAGGCGGCGGCGGCCTTCGGCGAGCGGCAGGTCTGGCGTGACCAGCTGGCCCTGCGTCAGGCGTTCATCGACTGGCGCACGCCGATCGGCGCGGTGCTGGTCGGGCGGATGGTCTCGCAGTGGGGGTTGGGGCTGCTCGCCAACGGTGGCGAGGGGGACCTGCAGGACTGGGGCGGCGTGCGCTTCGGCGCCGACCGCAACTTCGGCGACGTGGTCAACCGGCTGCTCTTCGCCACCCGGCCGCTCGCCTTCGTCTGGGACGAGCCGTGGGCGCACCGCTGGACCCTGGCGCTCGGCGCCGACATCGTCGAGCGCGACGAGCGCACCGACCTCGGTCGGGACGACTTCGCCTGGCAGGCGATCGGGGCGCTGCGCTACCAGCACGACGGGCGGGAGGCGGGGGCCTACGTCGCCTACCGCGATCTGACCGACCGGCGCGACGACACGCTCGAGGTGCTGGCGCTGGACCTGTTCGGCAAGGGGGCGTGGCGGCTCGGCGACCTCGAGCTCAGCGCCGCCGGCGAGGTGGCGTTGGTGACCGGCGAGACGACGCTGGCGCGCAACAACGCGTTCACCGGCCAGATCGAGGTCGATCAGCTCGGCTACCTGGCGCGCGGCGGGGCGCGCTACCTGCCCTGGGACATCGGCGTCGACCTCGAGGTGGGCTACGCCTCGGGCGACTCGAACCCGAACGACGGCACGCTGCGCAGCTTCACCTTCGACCCGACCTACAACCCGTCGCTGATCCTGTTCACCGAGCTGCGCGCCGCCGAGACCGTCGCCGGCGCGGCGAACGCCTCGGACCCGGCACGGGTCGGCTACCCGCCCGACAGCGTGCAGCTGCTGCCGACCGGCGGCGCGGTGCAGAACGCGATCTACGTCCGACCGACGGTGCGCGCCGGCCTCGACCGGCTGTTGCCGGCCCGCTTCGGCGCGGTGAGCGCGCGGATCGCGCTGCTCTACGCGGTGGCCGAGGAGGACCTGGTCGATCCGTTCGCCTCGACCCTGGCCGGCGGCGTCGCGGTCAACCACCAGGGCGGCGACGGCGCCGAGCGGGAGCTTGGCCTCGAGCTCGACGCCGGGCTCGACTACGCGCTCGCGGTCGCGCCGTGGGCCGAGGCCGAGCTCAGCGTCCAGTACGGCCGGCTGTGGCCGGGGGCGGCGTTCGACAACGGCCTCGGTCGGGCCCACCCGGCGATCGACGCCTGGTTTGTGCGGCTCCTGGTTCGTTGGCTGCCGCCGCCGGAGGCGCGGCCCTGAGCGCCGCGCCCGGCGCCGTCCTGTTCGACATGGACGGCGTGCTGGTCGACTCCTACGCCGCCTGGTACGCGCTGCTCGTCGACGCGGCGCGCGATCTCGGCGGGCGGGTCGACGCGGCCAGCTTCGCCGCCGGCTGGGGCCAGGGCATCGAGGCCGATCTCGAGACCTTCTTCCCCGGGCGGACCTACGCTGAGGTGATGGACTACTACCTCGGGCACTTCGCCGCCCACGCCCACCGGGTGCGGGCGATGCCCGACGCGGCGGCGGTGCTCGGCGCGGTGGAGGCGAGGGGGCTTCTGACCGCGGTGATCTCGAACACGCCCCAGCCGCTGGTCGAGCAGACGCTCGACGCGGCGGGCCTCGCGCCGCGCCTTCGCGTCGGCGCCCGGCCGGGCGTTGCGTCGAAGCCGGCGCCGGATCTGCTGCTGCTCGCCTGTCGGCAGCTGGCGGTCGCGCCGGCCAGCGCCGTCATGGTCGGCGACTCGCGCTTCGACCGAGAGGCCGCGGCCGCCGCCGGCGTGCGGTTCATCGGCCTGGGGATCGACGGCGCGCGCCGGCTCGAGCGGCTCGAGGAGCTGCTCGCCGTGTTGTGAGCGGGACGCGCCGGTCAGTCCACCGTGACGTCGACGTGGAAGTGGCTGCGGTGCTTGGAATCCTGGACCAGCTTGCCGACCCAGGGCTGCTCTTCCCGGCGCGCGCGCGCGACGATCGCCGCGTCGTACATGATGATCCGGTCGACCGCGTCCTGGCTGGCGAGGGCGACGATGATCGCGTAGGCCGCCTCGCGGTCGTAGTTCTCCCAGTTGGTGCGCGTCCCGCCCTCCATCTTCTCGCTGCCGGGCTTTTTGGGCAGGGAAATGTCGATGTCGGTGCCGCAGCGGTGGCTCGCGTGCTCGGTGCGGCTGTTGCGACCCAGGACGCTGCCGTCCTTCTTGCTGACGTCGTTGATCTTGAGCGGGAAGGCGTCGGGGTGGAGCGATTGGTAGTGCTCGGCGAAGTGGCGACCGGCCGCCTCGATCACCGCCACCGTTTGGTCGGTGGCCCAGCGGTAGCCATCGGTGTCGACGCGCAGGAAGCCGACGCCGCTCGGCGGCACCTCGACCCAGCGCGGCGCGTCGGCGGCGAACAGCCGCTTGCCGAGCGCGGTGGTCGGGCCGAGCCGGGCGCTGGCCTTGTCGAGGTCTTCCTGGTTCTCGACCGCGGCGGCGAAGATGCGTAAGAAGTTCTGCGTCTGCGGGCCCATCCGGCCGTCGACGCCGACCGGGAAGCCGAGCTCGCGCAGGCGCTGTTGGACCGCCTTGACGTCGTCGGTGCGGTTGCGCCCGCCGGCGCCCACGGTCCCGACCAGCGGCATCGCCGGCTGGAGGGGTGCGGCGCTCGGTTGCGGCGGCGTGAGCTCGAGCGGGGCGCTCACGCCGTTGGTCGCCGGTGGCGGATCGGGGAGGACGAGAGAGGACGCGCCAACTGGCGCCGCGTCAGTTGTAGGCGCGGCCGGCGTCGTGGGCGTGACCGGGGAGGTCGTCACCGGTTGGATCGAGCTGGTCATCACGCCCCCTTGGGTTCGACACCTCGACCAGAAGCAGCCAGGTTGGTTATCGGTCCGCGGGCCGTCATCGTTGCCCCATTGTGGCACAGCGCGGCCCGGGTGGAAACCGGTCACCGGCGATCGAACGCGAGGAGGCCGGCGAGCAGGGCGGCCGCGAGCGCGACCGCGCCGGTGCCGGAGAGGCCGAGGAACGGGACGAAGAAGAGCCCGCCGGCCAGCGCGCCCAGGCCGCCGCCGCCGAGGTCGGCG
>JBFYZW010000515.1:0-3653 GCA_041309305.1 Deltaproteobacteria bacterium | reverse complement strand
GGGGTGGCGGCGGCGGTGGCGGGGGCGGCTGGGCGGCGCTCGTGCCGGCGCCGAGGCCGACCCCGAGCAGCGCGACGAGACTCATCAGACGGAGCAGAGAGCGGAGAGGGGACATGACGCCTCCGGGAACAGGTCGATGCCGAGCTGATCGGGCGCCGGCAATGTAGTTGGTTTTTCCCGTGGCGTCGAGGGTCATGGGACGCCAGGGGGTCGCCAGGGGGTCAGGACTCTACACTTTACATATTCTCGCCGGACTCCCGGGGATAGATAACAGACTGAAAATATTGTGTTAAATATGTTAAGTGTAGAGTCCTGACCCCCCTACTTTGGTTGGAACACGAACGGGTAGTTGACCTCGATGACGCCGGCGCCGGGGATGGCGGGGAACTGCCAGGCGCGGATCTTGGCCAGGATGCAGGCCTCGACCGCGGGGTTGGCGAGCGTGCTCTCGCTGACGCTGACCCGGGTGACCAGGCCGTGCTCGTCGATGAGCAGCGTGACCAGCACGCGGCCGGCGAGGGTGGGCTGGCGCTGCAGCTCGAGCTCGTAGCAGTAGCGGATCTGGTTGCGGTGGGCGTCGATCACCTTCTGGATCATCTCCTTGGAGAGCGAGCCCCTGATCACCGGCGCTGCCATCTGGATGGACGGGGCGAGCGCGCTCCGGCTGGCCAGGCCGCCGCCGCCGTGGCCGAGCCCGGCGAAGCCGAGCTTGCCGGCGAGCCCCACGCCGGCGACCCCGTAACCGAAGCCGTAGGCGCCACCGTGGCCGGAGCCGTAGCCGCTGCCCGACCCGAAGCCCCCGCCGCCGAGCGCGCCGAGCTGACCGTCGCAGCCGAGCGGCGGGCCGAAGATGCCCTCGTAGCTGGCGCCTTCGGGCAGCTCGACCGGTTGCGCGACGAGGCAGACCTCGCCGGCAGGGTTGGCGACCTGCTCGTCGACCGCGATGAAGCTGGTCCATTCGGTCATCATGGCGAACTCGAGGCCGACGGTGGTGATCGCCTCGGCCAGCGCCTTGGCGCGGCCGGGCAACCGCACCCGGTCGAGCATCAGGCTCTTGACCTTCTGCCGCGCCCAGACGGTGGCCAGCGCGCTGTCGGCGGTCGGCGCGGTCGGCAGGGTGAGGGCCAGGCGCTGCGCGAAGCGGCCGCGGGCCAGCTCGCCGCGTACCTCGATCTCGGCCGAGCCGCCGGCTCGGTATCGGCCGTAGACGACCAGCGGTTGGCCGGCGAACAGGTCCGGGAGCGGCGACGGGTAGACCTCGTCGACCTCGAGGCCGCCCCAGTCGAGCTCGAGGTTGCGCAGCGCCGGCCGGTCGACGCGGTGGAAGAGCTGGTCGATCACCGAGCGGGCCTCCCCCTCGTCGCCGACCACGAACGCCTCGCCGCGGCCGAGCTGCGCCGCGCGGTCGAGCAGGTAGCGGTTGGGCGCCGCGCCGATGCCGACGGTGAAGACGCGCGCCGCCCGCCGGCCGGTCTGGATCGAGTCGAAGACCTCCGCCTCGTCGACATAGCCGTCGGTGAGCAGGACCGCGACGCGCAAGGTTCCCGGCGCCGAAGGCTGCGACAGCGCGGCGACGATCCCCTGGGCCATCTCGGTGCCCCCGGCGCCGTGCATCGCCTCGACGAAGGCGAGCGCCTCGTCGAGGCGTTCGGGCGAGTAGGGCTGGGGCTCGGCGAACAGCGTCGCGGTGTCGCCGGCGAAGCGGACGACGTTGAAACGATCGCTGCCGCGCATGCCGGCGAGCAGCCGGCGCATCGCCCGCTTGCTCGTCTCCATCGGCGCGCCGGCCATCGAGCCGGAGGTGTCGGCGATGAGGATCAGCTCCCGCGGGGTGATCTCCCGGGCGGCGAGGTCGCGCTGCGGTTGAACGACCAGGGCGAAGAAGCCACCCCGCTCGTCGTGGTGGGGCAGGAGCGCCACCTGCGGCGCGGCGCCGGCGACCTGGTAGCGGAGCACGAAGTCCTTGTTGGGGAGGCGATCGGCCGGCGAGAGCTCGACCAGCGCACCGCCGGGACCGAGCTCCCAGACGCTCAGGGCGTGTGAGCTGGAGTAGAGGCCCTGGATCGGCACCCCGGCGTCGAGGTGCACCGACAGCGTCACGTCGTGGCCGCTGCGCTCGGTCGGGGAGAGCACCGGCGGGGTCACGCGGGAGCCGTCCGGGACCCGGTCCGTGTCGGGGGCGTCGCCGTGGCCGCTCTGGCCGAGCGGCGTGCCGGGGACGTAGCGCGGCCCGACCACCAGCGGGAAGACCAGCTCGTAGGCGCCGTCCTCATAGCGCAGCAGGTTCACGTACTGGATCTCGATCTCGATCCGGTCGCCGGGCATGATGTTGACCACCGACTGGGTGAAGACGTTGGCCCGCTCCTGCTCGAGCAGCGCGGCCCGCTGGCCGCGCCGCCGCGCCTCGTCGTAGCGCCGTCGCGCCTCCTCGCGCCGGTTGATCTCGGCGCGCACGCGCCGGTCGCCGATCTGCATGGTCATCGCGTCCACCGCCGCGTCGTCCGGGAGCGGAAAGACGTAGACCGCCTCGAGCGGCTCGGCGTAGGGGTTGGTGAACGTCTGCGTGACCGTCGCCCGGGCAACGAAGCCGGTGACCCGCAGGCGCACGTCGGTGTGCTCGAGCGGCAAGCGCGGCTGCGCGTCCCCCTCCGGCGCACGACAGCGCACGCGGGTGACCACCAGCTCGCCGCCGCCCTGGTCCTTCGCCAGGCCTCCTGGGCGCCGGCTGCCGCGCCGGGCCGCGTCGCCTTCCGGCGCGAGCAGGCGGCCCGGGTCGACCGAGACCAGCGGGCCGGGGTCCGCTGCGTCCGCGTCAACGGGCTCGTCCGGGGGAGCGTCGTCGGGCCAATCGCCGCACGCAGATGTGAGGCTGAGCAGGGCGAAGATCCGGATCGTCGTGCGCAGCGTGCGCCGGTCGAGCGCCATCGTCTATCTCCCCGGTCCGAGCGGTAGAGCTCAACCGGCAGATCGAGACCGCGGGGCGAGAGCGGACACCCGGGCGGTCGCGCTTGCGGGGCGCTGCCGCTCGATCGATGATGGGGCCGCGAGGGTAGCCAATGGAGACCGAGGGCTTCGTGGTGCCGGACTGGCAGGCGCCGCTCGAGCTGGAGGCGCGGCTGGCGCAGGTCCCGCCGGCGCTGACCAACAAGGGGATCCTGCTCCAGGGGCCGGTGCAGGAGGTGCTCGCCAAGACCGGCCGGAAGGTCGGCCGCGACTACGCGGCGCTGGCCGACTACCCGGTCACCGAGCACATCCGGGTGATGTGCGAGTGCGCCGCGCTGCTCTACCCGGGCGAGCCGCCGCGCCAGGGCCTGCGGCTGCTCGGCCGGCAGGTGCTGCCCCGGCTGAAGGCCAACCCGGCCGGGCGGCTGCTGTTCAGCGTCGCCGCCGGGAACCTGTTCGGCGCGGTGAAGTTGATCGGCCGGGCCTACGCGTTGTTCACCAGCACCCGCGCGACCGCGACCATCGACGGCGAGGCGCGCATCCTGGTCGAGCTGCGCACCGCCTGGATCTACCCCGATGCGCTGCAGGTGGGTGTCTACGAGGGCGCGACCGCCGAGTATGGCCGCGCCTGCACGGTGCGGGTCAAGCAGCGCTCACCGTGCGACGTCGATCTCCTGGTCGAGGTCGGTTGAGGCCTACGAGACGAGCGG
>JBFYZW010000514.1:0-12059 GCA_041309305.1 Deltaproteobacteria bacterium | reverse complement strand
CGGACCGCGCACGGCCGGTTTGGCTCGACCGGCTCGCGTCGTATCGCCTCGACCTGGCGCGCGCCGTCGGTGAACAGGAGCCGCTCGCCGGCCAGACCGGCGCGCCCCGCTGGCGTCACCTGCGCCAACGCGGCGGCCGCGAACCCGAGCCACACTCCCCCGCCCACGATGACCGCTCGACCCATGACCGCCTCCGGCGGCAGGTTAAGCCAGGGGCGGTGGCCCGGTCAAAGCTCACCGGCGGGCGCGCAGGAACTCGGCGAAGTCGCGGTCGGCGGTGGCCAGGTGGTTCAGCAACCAACCGCCGAGCAGCCGGTTCTCCCCCGCCAACAGCTCGTGGCCGAGCTCGCCCCGCTCGACCCGCCCGCGTAGCTCGGCGAGCAAGGCCGAGAGCCGACCGTGCTCGACCCGGTGCGCCAGCATGCGCGGGTACTCCCAGGTGAGCATCTCGGCCTCCTCGTCGAGGAAGTGCTGCAGGACGTGCGCCTCGATCCGATCGAAGACCAGCCGCGCGCGCGCCGGCATCGCCTGCCGTCCCGGGTCATCCATGACGCCGGCGATCAGCTCGACGATCTCGTAGTGCGCCGCGTCGACCAGCGGCAGGCCGGTCGCCCACTCCTTGCGCCAGAGTCCGTTCATCACGAGCCTCCCAGATGGCGGGTGGTACAGCAGCGAGAGGGAGAGCGATCGCTCACCGGCGCGGAACGAACCGGAAGCGTACCAGGTGACCCCCGAATGCCAAGTCGAATCGACCGGCGGCGCTGGTCCTGCGCCGGCGATGTCAAGGGTGCTACCCCTCGCCCCGGCGAATTGGTACGCTGCGCCGATGCTGCTCGCCTTGGCGCTGTTCGGCGCGCTCGCGCTGCCCTCCGACGACCCGACCGCGCTCGCGCCGCTCGATCGGGCGCGCGACTGGGACGCGGGCAGCCTGCGCGAACAGCTCGCGCTCGACACGACGATGGTGCCATTCGGCAAGGGGGCGATCTTCGTCCCGGCGATGACCAACCCGCTCGACGAGCCGCCGATCTCGGTCTGGCAGAACGGCCAGAAGGTCGCCGAGGGCACCTCCGGCCGGCGCCTGCTCGTCTTCCCCGGCACCTACACCGTGCGCCTCGGCTCCGGCTCGGTCGAGCAGACGCTGAGCGTCCAGGCGAGCGTGCGCGAGCTGCACACCACCGTGGTCCCGGTCAGCTGGGCGGGTCTGGTGGTCCACGTCATCGACGAGCAGATGAACAGCGTGCGCGGCTCGTACGAGCTGATCCGCGTCGACGACCGGGAGTACCTGGGCATCGGCTTCGGCGCCGATGAGCAGGCCGGTGAGCCGGTGTCGACCTGGGTCCTCTCCCCGGGCCTGTACAAGATCGTCCGCGTCGGCGAGACCTACCGCGCGCGCAGCGACTACGTCACCGTCCGCCTGGCCGCCGGCCGGCTCACCCACTTCCAGCTCACCCAGGACGCCGAGACCGGCGACTTCCGCGGCGGCGGCGAGGTGCCGCGCGAGGACCTGTTCCAGTACCAGCGTGGCACCTTCTGGACCACGTTGATCTTCGGCGGCGACCTGAGCCTCTTCGCCCGCCAGAACGTCGCCGGCACCGCCGACGGTGAGGCCTACGCGCTGCGCGCCTTCCTCGACACCAAGCTCTCGGCCGAGATCCTGGGCAGCCCGTTGATCCTGCGCCTGCAGATCGAGGAGGGCCAGACCTCGCTGCCGGACGCGACCAGCCGGCGCTGGGAGTGGCCGTGGCAGAACGACCGCTGGCAGAAGAGCCAGGACCGGGCCGATCTGGACGGCCTCTACGTGCTCCGGCTCCGGCCGTGGATCGGGCCCTACCTGCGCGGCGAGGTCGAGACCAACCTGCTCAACGGCTTCGAGTACTTCGCCGAGCCGACCGATGTCACGGTGCTGGACGCCGACGGCTCGCTCCGCCGGCAACGGCGCGGCGTCGATCGGCTGCGCCTGGCCTCGCCGTTGGCGCTGAGCACGATCAAGGAGGGCGTCGGCCTGAACGTCCGTCTGTTCAAGACCGTCTACGGCGAGACGACGCTGCGCACCGGCGTCGGCGCGCGGCACAACCTGACCCGCTGGCTGCTGCAGCAGGTCTCGAGCAGCGCCGGCAGCCGGGTCTACCAACGCCAGGGGGACAGCCACCAGGTCGGCGTCGAGGGCACGGTGGTCTCAACCGCCCGCCTGACCCGCTTCGTGCTCATCAACCTCGAGCTCGACGCGCTGCTCCCCTTCGACGAGATCGACAAGACGATCTTCGAGCTCGAGGGCACGGTGGCGATCAAGCTGACCCGGTTCGTCAGCATCAACTACGTGGTCCGCTACCTGATCGATCCGGAGCAGTTCCCCCGGGATCGCTGCCCGGTGAGCGGCCAGACCTGCTACCCGCTCGAGAACGACATCCTGCTCCGTTTCAGCGTGGAGCTGATCTGATGCTCGCCGCCGGTCCACGCCTGACCCGCCACGAGGTGCCGCGCCTCGCCCACGCCTGGGGCGAGCAGCTGCGCGGCTCCGGCGCGCTCGAGCTCGACCTCGGCGCGCTGGTCGAGATCGACAGCGCCGGGGTCGCCTTCCTCGCCGCCTGCCGCCGACGCGCCGATCGCGACCGGCGCGCGCTGCAGCTCACCGGCCTGCGCCCGGAGATCGCCGCTCGCCTCGAGCTGTTCCCCTTCGTCGACGCGCCGCCAGCGGCGACCGCCGGCCCCGGCTGGCTCGAGCGGCTCGGCGAGCAGGTCGACGGCTGGCGCGGTTGGCTGATCGACTACCTGCTCCTCTGCGCCGACGTCGCCTGGTTCACCGTCTCCGGCCTGTGGCGCCGGCGCGGCATCCGCTGGCGCATCGTCGCCTACGAGATGTCGAACATGGGCTCGCAGGCGCTCGGTGTCGTCGGCCTGATCTCCTTTTTGGTCGGCGGCACGATCGCGCTGCAGAGCGCCGCGCAGCTCCGGCAGTTCGGCGCCAACATCTTCGTCGTCGACCTGATCGGCGTCTCGTTGACCCGCGAGCTCGGGCCGCTGATCGCCGCGATCGTCGTCGCCGGCCGCTCCGGCTCGGCGGTCGCCGCCGAGCTGGCGACGATGCAGATCACCGAGGAGGTCGACGCGCTGCGGGCGATGGGCCTGCACCCGACGCGCTTCTTGGTCGTCCCGAAGGTCCTGGCGATCACCTTCACCCAGCCGGTGGTCACGGTGATGGCCAACCTGCTCGGTTTGTTCGGCGGCTTTTTGGTCGCGGTCACCTACCTCGACGTCGGCCCCAGCCCCTTCCTCGGCCGCCTCGAGCAGGCGCTGTTCGTCCGCGATCTGCTGATCGGCCTGTTCAAGAGCGTGCTCTTCGCCCAGCTGATCGTCACGGTCAGCGCGCTGTGCGGCCTGCGCACCCGCGGCGGCGCCGACGCGGTGGGCCGCAGCACGACGCTGAGTGTCGTCGCCAGCATCTTCGCGGTGATCGTCGCCGACGCCCTGTGCAGCATGGTCTTCTACTTCCAGGGAGCGTGAGACGATGACCCCCTCCGCCACGGTCGAGATCTCCGGCCTCGTCGCCCGCTACGGCGAGCGGGAGATCTTGAGCGGCGTCGACCTCAGGGTCGCGCCCGGCGAGCTGCACGTCATCCTCGGCGGCTCCGGCTGCGGCAAGAGCACGCTGCTCAAGCACGCGGTCGGCTTGCTGCGCCCGCACGCCGGCACCGTCCGCCTGCTCGGCACCGACATCACCGACGCCGACGAGCCGCTGCTCGAGGCGGCGCTCGCCCGGGTCGGGCTGCTCTTCCAGGGTGGCGCGCTGCTCAACTCGCTCAGCGTCGGTGACAACGTCGCGCTGCCGGTGCGCGAGCGCTTCCCCGACATCCCCGCGCCGGTGCTCGAAGAGCTGGTGCGCATGAAGCTGGCGCTGGTCGGCCTCGAGCGCGCCGCCGACCTGACGCCGCCGCAGCTCTCGGGCGGCATGCGCAAACGCGCGGCGCTGGCCCGGGCGATGGTCCTCGACCCCGAGGTGCTCTTCTGCGACGAGCCGTCGGCCGGCCTCGATCCGATCACCGCCGCGGCGCTCGACCGACTGCTGCTGGCGCTGCGCGACCGGTTCGGTATGTCGGTGGTGGTCGTCACCCACGAGCTGGCCAGCATCGAGGCGATCGCCGACCGGGTGACCATGCTCGACGGCGGTCGGGTGATCGCCAGCGGCACGCTCACCGAGGTCCGCCGCCGGCCGGAGCCGTTGGTGCGCGCCTTCTTTGATCGCGTCGGCGAGGTGGCGTACGGTGAGCGCCGCAGCGTGCTCGACGTGCTCGGCAACGAGGGGCAACCGTGAACCTGACCCGCGCACAGAAGATCCGGCTCGGCGCCTTCATGCTCACCGGCACGCTGCTCTTCACCGGCGCCATCGCCGCGCTGGCCGGCCTGCAGGTGTGGGAGAAGCGGGCGGTGTTCAAGGTCCGCTTCGCCGAAGAGATCAGCGGCCTCGAGGTCAGCGCCCCGGTCAAGTACCAGGGCCTGCGCATCGGCCGGGTCGAGGACATGGTCATCGCCCCCGACGACCCGACCGCGATCGAGGTGACGCTCGGCCTCGACCCGCGCACCGTCCTCTACGAGGGCACCGAGGCGGTGCTCGATCGCTCCGGGCTAACCGGCCTCAAGACGATCAACCTGACCCCCGGAGACGCGACCAAGTCGCGGCTGGTCCCGGGCAGCACCATCCCCGCCGGCCAGTCGTTCGTCGACCGGATCACCGGCCGCGCCGAGGCGATCGCCTTGAAGATGGAGCTGATCACCGACCAGCTCGCCGACTGGACCAAGCCGGCCAACCGCGCTCGCGTCGAGCGCCTGCTCGAGAACACCACGACGCTGGCCAAGGAGGTCGAGGGCTTCTTGGCCACCAACCGTGAGCCGACCCGCGCCGCGCTGCAGGGCGTCGCCCAGGCGAGCGCCACGGTCGCCGGGCTCGGCGGCGAGGGGGCGCAGTCGCTGAAGGTGGTGCGCGACGAGGCGGTCAAGACCTTCGAGGAGGCGCGCACGACGTTGCGCGAGCTGCGCCGGCCGCTGTCGCAGGTCGATCCCAAGGAGGTCGCCCAGGTGGTCAGCTCGACCGAGCGGGCGATGCGCAGCCTCGACAACCGCCTGTCGAGCAAGGAGATCGGTCAGGCCATCGACCAGCTGATCTCGACCCTCGAGCAGGTCACGCAGCTGTTGCAGTCGGTCGACCTGGCGGTCCGCGCCGGCCGCGACGACTTCGTCTCCACCCTCTCCGATCTGCGCCAGGCGGCCGAGGACGTGCGCGAGTTCAGCCGCATCATCGCCCAGGACCCCTCGGCCTTGATCCGCGGCAAGGAGTGACCCGATGCCGAGCCTCGCCCGCCTCGCCCTCCTCGCGCTCGTCGCCGGCGGCGCTGCCTGCTTCGGCGGCTCGTCGCCGGTGCGCAGCTACTACGTGCTGCACGGCGTCACGACCTCGAGCATGGTCAACCGGCCGATCCTCGGCCTGGTGCGGGTGCGCAACTTCAACGCCGCGACCATCTACGAGAAGTTCCAGTTCGTCGTGCGCCGCAACCCCTACGAGCTGCAGTACAACGAGGACAACGTCTGGGCGGTGAAGCCCAACCGGATGCTCAGCGACGAGGTCGCCCGGGCGCTGGCCGAGAGCCGGCGCTTCACCGCCGTCGCCCGCGAGCTCGGCGAGCTGAAGCCGGACTACATCTTGACCGGTGACCTGCACGCGATCGAGGTCTACGACTCGGACAACGTCTGGTTCGCCCACCTGGCGCTGTCGCTCCGGCTGACCCGCTACGACAACGGCGCCACCGTGCATACCTTCTCCTTCGACGAGCGCCGGCCGCTGCCCGAGCGCACCTTCGCCCAGGCCGCCCGGGCGATCTCGGAGCTGATGTCGACCGCGATGGACGAGCTGCTCGTCAGCCTCGAGAGCGTCGACGCGCCGCGGCTCGAGGTCGCGCCGGACGACGCGACGCCGGCGCCGCTGCTCTTGCCCGAGGAGAGCAGCGAGCGCGACCTGGCGCCGACCGAGGACGAGCGGCCACCGAGCGACGAGCCGATCTTCGTCCCTGAAACCGGCCGGAACTGAACGGCTTCCGTCGCGACGCCGCCGGGCAAAAAGGGGCAACCGCCGGGCGCCGCTAGACGATAATCAGCGGACCCCGATGCCCGACCGTCTCTTTGAGTAGTCAACCTGGTGACCCAGGTGATAGGGGTGCGCCCGAATTTGGCCGCTTGGCGCGGCCGCCACCGAATGGAGTAAGTCATGCTCGATGGTTGTATGCGCTCGTTGGCCCTGGCGCTCGTCGCCACGTTCGTCGCCGCCGGCTGCGGAGACGACAAGCTGAACAAGAAGAAGCCGGAGCCGCTGCCGCCGGGGACGATCGGCGCCGGCTGCCAGACCGACGCCGACTGCTACTCGGGCGACTGCGTCGGCGGCAAGTGCGCCGCGTCGGCCGACCCGATGACTGCGGCCGAGATCTGCGCGCTGTACATTTCCGCCTCGATCAACACCGACCCGGAAGGTCCCGGCCTGTGCGTCCAGGGGACGATGGGCAACGCCAACGACCTGAACCCGGAGATGATCGCCTACTACTGTCGGCCGGGCACGAGCGGCTTCACCTGGGGCAGCAAGATGCTCACCGCGGTCGCCGAGTCGCGCCTGCGCGTCGACTGGGCGGCGGCGCGCGAGTGCCTGAGCACCACGCGCTTTTTGCGCGCCACCAAGCCGGGCATCGAGCTGATCAAGGGCAGCGAGTGGAGCGCGGCCAAGGAGGGCATCTGCTCGAGCTTCTACGACGGCAACATCCCGCTCAACGGCGCCTGCAAGGAGGACTGGGACTGCCCGAAGGACGCCGGCTGCTTCAGCGACGCGCCGACCACGCCGGGCAGCTCCTTCTGCCTGCCGCCGGCCCAGAACGGCGAGCCCTGCTCGCTCGACTTCCACACCTGCGCCGAGGGCCTGCGCTGCGCCGAGAACGGCCAGTGCGGCCCGAAGCTGAACAACAGCCAGCCGTGCGTCTGGAACGACGACTGCGTCTCCGGCTACTGCGACTACTACGAGGAGGCCTGCGCCACCTCGCCCTACCTCGCCGCCGGTGAGAGCTGCACCCGCGGTTCCCAGGAGACCGGTTGCGACGGCGAGTGCATGGCCTGCCGCCGCACCGCCGCCGGCGGCCCGACCGTCTGCCAGCACTACGCCGCCGCCGGCGAGTACTGCGACGACTGGAACGACTGCCTCTGGGACCTCGGCTGCATCAACCACCTGTGCGGCACGGTCGGCCAGGGCCAGAACTGCGGCGCGCTCAGCCAGGCGACCTGCGCCGAGGGTCTGAGCTGCATCCCGATGGTCGACTGCACCCGCTACGACGGCGACGCCGCCGCCTGCGCCGAGCACGACGAGTACTGCGTCTTCGACAGCTACTACGGCTACTGCGACATCGCCGAGGGCATGTGCGCCCGGCTGCCGAGCAGCGGCGCCTGCGTCGAGCCGGAGCTCTACCCGGTGGGCATGTGCGCCGCCGGCTTCTTCTGCGACGACGACAGCACCTGCCAGCCGCTCGGCCGTCAGGGGGCCCCCTGCTCGGAGAGCGCGCCCTGCGACGACAGCCTCGGCCTCTACTGCTACCCCGACACCTGCGTGCGCTTCTGCGAGGTGATCGAGGACTGCCCGACCGGCCAGTACTGCGACCCGGGTGACGAGTCGACGCCGCCGCGCTGCCTGCCGATCAACGAGGCCGAGTGCGCCGGCGACTACGCCTGCCCGGCCGGCAAGTACTGCGACTTCCCCGGCAACCAGTGCTTCACCTACGGTGACGAGACCTCCTGCAACGCCGACGCCGACGGCGAGTGCCTCTGGGTCGCCGCCGGCGACTGCGTCGCCGACGACGCCTGCGACACGCACCTCGACCAGGCCACCTGCGAGGCCGACACCGCCGACCGCTGCGCCTGGGTCGAGGTCGGCACCTGCGACGCGCCGGCTTGCCTGTACGAGACCGAGGAGGACTGCAACGATGACCCGCTCTGCTGGTGGAGCGCGCAGTACGGCTGCGGCGATAACTGCTGGGAGTTCGACGACAGTCCGACCAACTGCGACGCCAACCCGAGTTGCATGCACGACGGGACCTATTGCTGGTCGAAGTGCTATGACTACGCCGACCGCGGCGCCTGCACCGGCGACGTGACCTGCACCTGGGAGACCGGCGATCCGCCGTTCGCCTGCGTCGGTGGCTACGACTGCAGCCAGCACGAGATCGCCGCGCCGGCCGACATCACCACCTGCACGAGCTCCGGCCCGTGCGCCTTCGAGGGCGAGCAGTACTGCGACATGCTCGACCCGGACGCGATGGGCGCCTGCGCCGACAAGCTGGCCGTCGGCACTGCCTGCATCCCTGACAACGTCGCCTTCATGGGCCCGGTGCCCTCCGACAGCGCCAACCAGTGCCAGATCGGCTACGCCACCTGGGTCGGGCCGGGCGACTACGACTACCAGTGCAGCGTCGCGCCGAACCCGCCGGTCGACTACACCGGCTGCCTCAACTACACCCAGGACGCGCAGCACGCGCTCATCAACCTGGTCTGGCTGTTCGGCGCCGTCTGGTTCGTCGGCCACCGCCGCAACAAGCGGCGCTAGCTCGTCGCTGACCGGCCGGGGAGCCCGCGCGGCTCCCCGGTCGGTCCTTCTCTCGCCCGCCTTGGAGGTCTGTCGTGCGCCTGCGCTCGCACCCCCGATTCCTCTGCCTCGCCCTACCGCTCGTTCTTGCTGTCGGTTGCCACGACGACCCCGAACGCCAACCCCGGCCTGGCGAGGTCCCGCCGCCACCGCCGCTCGAGCTCGGCGGTCGCGTCGAGATGGGCACGTTCACCGTGCCGGTGACGGGCGGCGAGGTGACCCTCACCGATGGCGAGCTCGCCGGGCTGACTCTCAGCGTGCCCGCTGACGCGCTCGCCAATCCCCTGACGGTCACCCTCGCCTACCGCCCCGTCGTCACCCACCACCTCCCGGAAGGGCTGACCCTGCTGAGCCCGGCGATCGAGGTGAACACCGGCACCACCGAGGCGGCGCGCCTGCTGACGCTGCGCGTCCCGATCAGCCTGCCGGCCGGGAACTTCGCGATGGGCTTCCTCTACGACGACCAGGCGCGCACGCTCGAAGGCCTCCCCTTCGTCGACCTCGCCGACGACGCCGCCACCTGCGCTGCCCGGCGCTTCGTCTACCCACCGCCGAGCAAACAGGCCGCGAACGAACCGTTGCCCTTCTACGTCGCCGTGGTCAGCGCGCCGACCGACCGCTTCGCCATCAACCTCGACACCGGGTTCATTCATGGTGAGGATGACTTCGCCTTCGAGAACCAGCGCACCTACCTGGCGCCGCAGGGCGTGTGCAACGGCCAGGCGTTGGCCAACCTCTACGACTTCGCGACTCGCCGGCTGGCCGGCGGTGGCGAGCCGCTCTACACGCTGTTCGACAACCGGCGGTTCGACGCTGGACCGCGTCTGGCCACGCCAGGGTTCGACCTCGATGACGAACAGGCGCTGGTCCTCTGCTCGACGATTCAAGAGGAGGCCGACTGGCAAGACGCCGACTATGGCGCCCAACTCAGCCGCAACGAGAGCGCGGGCCCGCAGTGGACCTACGCGGCCATCCTGTTGGCGATGCTGGTCACCGGCGAGCCCCAGCTCGTTTCGGTCGTCCAGTCGGCGACCAGAACCGGCCACGCGTTGCTCGCCTATGCTCACCAGCGCCTCGGCGCCGACGCTGCGACCGAAGGTCGGGACCTGAGCGACCTCATCGTCGCCGACCCGAACTTCCCCTATCGTCGTGGCCTGGACGAGGCCGAGCGCCGGCTCGTCTTCGACCACGAGAGCCACAGCCTGCGCCCGTACACCAGCGCTCTGGTCGCCGGCGACCCGAGCATGACCTTCGACACGATCTACTTCTTGGGCAAACGCTCGGCGATCCACTGGGACGCAGTGGTCGACGGCTGGGCCTCACTCGCCGACGGCACACTCGAGGCCAGCTTGTCGCCCTGGGTGGGGCGGGCGAGCCTGAGCGCGACCCCGGGGGCCGAGAGCGTGCCGCTGGTCGGCGAGGTGACCCTCGAGGCGGAGCGGATCTACGTGCGCGGCGACGCCTCGCTCTTCGCCGACTTCGAGGTCGAGCTGTTCGACCCGCTCGAGCGCTCGCTCGGCGTCGCGGTCGGCGGGGCCCCGCTCGCCTTCGACCTCGACCTGGGCGAGAACCGCCTCGGCATCCTGATGCGGGCCAGGCCGCCGACCGAGACCGACCGGCTGTGGGCCGGCTTCTCGTGGGTGACGATCCACAACGACGCCCCGGCACCGACGACGATCCAGGAGCTCGGCGGGGTCGACCTGTTCGACGCCGCTGGCGCCGTGGCGGTGATCGGCGACACCGCCTGGGTGCTCGACGCGGCCGGCAGCCTCACCGAGGTCAACGCCCCACTCGGCGCGGCGCCGAGCCTGGGCACGACCCAGCTCGATGTCGCCGTCCACTCGACGCAGCGCGGCCTGACCGTGGTCGACGCCAACACGCTGCTCGTCGGTGGTGGCAGCGTCACGCTGGTCGACCTGCGCCAGCCGACCGGGCCGTGGCCGGTCGCTGCCTTCAACGCCGACTGCGGGCGAGCCGCAGTGGTCGGCAGCTATGCCTACGTCGCCTGTGGCGAGCGTTCCTACACGCCGGAGGGTCTGCTCGGCGTGGTCGACCTGACCGATCCCGCCGACCTCGACCGCCCACGGGCCGTCGGCGAGCTGGTGCTCGGCAGCACCATTCAAATCCGCGACGTGGTGCTCTTCGCCCCCGGGCTGCTCGGCGTGCTCGACAGCGACAACGACGTGCACCTGGTGGAGATCGCCAATCCGACACAGCCGAGCCGCGCCAGCGGCATCGACACGGCCTACGGCAACGGCCGGGCGTTGGCGGCGAGCGGTAGCCTGCTGTTCGCCGGCGGCGACAGCTTTGCAGTCCTCGACCCGACGGCCACCGCCGCGCCCGTGCGGCACGAAGAGGCGGTCGGTGGGACCGTGTACGCCCTCGCCGCGGGGGGCGGTTACGCCTTTCTCGCCGGCGATGCCAGCGGTGAGCCCTTCTTCACGATCCTCTCGCTGGCCAACATCAACTCGCCCCAGGTCGCTCAGTTCTTCGCCCCCGCCGTGCGCGGCCGCGCGCTGGTCCGTCAAGGCAGCGAAGCGCTGCTGCTCGGCAACGTCGGCGCCGGCCCGGCGCGCCTGGTCCGCCTCGCCTGGTAGCTCGCTGGCGCCCTTGACAGGTCGACCGCCGGCCTCCTATGAGCCTCGCGGCGGGCTTCGCGAGCGACGATCGAGCTCCGCTCGACGGCCAGGGCGCGAGCAGGGTGGGCAAACGTGTCGTTGTCGGCCGAACAGATCCAGGCGATCCGCGAGCGCGTCGACATCGTCAAGGTCATCGGCTCGTACGTCGCGCTGAAGAAGAAGGGCCAGCGCTACCTCGGGCTCTGCCCGTTCCACGGCGAGAAGACCCCCTCCTTCTCGGTCTCACCGCAGAAGAACCTCTACTACTGCTTCGGCTGCCACGCCGGCGGCGACGTCTTCTCGTTCCTGATGCGCCACCAGGGCCTGGACTTCGGCACCGCGGCGCGCCGACTCGCCGCCGAGGCCGGCGTCGAGCTCGAGCCCGAGTCCCCAGCCGAGAAGCAGCGCCGGCAAGCCCACGCCGAGCTGGCGCGGGCCAACCAGTACGCCCAGGCGTTCTTCACCCACGCGCTGTGGGCCGAGGACGGCCGGGCGGCGCGCACCTACCTGAAGCAACGCGGCCTCGACGAGGCGTTCGCCCGCGAGCGACAGCTCGGCTACGGCGGTGAGCCCGGCGCGCTGCTCGCCTACCTCGAGGCGAAGAAGGTGCCGACCGCCCTCGCCGGTCGGGCGGGTCTGCTCTCCGAGGACGGCCAGCGCTCGCTGTTCGACGGCCGGCTGGTCTTCCCGATCCTCGATGGCAACGGCCGGCTGGCCGGCTTCGGTGGTCGCCGCCTCGGTGAGGGCCTCGGGCCCAAGTACATCAACACGCGCGAGAGCGA
>JBFYZW010000513.1:0-3892 GCA_041309305.1 Deltaproteobacteria bacterium | reverse complement strand
ACGCTCTTCCGATCTGGCGCCGCCGAGCTTGAGCCACGCGCTGCGCGAGGTGCCCGCGGCGAACCTGGTGCTCATCTCGGTCCCGGGGGAGCACGCGGCGCGCGAGGCGCGGCGCGCGCTGGCGCTCGGCCGGCACGTGATGATCTTCTCCGACAACGTGTCGATCGACGACGAGGTGGCGCTGAAGCGCGAGGCGGCGGCGCGCGGGCTGTTGCTGATGGGCCCCGACTGCGGCACGGCGATCCTCAACGGCATGCCGCTGGCCTTCGCCAACGTCGTCCGCCGGGGGCCGATCGGCGTGGTCGGCGCGTCGGGCACCGGCATCCAGGAGGTCACGAGCCTCGTCCACCGGCTCGGCAGCGGCGTCTCGCAGGCGATCGGCACCGGCGGGCGCGACCTCTCGGCGGCGGTCGGCGGTGCGATGACGTTGCTCGGCATCGCGGCGTTGAGCCAGGACCCGTCGACCGAGGTGCTGGTGGTCGTCTCGAAGCCGCCGGCGCCGGCGGTGGCCGAGCAGGTGATCGGGGCGCTCGAGCGGTCGGGCAAGAAGGCGGTGGTCCACTTCGTCGGCGACGCCGGCCGCGAGGTCGACGAGCGCCGGGGCGTCGCGTTCGCCGACTCGCTGGCTGGCGCCGCCGAGCTGGCCTGCCGCCTGGCGGGCCTGCCCAAGCCCGAGTGGGCCGGCGCGGAGTTCCAGGGCGCGGTGGTCGAGAACCTGGCGCGGCGGCTCGGGCCCCGGGCGCGGCTGCGCGGCCTGTTCTGCGGCGGGACGACCGGCCACGAGGCGCTGGTCCTGCTCGGCCGGGCGGGGTTCGAGGTCCACTCGAACCTGCACAAGCAGGGGGCGCTGAAGATCGCCGGCGACGTGCCGGTCGCCGGCCACGTGCTGCTCGACCTCGGCGATGACCTGTTCACGCGCGGCCGGCCGCACCCGATGATCGAGCCCGGCTTGCGCAACGAGCGGCTGCTGCGCGAGTGCGCCGACCCCGAGGCCGAGCTGTTCCTCTTCGACTGTGTGCTCGGCTATGGCTCGCACGCCGACCCGGCCGGCCTGCTGGCCGAAGGCTGGGCCGCGGCGACGGCCGCGGCGGGCGGGCGGGGCCTCGTGGCCGTTGCCTCGGTGACCGGCACCGACGAGGACCCGCAGCGGTACGGCGAGCAACGCCATCGGCTCGAGGCGGCTGGCATCATCGTGATGCCGGACAACCGCACCGCGGCGCGGCTCGCTGCGCAGCTGCTCGACGAGGTGCGACGATGAACGTGCAACCGATCCTCGAGCTGTTCAACGCGCCGTTGTCGGTGGTCAACCTGGGGCTGGGGAGCTTCGCGGATAACCTGCGCGCCACCGGCGCCGGGGTCGTGCAGGTCGATTGGCGCCCGCCGGCGGGCGGTGACGCCGTGGTGCAGGCGGCGCTCGACCGGCTGGTCACCCCCGACGGCGCTCTGCACCCGACGATCGCCGCCGCCAACCAGGAGGCGATGGCGCGGCTGCTCGCCGCCACGCCGGCGATCGTCGACCTTGGGCTGGCGCGCGATCTGGTCCCCGGGATGCACCCGCGCCTGGTGCTCCACTCCGGGCCGCCGGTGCCCTGGGCGCGGATGAGCGGACCGACGCGGGGCGCGGTGATGGGCGCGTTGGTCTACGAGGGGTTGGCGGCGACGCCGGAGGCGGCCGCGACGATGGCCGAGAAAGGGGAGGTCGAGTTCGCGCCCTGCCACCACCACGGCGCGGTCGGGCCGATGGCCGGGGTGGTCACCGCCTCGATGCCGGTCTGGGTGATCGAGAACCGCGCGCACGGCAACCGCGCCTACAGCACGCTGAACGAGGGGTTGGGCAAGGTGCTGCGCTACGGCGCCTTCGGCCCGGAGGTGATCGACCGGCTGCGCTGGATGCGCGATCTGCTCGCGCCGACGCTGCGCTTCGCGCTCGAGCGCCACGGGCCGGTCGATTTGAAGGCGATCATCGCTCAGGCGCTGCAGATGGGCGACGAGGTGCACAACCGCAACCGCGCCGCGACGTCGCTGCTCTTCCGCCTGCTCGCCCCGCACCTGGTGCACGCCCCGTTCCCGCCGGCCGAGCTCGAGCGGGTGCTGCGCTTCCTCGACGGCAACGACCACTTCTTCCTCAACCTGAGCATGGCGGCCTGCAAGGCCGCGCTCGACCCGGCGGCGGGTGTGCGCCAGAGCACGCTGGTGACGACGATGGCCCGCAACGGCACCGACTTCGGGGTGCGTATCTCCGGGCTCGGCGAGCGTTGGTTCGTCGCCCCGGCGCCGATGGTCGAAGGGCTGTACCTACCCGGCTTCTCGGCCGCGGACGCGGCGCCAGACATCGGCGACTCGGTGATCACCGAGACCGCGGGCCTGGGCGGCTTCGCGATGGCCGCGGCGCCGGCGATCGTCCAGTTCGTCGGCGGTTCGGCGCCGGACGCAATCGCCTTCACCGAGCGGATGTACACCATCACCCTCGCCGAGCACCCGCTGTACAAGATCCCGGCGCTCGACTTCCGCGGCACCGCGACCGGCATCGACCTGGTCAAGGTGGTCGACACCGGCGTCGTGCCGGTGGTCAACACCGGCATCGCCCACAAACAGCCGGGCATCGGCATGGTCGGGGCGGGCCTGGTCAAGCCGCCGATGCAGTGTTTCCACCAGGCGTTGGTCGCCTTCGCCGAACAATTCACAGGAGTATGACCATGAAGTTGATCGACCTGACCATCCCGCTGGGCATCGCGACACCGGCCTGGCCGACCTACGAGCCGCTGCAGATGAAGTACTTCAAGCGGCTGGCGCCGAACGGCGCGAACGGGCAGATCCTGACCCACTCGAACCACGTCGGCACCCACCTCGATGGTGAGATCCACTTCTACACCCCCGGCCGTGACATCGCGTCGACCCCGCTCGACTACCTGGTGCACGACGGCGTGGTCGTCGACCTGTCCGACGTGGTCGGCGACTACGACATCTACACCTCGGCGATGGTCGAGGAGCGGGTCGAGGTGCGCGACGGTGACATCCTGATCATCCACACCGGCTATCACCACTACGGCTGGGACCAACCGACCGCCGACGAGGTGCGCTACATGGTCAAGCACCCCGGGCCGGACCGGGAGTTCGCTGCGTGGGCCAAGCGCAAGAAGCTGCGCTGGATCGGCGTCGACTGTGGCAGCGCCGATCACCCGATGAACACGATCATCCGCGACTGGATGCCACGGCAGGCGCGGGAGGCGGACCGCCACTTCAAGGAGAAGTACGGCAAGACTGTGGCCGAGGTGTTCACCGACGACAAGTACCAGTTGATGCACCTCGAGATGTTCAACCACGGCATCGTCCACGCCGAGTGCATCGGCGGCGACATCGACCTCCTGCTCAACCAGCGGGTCGAGATCGGCTGCTTCCCCTGGCGCCTGGTCGACGGCGAGAGCTGCATCGCGCGCATCGTCGCCTTCGTCGAGGAGGACCGCTACGCGAAGCTGATGAAGAAGAAGGGGGAGATGACCCACACCCGCTTCGGTGACGCGACGATGGCCAAGCAGCCCGAGGGCTGCAAGACGAAGAAGAAGCGGTAGAGCACGTGTGGCACGCCGTCCGGGCGACGCGGATCGGCAGCGACGCGGCGGCGGCCCTGGCGACCGCCGGCCGGGGCAGCCTGCGCGCCGTCTACGCCCGGGCCGCGGCGCTGGTGCTCGACGACGGCACCCACCTTGGCTTGTTGGCGGAGGGGGCGCCGCTGCACCCGTGGGCCGTGAACGTCCCGTTGGCCTGGCGGGCCGAGGACGTGGGTCTCACGGCCGAGGTCGCCGGCGGCGAGCTGCGCGTCGGGCACCTGCGCATTGCGCTCGGCGACGCCGAGGTCGTGGCGTTGGAGCTGCGGCAGCGGCCACGGCGCCTC
>JBFYZW010000512.1:0-14744 GCA_041309305.1 Deltaproteobacteria bacterium | reverse complement strand
CACGGGCGGCGTGACCGGCGAAAAGCCCCGCCGGCGCCAGGTCGCCCGCCCCCGCTCGTCCAGCAGCGTCGTGACGAAGCGGACCGCGCCGGCCGCGTTGGGCGCCTGACGCGGGATGGTCAAGCCGTAGGCGATCGGCGCGCCGCGCATCACCACCGCGGCGCCACTCTTCATCCGCACCGGCACCGCGGCGCGCGCGTAGCCATCGGCGTGGCTTGGGTCGCCCAGGTTGTAGGCGGCCGGTAGGCGGACCAGCTTCAGGTGGTGATCCTCGGCGGTCGACCGGAACATGATCGCGTAGTCGACCGCCCGCGTGGCGAGCAACGCCAGCAGCTCGTTCTCGTCCGGCATCAGGTGCTCGGGCGCGACCTTGGCCGGCAGGCGGTCGGCCAACCCGACCGCCTCTGGCCGGGCACGGTGGTGCGCCTCGGCCAGCTGCAGCAGCTGCAGCGACAGGTAGCCGAGCGGCGCCAGATCGCGGTTCGCGAGGCCCACCTTGACCTCCGGCCGGAGCAGGATCTCGAACCAGTTGTCGGCGGTGATCTCCTCGGTGAAGCGACTGTGCGCGCCGTGGACGATGACCAGCTCGTTGGTCGCCGGCACCAGGAGCCAGCCGGCATGGGCGGGGAACAAGATCTCCTCGATCACCCGCGCGTCGGCGACGGCGACCAGATCGGCGCGCAGGTTCAGCTCGCTCAGCTTGCGCGCCGCGACCTGCGAGCCGCTCGGCTGGAGCACGACCCGCGCCCCGTCGCGCGCGGTGAAGTCGGCGGCCAGCTCGCCGAGCACGCGCGACAGACTCGCGGCGTGGAAGACGACGATCTGCTCCGACTGCCGGCAGCCGGTGGCGAGCACCATCAGCGCGACCGAGCTCAGGCGCCAGCGCCACATCGGACGACTATGCGTTGCCGGCCGGCGCGGCGCAATGCCGAGGGCTCACGGCAGGTTGACGTTGTCGAAGCGGGCCTGCCCGGGAGCAGGGTCGGAGAACGGGTTGCTCACGTCGAGGGAGACGCCGCCCCCATCGACAGCCAGCGCCGACGGCGTCGGCGTCGGAGGGCTTCGCACCGTCCAGCTCGCGCCGTCGGCCGACGTCTCCCAGAACAGCTCCCCGGCGGCCTCGCGCAGCCGCCAGTAGCGGTGCGCGACGGAGTCGTAGCTGAGGGTCGCCCGGACATCGTAGACCCAGTCCACCGCCGTGAGCAGCCGCAGCTGCCCGCTAGACTGCTCGAAGCCGACAAACGTGCCGTCGACGCCGAACGAGAAGCCGGTGTTGGCGGTCCCGGCCGGATTGGGCACCTCCACCACTTCGACCGAGACGTGCGCGTCGCGCAGCGCGTAACGCGACAAGGTCTGGACCAGGACGTTCCCCTCGCCTCCGGATTGCGGCGTCAACACCACCTGCCCGGAGACCACCCCGACCGTGGCGCCGGTGCCCGCCCAGCCGAACCAGTCGGGCAACAGGAGCCCGTCGTCGAAGTCGTCGGTCAGGCTGGTGGTCGGACAGGCGACGATCCGGCCGTCGGCAGGAGACGCGAGCCCGACGTTCAGGTTGTCGAACGCCACCGTCGCCCCCGCGGCGGTGCCGGAGAAGTTGGCGCCCTTCAACGAGAGGAAGAACCCCCGGCGCGAGCTGAACGGCCAAGCCAGCTCGGCGCGCGTCGTCCAGGTCTCGCCGTCCGGCGCCGTCTCCCAGTAGACCCGGCTCGGGCTGGTCCTTAGCCGCCACCAGCGGAAGGCCACGGGCTGGTAGGGGAGCTCGGCGACGGTGACGAAGCTCGGCACCAGCGTGACGTAGCCCATCGCCAGCGCGCCGCTGTCCTGGAAGAAGCGCAGCCCCTCGCCGGCGTCGTCCCGCAGCTCGACATCGAGCAGCCCCGCGCCCGCCGCGGTCACCGGCTCGGGCACCTCGACGTGCACCACCGCCGTCTCGATGTCGAACGTACACTGGCTCCGGTAGAGGGCCTGGCCGTTGGTCGTCGCCTGCAGATCGAACACCAGCCGCCCGCCGACCTCGCTCACCGCCGCGTCGCCGGTGACCAACGGCTCCCACCCCGAGCCGACCACGCCGTCCTCGAAGTCGTCGGCGAGCGACATCGGCAGGTTGCACGCGAAGGCGCAGCGCCCCGCACGACACTCGAGCCCGGGCTGACAGTCGGCGGCGTCGTCGCAGCGACCGGCCGGCGCCGCCGGCGGACCGCAGACATCGACCAGGCACCGGTCCTGACACTCGCCGTCGCTCTGACAGCTCGCGCCGGTGACTCCGAGACAGCCCGCGCCGGTGCAGGCGTCCCCTGCGACCGGCTCGAACGGCAACCCGTACTCCGAGCGCGCACAGCCGAACAGGAACGACAAGACCAAGGCCCACCCGATGGGCTGGCGCAAGAACGTCGTTGCGCTGACCATCCCGCCAACATAGCAAACCGCCGCGGGCACGCCACCTGCGCCGCGCGGCGCTTCGTGATATCGGGGGCTCGCGATGCGCTCACCGCCTGCCACGACCACAGCGCCGCCGCGCGCCGGCGTCACGACCTTGATGATCAAGCCGGTCGGCGCGGCCTGCCAGCGCGCCTGCACCTACTGCTACTCCCGCGCTCCGGCGTCGCCGCGCGAGACGATCGCCGCGCCGCTGGTCGACCGGGCGCTCGGCTGGTTCGCCACACATGCCGGCCGCGAGGCGTGTGTCGCCTGGCAGGGCGGCGAGCCGCTCCTCGCCGGCGCCGAGCACTTCCAGGCCGCGCTGGCAACGCTGGCCCGCGTCCGCCGCCCGGGCCAGCGCCTGACCCTGGCGCTACAGACCAACGGTCTGGGCCTCGACGACGCCTGGTGCCGGCTGCTCGTCGGCCACGGCTTCTGGGTCGGCCTGTCGCTCGACGGGCCGGCCGAGGTGCACGAGCCGCTGCGCGGCGCCGGGACACACGCGCCGGTGCTCGCGGCGCTGGCGCGGCTGCGCGCCCACGGGCTCGAGCCGAACCTCCTGTGCACCCTGCAGCGCGACAACGTCGGCGACCCCGATCGCCTGTGGCGCTTCTTCGTCGACCAGCGGGTGCGCTGGCTACAGCTCATCCCGGTCGTCGAATGGCAGGCGGGCGAAGCGCCGCTGCTCCAGCCGTTCGTCGCGCCGATCGACGCGCTCGGTGAGCTGTGGTGCCGGCTGTTCGACCTGTGGTTCGCGTCGTCCCGGGAGCAGATCTCGGTGCGCCTCTTCGACGCGCTGCTCAACCGCCTCGTCCTCGGGCAGAGCAGCGAGTGCACGCTCGCGCCGCGCTGCGCCGCGCAGCTGACGCTGATGCCCGACGGCGCCCTCTACGCCTGCGACCACTTCATCGCACCAACGTGGCAGGTCGGCGCGGTAGGGCCGGAGGAGGCGGCGATCGACCAGGCGCGGCTCGACGCCTTCGCGGCGCGCAAGACACCGGGCGCCCGCTGCCGCGGCTGCGCCTGGGTGGCGCTGTGCCACGGGGGGTGCCCGAAGCACCGCCCAGCGCTCGACGCGCCGAGCGTGCTCTGCGGGGCGCTGCGGCGCCTCTTTGTCCACGCCGCTGACCGGCTGGCCTGGCTCGCGGCGCGGTTGCGCCGCCGGCGCGCACCGACCACGGAGGCTCACGCGTGACCCGACAACCGACCCGCCGTGAGGCGCTCAAGGGGCTCGCCGCGTCGCTGGCCGGCGCGACGCTCGTCGACGGCTGCGGCTACGCGCCGCTCGGGCGACCGGCCGGCGCGCCGCCAAACCTGATCGTCGTGCTCGCTGACGACCAGGCGGCGAAGGCGATCGGCGCGCTCGGGCATTACCCGTTCTTCGCCACGCCGGGGATGGACCGCCTGGTCCACGAGGGCGCTCACTTCGCCAACGCCTTCGTCACCACCTCGCTCTGCTCACCAGCGCGCGCCAGCCTGCTGACCGGCTGTTACGCCCACAGCCACGGCGTCTACTTCAATGACGTCGCCGACCCACCGGCCCACCTGCCGCAGTTCCCGGCCCTGCTCCAGCAGGCAGGCTATCGCACCGCCTTCATCGGCAAGTGGCACATGGCCGCCGGCGCCAGCGCCGAGCCGCGGCCGGGCTTCGACCACTGGCTGAGCTTCCCCGGCCAGGGCGAGTACGAGGACCCGCTGCTCAACGACAACGGTACGCTGCGGCGCGAGAGCGGCTACCTCACCGACCTGCTCACTACCCACGCCGAGCGCTGGATCACCGAAAACGCCCACCGGCCGTTCTGCCTCATCCTCGCGCACAAGACCGTCCACGATCCGCGCACCCCCGCCCCCCGCCACCTCGACGCCTTCCCCGACGCGACCCTCCCCGAACCAGCGAGCTTCGCCGACGACATGGCCGGCAAGCCGGCCTGGCTGCGCCGCGCCGTGCTCTGGGGCGAAACCGCCGCCGCCTGGGCGGCGAGCGAGGGGCGGCCGATCCCCGATCGCCTGCCGCCGGCCACCTGGGACCCGCACGACCCGCAGCGGCTCAAGTATTTCCGCTGCCTGCTCGCCCTCGACGACAGCATCGCGCGCCTGCTCGCGACCCTCGACCAACTCGGCATCGACCAGCAGACCTGCCTGGTGCACACCAGCGACAACGGCTACTTCCTCGGCGAGCACCGGCGCAACGACAAGCGCCTGATGTACGAGGACTCGATCCGCGTGCCGCTGCTCGTCCGCTACCCCGACCTCGTCCCGCCCGGCGGCGTCGTCACGCCGATGGCGCTCAACCTCGACATCGCACCGACGCTGCTCGCGCTCGCCGGCGTCGACGCGCCGGCGACGATGCACGGCCGCTCGCTCGTGCCGCTGTTCGCCGGCGACGACGCCGGCTGGCGCGACGCCTTCCTGTACGAATACTGGCGCGAGAGCTGGCTGCCGGGCATCCCGTCGATCCAGGGCGTGCGCACCGACCAGGACAAGCTGATCCGCTACCCCGAGGTGCGCGACGACCTCGACGAGCTCTACGACCTGCTCGCCGATCCGCTCGAGCTCGACAACCTGATCGACGATCCCGACCGCGCGGCGCGGGTCGCCGAGCTCGACCAGGTGCTCGCCCAGCTGCGCGCGCGCTGAGGCGCTCACAGCCGGGCGGTGAACAACAGACGCGGCTGGAGCATCTTGAGCGGTGAGCAGTCGCGCTCGAGGCAGTGGGTCTGGCGGTAGGCGATCTCGGCGTCGAGGTAGATGATGTCGGCCGCCGACCAGATGACCCCGAGCCCGACGTCCCAGCCGATCGACTCGCTCGCCGCCGCGCCGTCGCCGAACAGCCGATAGACGCGATCGCGCTGGACGAGGAAGAGCGAGCCGTTGTCCGACTGGAGCAGGAAGCGCAGCTCGACCTCCGGCTTGAGCTGGTGCTGGCGGTAGTCCTGGCGCAGCGCCTCGCCGGTCGCCTCGTCGACCGCGACGACGTTGATCGTCTCGCCGAGGGTGTAGGTGGTGCGCAGGCGGGTGGTCCAGCGCTTGCTCCAGCGCTTGAGCCACTCGAGCGCCGTCTCGTAGGTCCGTTGCTTGCCCCACTTGGTCGCCTCGGGCAGGGCGACGCGGTCGTTGAGCGCCAGCTCGTCGACGTAGTCGAGGCGCAGCGTGATCGGCGACGACTGGGTCGGCCGGTAGACCAGGCGGTTGCGCAGCTCGAGCCGCTGGCCGTCCTGCGCCTGGGTCTGGTCGACGAACGACAGCTCGAGGATCTCGCGCAGCTCCAGCTCCCAGCGCTCGGTGCCGACGTAGCTCATCCGGTTGTCGACCCGGTGCAGACGCCGCAGGCTGGTGCGCAGCCCGCGCTCGCTGCGCGCCTCGTGGCCGACCGAGTAGCGCGCGTCGACGGCCACCGGGCTGAGGCTCTCGAGCCACTGGCCGGGGAAGACGCCGAGCTGGCCGGAGAGGCTGCCGTTGACCGTGCGCTGCGGCTCGTCGGTCAGCCGGTCGTGGTCGTAGATGACCGCGTAGTTGAGCTGCGGGATGATCCCCGGGATGATCGCCGAGCGCGCCCCAGCGTTCAGCTCCCAGAAGCGCACGCTCAGCTCGGCCGGCTCGCCCTCGCGCTCCTGAGCGTGCGCGACGCGCGAGCGGAAGAGCGCGTAGGCGGTCTCGGTGGCGGTCGGCGCCAGCTTGGCCTCGAGGCGCGAGACCTCCACCCGGTCGGCGCGGGCGAAGGCGCCGCGCGTCTCGGTGTCGGCGACCGACAAACCGTAGAGCCCGCGCAGGTTGAAGCGGCGCAGGCCGAGCGGTTTGAGCAGCCCCTCGGCCAGGTCGTAGTCGGTCTCGCCGACCACCTTGAGGCGTTGGGTCGTCGAGCCGAGCGCGTCGTCGAGCAGGGTGTGACCGAGCTGCACGCTGGTCGCCGGCAGCGCCTTGTGCGCCAGCTGCAGACGCGCCAGCGCGTGCTGCACCACCGCCAGGTCCTCCTCACCGGCCACGGTCGAGCCCTGGCGGGAAAAGAAGACCGTCGTCGGCAGCCAGCGGGTCGGGTAGGCGGTCGCCGACAGACGCGCCTCGTCGTGCAGCGTGCCCTGCAGCGTGTCACGGCTGCCGACGCTGACGTAGTGTCGGTCGTGGTAGCGCCCCTCGAGCGAGCCCTCGAGCCACGGGTGCGACAGGCGCAGCCGGGCCATGCTCGCCCACCCGTCGCGATCGCCGGCGCGCTGGCCGTGCGTCGCCACCGCCTCGGCGTGGGCGGTCACCCGCCCGCCCTGGCCGAAGCCGCGCTCGTAGCGACCGTCGAGCACGCCGGTGAGCAGGCGCCGACCACGCCGCTCCCCCTCGTCGAGCGCCGACAGCTGGATCGCCCGGGCGCCGAGCTCGACGCCGCTGGCCGGCGACCAGGCGGCGCGCGCCTGGACGAGCGCCTCGTTGAGCTCGTCGATCGTGTAGGCGCCGGCGGTGTCACCGCGGTCGAGCACCTGCAACGCGAACAAGCGGATCGACTGCCGCGCCGGATCCGACTTCTCGTCGATCGCCAGCTCGATGTAGAAGCCCTCCTGGTAGGCC
This sequence comes from Deltaproteobacteria bacterium, assembly GCA_041309305.1. Taxonomy (GTDB): domain Bacteria; phylum Myxococcota; class XYA12-FULL-58-9; order XYA12-FULL-58-9; family XYA12-FULL-58-9; genus JBFYZW01. Next base: position 7,772 of record JBFYZW010000512.1, on the reverse strand, counting down.
TTGACCGCGTAGGAGGTGGCCAACCCCAGGTCGAGCACGACGTTGTCTCGCCCGCCGACCGGCTCGCGCGCGGCCGGCAGGTCGTAGTCCCACAGATCGCGCGCCTGCGCCGGCGTCTCCATGTCGTGGATCGCCAGCTGGATCGTCCGGCTGCCCTGGCGATACTCGGCGTAGACGCTGCGCCGCCAGCCGCGGTCGATGTACTTCGGCGCGGCGCCGTCGATCTGCGCGTAGAGCCCCGACTCCTCGGAGATGACCGTCGGCTCAGCCGAGCGCGACCAGGCGCCGACCTCGTTGTCGGCCGGCAACAGGTCGAGCAACGAGATGACGCCGAGGCCCTTCTTCGGCACCACGTCGTACTCGTAGGCCACCTCGATGATCGACAGGTCATCGACCTTCTCCGGGTCGAGGAAGGCGAGCTGCCCGGCCGGGTAGATCACCGTGTACTCTTTGCCCGCGGTCAACAGCTCGCCGTCGAGGTAGACCCGCTCGCTCGCCGGCAACACGTAGCGATGCGTCAGCTGGTAGACCTCCTGCCGCGGCCCGGTGAAGAAGTCGCGCGCCGACAGCCCGCGGCGCACACCGCCGTCGACCGTCGCGCTCACCGTCGGCTGCTCGCCTGGCGAGGCGACCCGCGCGTGCCCGCCGAGCAGGCGGAACGGCCCCTCGACCCCCTCCTCGCGCAGCTCGACCTTCAACGCGTCGTCGAGGGTCACCTCGCGCACCAGATCGGTCTGGTTGCCCAGGTACTCGCCGCGCAGCTCGACGTCGCGGATCCCCTCCAGCTCGAGCTCGCCGTAGTCGAGCGTGCCGCTGAGATCGAGCGAGCGGCCCTCGCCGTACTGTTGGCCGAGGCCGAAGCCGGCCGCGCCGGTGGCGAAACGACCGTCGGTCGCCTGGCCGCGGCGCAGGTCGAACGGCACCTCCGCGTCAGCCTTGAGCCAGACCAGCGAGCTGGTCCGCTTCTCCTCGGCGGCCGGCGGCGCGAGGCTGCGCTCGAGCCAGACGTCGCGGACGATCTCGTAGACGACCGCCACCTGGTCGAAGACGAGCAGCAGCTGGCCGCCGCTCAGCACCGTGCCGCGCGCCCCGGCCTCGCGCGGGATGCCGTCCGCCTCCTCGGTGTAGCGGCGCAGGTTGCTCTTCAGCTTGTTGTACTGGACCACCTCGGCGTCGGTGGCGATGAAGACGTAGTCGGAGAACGGCTCGACGCCGCGGATCGAGCGGCTCTCGAGCGCACCGGCCTGCGGGAAGGCGATGAAGGCGTCGCTCTGCGGCTCGAAGGTCAAGAGCGACTGCTCGGTCCCGAGCCAGGCCCGCTCGCCGTCGGCGACGAAGACGCGGATCTCGCTGCCGCCCAGGTCGGCGAAGCTGAAGTTGGTGAACCGCTTGGCGGCGATCTGCAGGCGGCTGAGGCCCGCGTCGGTGCGGCACCAGAGGTCCTCGCCGAGCTGGTAGAGCTCCTCGACGAAGTCGGCCCCGAGCCCGTCGGCGCTGGTGTAGGGGCGCAGCCCGTCGCTGTCCGGATCATAGACCGCAAGCCCCCCGCGGGTGGCGATCCACACCGCCCGGCCGACGCGCTGCAGGTCATTGACCGCGCGGTGCGGTAGGTTGTCCTCCTCACCGAAGAGCCGCAGCGTGCGATCGAGCTTGCGGTAGCGCACCAGCCCCTTGTTGGTGCCGAACCAGACGAACTGCTCGTCGACCGCCACCGCGGTGACCGCGTCGCTGGGCAGGCCGTCGTCCATGGTCAGCTGGCTCTGCCGGCGGCTGCCCGACTCGAAGCGGACCACGCCGGCGTCGGTGGCCACCCAGACGGTGAGGTCATCGACCGCCAGGGCGTTGACCTGCCCCGGCGCGGCGAAGACGCTGAACCGGTCCCGCGCGACGTGAACGAAGGCGGCGCCGGCGGCGACCCAGATCCCCTCGCGCGGATCGGCGGCGATCTCCGGCGTGCGGGCGCGCGCGGCCGGCGCGGCGGCGAGCAGCGCGACGAGGGGGAGAGCTCGCTTCAGACAGAGACCTTCTTGACCACGAGCTTGGCGATGTCGGCCGGGCCGAGGCCGGCCTTGGCCGCCAGCTCGATGTGGCGGGCGTCGGCCGGAGTCAGGAGCCGGTTGTTGAAGCGCGCCACGGTCAGCGCGTAGGCATCAACCGCGACGACGTTGAACCCGGCGACCATGCGGTTCGGCGTCGCCGTCTCCCCCGGGCCGGCCGGGCCGTTGGTGAGCAGCGCCCGGGTCGCGTCGACCAGCGTGAAGGTCGGCTTGATCACCCGGCCGAGGTCGGCGATCCCCTGGTGCAGATCGAACAGGGTGTGGAACGACTCCCGGTCGCGGATGAGGCCCATCGCGTTCTTCAGGCCGAGCGACACGCCGGTGGCGGTGTGCGCCTTGGCCGCCGGCAGGTTGATCAGCACGTCGGCCGAGAGCACCGCCTTGGCCACCTCGGTCGACTTGAGCGCCGTACCGCCCTTGACGGTCACCGCCTTGAAGTCGGCCGCGTCGGCCAGCAGCTTGACGCTGACCTCGGGCAGCTCGGCGAGCGCCGCGGTCAGGCCGCAGCGGTCGAGGCACTTCTTGCCCTTCGCCTGCGGGTACTCGACCACCACCACCGCCTTGGCGCCGGCGCCGAGGCAGAGCCGCGCCATCGCGACGACGGTCGCCGGGTGGGTGGTGGTGCCCCAGTCGGGCGGGTTGGCGAACGCGGCGTTGGGCTTGAGGACCACGTAGTCGCCCTTGCGCACGATCTTGCCGATGCCGCCGCAGGCGTCGACCGCCGCCCGGACCATCGCCGCGTGATCGGTGCCGGAGACCTCGACGACGTCGGGCGGCTTGTCGGCGGCGAAGGTTCGCCGCACCGGCGCCAGCGCGACGCCGGCCGCGGTAGCCACCGAGCCCTCGAGGAACCGACGTCGGGTCACCTTCTTCATCAGCTGCTCCCTTGCCCCCACCGCGCCATCATCATAGCAGGGCGAACCGCCGGAGCAACGGCGCGACTCAATCCTGCTCGAAGGCCCCCATCGAGTAACAGGCGGTCCCGGCCTGCGGGCAGGTACGCGCGGCGCCGTCCTTGTCCTTGACCACCGCGCCGCACGGGTTCGGATCTCCGCCGCCGCCGTCGTAGCCGCAGTCCTCCAGCCGCGCGTCGTGGCCTGAAAACCGCACCTCGTCGGGCGAGGTGACGGTCAGGTGGAGATCGTCGGCACCGGCGAAGCCGATGGCCGCGCGATTGGCCACCGCGATGTTGCCGCCGTAGTTCGCCATGGCCATCGAGGTTGGATGCTCGTCGTGGATGCTCACGAACACACCGTATTCGATCTGGAAGTCGAGGTCGCCGCCCGCATAGTACGGCTCGCGGAACAACGCCGTCGGGCAGTCGAACAGGGCGCTGGTCAAAAAGGCCGAGATCTGCGTGGTCGCCTCGCGCACCCAGACGCACACCCGCACCGCGCCGGCGCTGGTGTAGAGGAGGTTATTGACCAGGCGGATGTCGTAGCCGTTCAACTCGAGCGTCACCGTCGTCCCGGCGCCGCGCCCGCCGTCGATCGTGTTGTTGACCACCAGCGCCCCCCGGGTCAGCGCGACGCCGGTGGCGCTGACCAGTCCCGCCCCGCCGTCGATGACGTTGTTGACCAGCTCCGGCGCGCCGGTGCCGGTCCCGGTGCCGCCGGCGCGCACGCCGCACGACGCGTTGCCCGTCCCTCCGTCGATGTCGTTGGCCTCGAGCCGCAGCGCGCCAGCGGAGTTGAGGTCGACGGCGACGCTGGCGTTGGTCCCCGTGCCGCCGTCGATGCGGTTGCCGAGCAAGAACGGGGTCGCGCCGGCGCCGACGCTCGCACCGACCGACTCGTTCGCGCCGGTGCCGAGGAGATCGCAGCCCTGGATGGTCGGTGACGCCGCGGCGCCGCTGACACACAGCGCCGCGCGCGTCCCGCGCACGCGGCACCCGTCGAGCGTCGTCGTCCCGGCGGTGACCTCGACCCCGCAGCCGCCGGCGCCACCGGCCGTGTTCTCGAACGCGAAGGCGACGAACGTGCCGGCGCTGGACGGCTCCGTGGCAGCGAGCGGCGCCGTGGTCGTGGACGAGACCACGCGCGTCGGGTGCGCCGACAGATCGCTGGGCGAGAACCCGGGCCCGAACGAGCCGATGAGGGTCACCTCCGGCGTGGTCGGCGGCACCAGGCTCTCGCTGGTCTCACCGCCGCGGACGAAGATCGTCGTGCCCTGGCTCGCCGCCGCGATCGCCGCGGCGATGGTGGTGAAGGCGTTCTGTGGGTCTTTGCCGCTGCCGTCGCCCACCGCCGCCGGGTCGACGTAGAGCACGTCGCCGACCCTCACCGGCGCCGACAGCGTCCAGGCGGCAGGCGCGCAGCCGGCGACCACCGGCCGGATCCGCAGTCGATACTCGCCGGTCGACGGCAACGGCGCCGAGACGCTCGCGCCGGAGACGGTCGCCGGGGCCCAGCTCTCCTGGGCAGCGATCGGGTCGGTGTCGGCCTCCGCCTCGTAGGCGGGCCACGGCGCGGCGTCGAAATGCATCGTCGACACCCCGCCGGCCGCGACCGGCAGCGGCTGCTGGGTGATGGTCACCGCCGCCGGCGGCGTCGTCCACTCGCGCACCGGCCCGCGGTAGTGCCCCTCCGCCCCGGTGAGCACGACCCGAACCCAGTAGCGCCCGCCGACCGCGATCGGCCCCCCCACCGGCAACGCGATCGCCGTCGACAGCTGCGCAGGGGTCGGCGGATAGAGCGCGCCCTCGGCGAAGGCGGCGGTCGAAGACACCGCGATCCACAGCTGCGCGCCAGTGGCGCTCGGCGACTCGGCGACGAAGCTGCCGGTCTCGTCGGTGCACCAGGTGACCGCCTCGCCGGACGCCAGCGGGGCGCGGCGGCCGGGCGAGTAGTTCTTGGCCTCGTCGTAGGCGAAGACCACGTAGTCGCGTCCGGCAGCGCCCGGCTCGGTCTCGACGACGGTCGTCAGGCTGGTGACCGCGGCGACCAGCGCGTCGCCGAAGGTCGCCCCCGCCGTGTAGGTCGTGCCGTCAACCGGTTGGGCGGTGAGCAGCTGCGCGTCGCGGCGCAGCACGAGGTAGCCGGCGACCTCGCTTGGCGGCGGGCTCCACGAGAGCACGAAGCGGTCCTCGAGCCGCTCGACCACCAGATCGGTGATCGGCGCCGGCGGCTCGAGGTCGGGGGCGGGTCCGGTGCGGAAGGTCACCCGGTAGCCGGCCGCGCCGAGCGGCCGGGCGATCTCGCCGACGGCCGGCTCGACGCCCCCGTCGACGATCAGCTGGTAGTCGGCCTCACTGGCCAGGGCCGCGCCGCCCGCCAGCGCATAACGGAAGATGCTCTCGGTGTCGGCGGCGTTGCGCTCCAACGACACCTCCTCGCCGCCGACGCGCTCGAGGCGCACCCGGCCGTCGAGCGTCGCGAGCGCGACGCGAGCCGAGAAGGCGAGGATCACCGTCGGCCGCACCGAGACGTCCTGCGCCCCGTCGCCGGGCTCGGAGAACGAGACGCGCAGCTCGGGCACCTCGATCTCGGTGCCGGGCGGGACGCACTCGCGCAGCCCGGGGGCGCAGATCAACGCCAGCGGACAGTCAGCGGTCGTCCGGCAGGAGATGGTCGCCGTCGTCGGCGCATCGACACCCACCACACAGCTGCCGCAGACCAGCGCCGCGACCCCGACAATGCCAGCCTTCATCTGCACGAGCGTAATCGATCCTCAGCCCGCTGGCGAGGCGGCCGGCGCGGGTTGCCGCGCGAGGCCGGTGTGGCATAATCCCCCGACGCATCGCGAGGTGCCCGTGAGCCGCACGCCGCCGAGGCAAGCCCAACGCCCGCCGACCCGCCGGCAGTTCCTCGCCGACGTGGCGCTCACCGCCGCCGGCCTCTCGCTCGCGCGCTGCTTCCCCGACGTCGGCGGGCGCTGGCCGGTGGAGTGCGAGGGGCGCTTCGCCTCGACGCCGCTGGTGCCAACCGCGAGCCCGCGCGTCGTCGAGGTCTATGACCCGCTGAGCGTCGTCGACACGCCGAGCATCGCCATCCAACCGGAGCGCGCCGCGCCGATGCTGGCGCGGGCGCTCGGGGAGCTCACGGACAACACCACGGACATCTGGCCCACGTTGCTGCCCGACTTCGCCGCCGGCATGCGCGTCGGCATCAAGGTGAACTGCCTGAACCCGCACTGCCCGACCTCGGTGCCGGTGGTGCGGGCGCTGGTCGACAGCCTCAAGGCCGGCCTCGGCCTCGGCGCCGAGGAGATCCTCGTCTGGGATCGGCGCCTCGACGAGCTGCACGCCTGCGGCATCACCGAGGCCGCGGTCGGGGCCACCGTGCTCGGCACGGTCAACTCGACCACCGACCCCGACGGGCCGGGCTACGAGGACTGCTTCTGCACCCTGGCCTCGGGCAAGCGCACGCGCCTGAGCCGCATCCTCACCGAGCTGACCGACCTGACCATCGGCGCGCCGGTGCTCAAGACCCACGAGGTCTCCGGCGTCACCGGCGCGATGAAGAACATCTACGGCGTGATCGACAACCCGGGTGAGTTCCACGACGATCTGAACAGCGCCCTGCCGGAGCTGTACGCCATCGCCCCGGTGCGCGAGCGCTTCCGCCTGCAGGTGCTCGACGCGCTGATCGCGGTCACCGTCGGCGGCACCGCTTCACCGCGCGACACGCTGGCGCGGCGCCTGCTGGTCGGCGCCGACCCTGTGGCCCTCGACAGCTACGCGCTGGCGCTGGTCAATCAGCTGCGCGACGAGAAGGGGCTCGGCCTGCAGCCGGTCAACAGCGCAGCGCTCGGCTGGCTCGACGGCGCCGAGACGCGCGGGCTCGGACAGCGCGCCTACCAGCTGGTGCCGGTCACGCTGTGAGGGTCAGGGGATCTTGGCCAAGACGGCGTTGATGAACGTCTGCCCGGCGGTCTTGCACGGGTCGTCGACCACCGCGCCGCTGTCGTAGGCGATGGTCTGTTCGAGCAGGTACGGCCCCTTGCGCACGTTGAACCAGAAGGTCGCCCCGGTGTCGGCGATGCGTCCGGCGTCGCCCAGGCTGGCGTCGGTCCAGGTGCTGGCCTGATGGGTGCTGCTTTCGGTCAGCAGCCCGGTGTACAGGTCGGTGGCCACGGCACTGCTGGCCAGCTGCCAGACGCGCAGCTCGAGGTCGAAGGTGCTGTCGGTGTAGTGCTCGATCGCGAAGGCGTCGTAGTCGCGCTGCAGAAACGGCCCGGCGCCGCCGTTGATCAGCGCCACGACCCCGGCGTCGTCGGTGGCCGTCTCGACGCCGGCCGCACCGATCGCGGTGTCCTCGACGAACGCGCCGACCGCGTTGTTGGCCGGGAAGAGCGTCTCGATGGCGGGCAGCGGATCGTCGTCGTCGCCGTTGCAGGCCCAGGACGACAGCGCGACCGCCGCGAGCGCGAGGACGAGACGATTGGTCGACCAGCTCATCGAGACCCTCCTGTGACGTGGTGCCAGACGGTGGCGACAGCCTCCTACCCACTGGGGGTCGGGCTGTCAATCGACGGGGCCTCCGTGGGCGTGACCAGTCGTCCTCGGTTTGGCGTTCAGCGGCGTCCGGGCTGCAGCCGACGATGTGTCAGAGGAGACAGTCCGGCGGCGACCACGCCGACCGGCGGCGAAGGGGGGCTGCGCACAGGCCCGCGCAGGCCGGGATGTGAGGCCTCCCACGCCCACCTGGGCCGTCATGCGTGAGTGTTGCCGCACGGCACATGCACTGCGCGTCTTATGCCGAGCAGGCCGAGCAC
>JBFYZW010000511.1:0-3315 GCA_041309305.1 Deltaproteobacteria bacterium | reverse complement strand
CGCTCGGCCAGCGCCGCGCGGTCGCGCGCCGGGATGTCCCGGCCGGTCCCGCGGCCGAAGTCGCTGACGTTCGAGGCCCGTCGGTTGCGCAGCCCCGGCGCGACCACCGGCTCGGCGTCGGTCGGCCGGAAGGCCAGGCGATAGGTCTCACCGCCGTCGGACGAGTGCCACAGATCGCCGTTCTGCATCCCGGCCCAGATCTCGTCCGGACCACTTCCGTATTTGACTGAGGTGAGATCGTCGAAGGCGGGCAGGCCGGCGGTCAGCTCGACCCAGGTGGCGCCAAGCGCCACGGCCGTCCCGAAGGCGAGCCACACGACCAGCTACGGCATCCGGCCGTTGGCGCAGGTGGGGATGAGCGGCTGCGCCGGCAGCGCCTCGGTCGAGCGCCCGTCGATGCGCAGCTCGGCGAAGCGGATGTTCTCGCTCGAGAACCAGTCGGTCTTGTTGTTCTCGATCAAGTAGAAGGCGATGTAGCGGGTGCGCATCGGCGTCGGCAGCGCGAAGGTGTCGGCGCCGCCGTCGCCGGCGGCGATGCCGCTGCCCGGATAGATGTCGTAGACCACCGTCCAGTCGGCGCTGCTGGGGCTCGGCGGCAAGGTCGGCGAGGTCTGGCTGCTCGACATCACCAGGTACTCGGTGGCGAACTCGTCGTTGCCGCTGCCGACCTGGTCCGGGAAGATGATCTCGATCGTCTCGACGTCATAGAGGTCGCCGAGGTCGACCCAGACGAAGCTCTTGGACATGTTCACCGAGGTGGTCGGATCCCCGTCGGTGGCGTCGCGCAGCAGGCCGTCCTTGGGCGTCTCGTCGGCGTAGACCGGCAAGCCGGGGGCGAGGTTGACCAGCGGCTGCGTCGGCGTCTCGTACTGGGCGAGCGACGCGTCCTGGGTGATCTCCTTGGCCGCCGGGTCGGAGGTGACGCCGCGCTCGTCCTGAACGAAGACCTCGAGCGTCTGGCGCTCGCTCTCCTTCAGCGGCACGTCGACGCAGAAGTTGCCGGCCGCGTCGGTGTCGGTGGCCACCGGCGCCTTGCCGCCCTCGACGAAGACGGTGGCGAACGCCTCACCGCGACCGCGGACCGGCACGGTGTCGTAGCCGTAGCGCGACGGCAGCGACGCGAGCGTCGGCACCTCGGGCGGCGGCGCGTCCTCGGGCTTCGGCGGCGGGTCGTTCGGGTCGATCTTCTCCTCGGCCGGGTCACCGGCCGGCATCGTCGGCTCGGGCAGCGCACCGCACGAGCAGAGCAGCGAGAAGAGGCCGAGGCAGAGGAGTTGTCTCATGGGAACACCTGCGCCGGAGGAAGGTTGGAGGGCGGCGCCGGCGGACAGAGGCCGTTCGAGGTCACGGCCAGGTCCGGCGCCCAGTTCCAGTCGGTCACCCGTGCGTCGCCGACCACCGCGGTCTCCCCGCACACCGCGCGGTGGAGGATCTTGCCCAAGCGCTCGAGCCGCTGCGTCTGGCGGTAGAACACCCCGTACTGACCGGGGAGGATCTCGCCGGACATCGCCAGGCTCTGCGACGTGCCGCTGCTCACCGACTCGTTGACGTTGATGCCGAAGCCAACGTTGACCACCCACAGGCTCAACCCGACGTTGGCCGACAGCGTCACCGACCGCGAGCGCGACTCGGTCTCGCCGGAGGAGAAGTTGACCGAGCGGCCGTACTCGCCGCCGGGGATGCACGAGCTGACCAGCATCGGCGCGTAGAGCTCGGCGACCCGGATGTTGCCGTCGTACTGCACGGTGTGCTCGAGCGCGAGATTGACCCCGACCGTGCGGCTGATGGTCGTGCCGTGCCCGTCGACGACCCGCAGGTTGAAGAAGACCGTCCCGGAGACCGTGCCGTAGGGCAAGAGGCCCGGATCGGCCTCGAGCTCGGTGCGCGTGCCGGCGGTCAGGCGCTTGGTGACCACCCGGGCCTCGCCGCCGAGATCGCCGTAAGCAACGCTGAACTCGAGCGCGGTGTAGGCGGTGGTCGGCGTCAGGCCGATCGCCTCGACGTCGAAGCGCAGCGCCTGCCCGTCGACGGTGGCGCTGATCCGCGGCGTGTGCGAACAGCCGTCGTCCTCCGGGCGCAGGCGCCAGAGGATCAACGACGGCCCGACCTCGACCTCGGCGGCGAGCGGCGCCGAGACCGGCGACTCGCTCTCCTCGTCGACGTTCTGGGCCGTGACCGCGCCAACGAACTCACCGAGCGCGTGCCCGAAGCCGTCGGGAGGGAAGACCGGCTCGAACTGGAACTCGACCTTGCCAGCGGTTCGATACGTCGCCCGCACGCCCATCTCGACCTTGCGGCTCGTCCCGCCGGCCTCGGTGAACTGGCCGTCGAAGTAGAGCATCGTGTAGCCGCGGTCGGGGGAGACGAAGTCGTTGCCGAGCACGGTGACGAAGTCACCAGCGCTCCACTGCCACGGCGAGACCAACCGAACCGACGGCGTCGCCAGCGGCTCCCGGACGACCGGAGGGTCCTCACCGGTCGGCTGCATCACCACGCCACCGTCGCCGCAGCCCACCGCCAGGACGCTCGCCGCGCCAAAGAGCACGTGCAGCCGCTTTGCTCGAAAGGCCATCCGGGGCTCCTTCTGCAACAGACCCTTCTCCCCTCGTGTCGACACAGTTATCGGCCGTAACTCGGCAGAGTTGCGCGGTTGGGGACCGGATCCCCCGAGGAAGTGGCGGCGCCGGTCGGTTCGTGCTAGGCTGCCGGAGTCATGCGGTTTTTCTGTCTCGTTTGTCTCTTTCTTTCGGCGACCTCGGGCTGCGCCGGCCCCGACGACGATCCCACCCGCCTCAACGGGCCACCGCGCGCCGCGCTGCGAGCGCCGGTCATCGCGCCCCTCGGGACGCCGGTGGCCTTCGACGCCGGCGCCTCGGTCGACCCGGACGGGGACCCGCTCACCTTCATCTTCCAGCTCAACGACGGCGGCGAGGCGGTGCACAGCGCCGATCCGCGCATCCTGTACAGCTTCTCCCGCGAGGCGCTGATCACCGTCGTCGTCTACGCCATCGATCTGCACGGCGCCGAGGGGGCCGCCGCTCAAGACGTGTCGGTGCGCGGCGACTACCCGGCCCAGCCCGACTACTGTGACGCGCTGCACCCGTGCGTCGTCGGCGACGAGTGCGACGCCGGGGTCTGCTACGCCAACGGCGGCAGCCTCGACTGAGCCGCCGAAGCGCTTGTCTGGGCCGACTGTCTTTGGCAAGTAGGCGACAGGGGAACCGCTCCATGCCGCGACGCTACCTCGGCGGATTGCTCGTCGGCCTGTGGGCCTGCGCCGCGGCGCCCGAGCCAGCCCCGCCGACCCTCGCCCCG
>JBFYZW010000510.1:0-11915 GCA_041309305.1 Deltaproteobacteria bacterium | reverse complement strand
CGCGGCCTCGCCGGCCTCGCCGATCACCGCGACGACGGAGTTGATCGGCACGGTCTGCCCCGGCTGCACCTTGATCTCGAGCAGCACGCCGGCCACCGGCGAGGGGATCTCAGCGTCGACCTTGTCGGTGGAGATCTCGTAGAGAGGCTCGTCCCGCTCGACCCGGTCGCCGACCTTCTTGAGCCAGGTGGTCAAGGTCCCCTCGGCGATCGACTCGCCCATCTGCGGCATCAACACATCGTGTGGCATCGGCGGCCCTCCAGGTCGGCGTTGTACCAATTAAGGTCCGCCGACCCAAGCCGGCAAGGCTGGGCGAGCCCGACCGGCGACAAATTTGACCACCTCGCGCGACGCGGGGAGACTGGGGCTGCGCCGACCCCGCCGTCACGGGGTCGAGAACCTCGGAGGGTCCCATGAGCGTGCACAACCCGTACGACTTCGACATCGACGTCGACCTGTCGCCGATCCTCGGCGAGAGCGAGACGCCGACCCTGATCAGCGCCAAGTGGTACGAGCTGGTCAAGCCGCGCGAGGGGCGCGCCCCGGCGGTGCAGGCCAAGCTCGAGCAGACCTTCCGCAACGTGGTGCTGGCGGCGCAGTGGCAGGCGACCGCGCGCCGGCAGCTCGACCGCCGGCGGGCGCTGCGCGTGCCGCTGCTCAGCCGGGTCAACGTCGACGGCGGACCGCACCTGGTCGCCTGCGACATCTCGCTCTCCGGCCTGCGCTGCTCCGGCGAGCCGGCGGCGCCGCTGATGGACGTCGAGTTCAAGCTGCCCGGCACCCCGTTCCCGATCGACGCGCGGGTCGAGGTGGTCAGCTTCAAAGACGCGAACGTCATCCCGCTGGTCGGGCTGCGCTTCGCCTGGATCGACCGGCCGTACGTCGATCAGATCGCCGGCTACATCGCGCGCAAGCGCGAGCGGATCCTCAAGGCGGCTTGAGCCCCGCGACCGCCTACCTGGCCGCGCCCGGCTTCGTCGCCGAGCTGCTGGTCGAGCTCGGCGACCGGGTGCGCGCGGTGCACGAGCGGTTGGTCCTCACCGACGCGTCGCCGATCGCCGCCGCCTGGGCGCAGAACGTCTGGTACGACCCCGAGGAGTTGACCATCGACTCGATCGCCGCCGGCGCGGCGGCGCTGCGCGCCCGGCAGCGCAACTGGGCGCTCTACGGCGTCGCCCACCACCGCCGCGCCGCGCTGATCGACCGGCAGCTCTCGACCCGTCGGCCGAAGCCGCTCCGCTTCGCCGCGCCGCTGCCGAAGACCGGCTTCGGCTCGTGGACGCTGCTCGCCCGCGACCGACTGCTCGCCGCCGCCCGCTGCCGTTCGCCGTTCGCCAACGGCGAGGTCCGCTTCCTCGAGGACCGGACAGGCCCACCGAGCCGCGCCTACCTCAAGCTGTGGGAGGCGCTGACGCTGCTCGGCGAGCGGCCGCGCCCCGGTGAGCTCTGCGTCGATCTGGGCAGCAGCCCGGGCGGCTGGACCTGGGCGCTGGCCGAGCTCGGCGCGCAGGTGCTCAGCATCGACAAGGCGCCCCTCGCCCCCGCCCTCGTCGCCCGGCCAAACGTCACCTTCCGGGAGGAGAGCGCCTTCGCCTTCGACCCGCGGGCCGTCGGCACGGTCGACTGGCTCTGCTCCGACGTGATCTGCTACCCGCGCCGCCTGCTCGGCGCGCTCGAGCGCTGGCTGGCCACCGGCTGCGTCCGGCGCGCCGTCTGCTCGGTGAAGTTCCAAGGGCCGACCGACCACGCGACGAGCCGCGCGCTCGCGGCAATCCCGGGCAGCACGCTCGTGCACCTGTGGCACAACAAGCACGAGCTGACCTGGCTGTGGCGGGCGCCGGGGTCTTGAGGGTCGACCGCCTCGTGGTGGTATATGGCTGGCGTGGCACGCCCTGTCCTGTTCGTGCTCTGCTCGCTCGCCGTCGGCTGCGCTCGGTCGGCGGCCATCTACTCTCCCGAGGACGGCGACCGCGCGCCCGGTGATTCCCCGACCGACGAGCGCGGCGCGGCCGGCGACCTCGACTGGCAGAGCGCCGGCAACGACGCCTGGCCGACCATCGCAGCAGCGCTCGCCACGGCGGCGGCGGTCGGCACGACGGGAGTGGTGAACACGACGACCTTCGCGACCTCGACCGGCGACCGTTCCTACGCCGGCGGCGTGCTCGGCCTCGACGGCGTCGTCTACGGCATCCCGTACGGCGCGACCGCGGCGGTCGCGGTCGATCCTGACACGCGCGGCGTGGCCACCTTCGGCAGCCTCCCGCCGACGACCGACAAGTGGTCCGGCGGGGTGTTGGCCTTCGACGGGCTGATCTACGCCTGCCCGTCCTACGAGACCGAGGTCTTGGTCATCGATCCGGTGGCGCGCACCGCGACGACCTTCGGCGACCTGTCGGCGATGAGCGAGCCACGCTTCGAGTCGGCCGTCGTCGCAGCCAACGGCAAGGTCTACTGCCTGCCGCTGTCGGCCAACCGCGTCGTGGAGATCGACCCGCTCGCGCGCTCGGTGACCACGATCGGCACGCTCCTCCCGGGCGACACCAAGTGGCTCGGCGCGGTGCTCGGGCCGAACGGCCGCATCTATGGCATCCCGTACAACGCCAGCGCCGTGCTCGAGGTCGATCCGCAGACCGCGACGACGACGACCTTCGGCGCGGTCGGCGGCGAGGTCTACAAGTGGATCGGCGGCGTGCTGGCCGGCAACGGCAAGATCTACGCGCTGCCCCACAACGCCGACCAGGTGCTGGAGATCGATCCTGAAGCCCGGACCGTGGCGCTCTTCGGCGCGGTCGACGGCACCGGCCAGTACTGCGGCGGCGCGCTCGCCGCCGACGGACGGATCTACGCTGCACCGCAAGGTCGAGACGGGCTGCTGATCATCGATCCCGTGGCTCGCACCGCCACCGTCGGCGCGAGCCTCCCCTCTGCCCCGGACTACTGCGGGCTGGTCGCGGCGCCGAACGGTCGGCTCTACGGCCTGCCGTTCTACGCCACGCAGTTCCTCGAGGTCGATCCGGGCGCCCTGGGCACGTTGCCGCTCGCGCTGTTGCTCTCGCCCCACTTCAACAAGCTGTGAGCGACGCCCTACCGGCGGCCGCGGCGCCGTGTTAGGTTGGTCCCCGTCACGGAGGAAACCATGACCCGTCGGCTCGCCGCCCTCTTCGTCGCGCTCGCGTTGTCGATCCCGGCCGTCGCCGAGGCCCGCCGCACCGAGTGGCTGGTCGACAAGACCGTCCCGATCGATCACCACCTGCAGCTCGACCTGGTCGGCTTCCTCTGGCCGATCGGCAGCACGCAGCGCCTCGGCGGCGCCGCCTGGTTCGGGATGCCGCTGCTGGACAAGGGGTTCATCCCGTTCAACGACTCGCTCTTCCTCGAGGTCGGCACCTATGTCGCCTACCTGCAGCACGACCAGGGGGGCGAGAGCCTCGACTTCGTCGCCCTCGTCCCGGCCGGCGGCGTGCGCTGGAACCTGCACCTGACTGAGGACTGGACGCTGTTCCTCACCGGCAAGGCCGGCTACCGCCTGCGTCTCGGCGACGGCCTGTCGAACGGGCTGGTCCTCTCGTTCACCATCGGCGCCTTCTGGCAGTTCAGCCGACACCTGTGGCTGCGCCTCGAGACCGGCAACTACGGGGTCGTCAACGTCGGGGTCTCCATCCCCTTCTGACGCCGATCTGGGCCTGCCTACATCCCCCCCGTCGATCACACATAACTCCTCGAAATTGCGTTGATATTAAGTTGACGGCCGCGACAGACCGCTTATCCTGAAAGGGTGAGCACGGCGGGCGCCAGAGCCGCAGCCGTGGCGGTCGGCAGCATCTGGATCGCCGGTTGCGGGAGCGGGGGGGAGGTCGATCGCCCGGCGGTGGGAACTCACGAGCAGGTGCGCTGCCTGAGCTGCGGCACCGATCCGAGCGGCGACGAGCCGGGCACACCGCAGGCCAAGCCGCGCATGGCCGCCTCGCCGGAGGAGCTGTTCTTCTACCCCGACGGCCCTGAGAGCCCCGAGCTCGAGCCGAAGCCGATCACCGTGGTCAACCGCACCGGCCGCATCGCGGCGATCACCCACGCGCTCATCGGCGAGGACGAAGACCTGGCCGGCGGGACGCCCTACTTCAAGCTCGTCCCGCTCGAGGAGGCGATCTGGCTCGAGGCCGACGAGGCGGGGGAGGTGCGCGTCGCCTACCTCGGCTCGGCGAAGCAGCAGGCGGCGCTGCTGGTCATCTACACCAGCGCGCCCGAGACGCCGACGTTGGTCATCCCGCTGACCGGCAAGTACTTCTTCGACAACTGAGCAGCGGCGAGACCGCCCGCGGCGCCCTTCCGACCGCCGGGCGCAATTGCTGATCGCGGGAGCGTCGGATATAAGCGCCGACCATGACCGACGTGACCGCGCCCCCAGGCCCGCCGCCGCCCATCCGCGACAAGATCGTCGCGGTGAACATCGAGGAGGAGATGCGCGCCTCCTACCTCGACTACGCGATGAGCGTGATCATCGGCCGCGCGCTGCCGGACGTGCGCGACGGGCTCAAGCCGGTGCACCGGCGCATCCTCTTCGCGATGCACGAGCTGGGCAACGCCTACAACCGCCCGTACAAGAAGTCGGCGCGCGTCGTCGGCGACGTGATCGGCAAGTATCACCCGCACGGCGACCAGGCGGTCTACGACACGTTGGTGCGCATGGCGCAGGACTTCTCGATGCGCCACCTCCTGGTCGACGGCCAGGGCAACTTCGGCAGCGTCGACGGCGATCCACCGGCGGCGATGCGCTACACCGAGGCGCGCATGTCGCGCCTGCCCGGCGAGATGCTCGCGGACATCGAGAAGGAGACGGTCGACTTCGGGCCGAACTACGACGACTCGCTCAAGGAGCCGCTGGTCCTGCCCGCGCGCCTGCCCAATCTGCTGGTCAACGGCTCCTCCGGCATCGCGGTCGGCATGGCGACCAACATCCCGCCGCACAACCTCGGCGAGGTGGTCGACGCGACCATCGCGCTGGCGCGCAACCCCGAGCTGCAGGTCAAGGACCTGCTCAAGCTCATCCCGGCGCCCGACTTCCCCACCGGCGGGACGATCTACGGAACCAAGGGCCTGCTCAAGGCCTACGAGACCGGCCGGGGCGCGATCCACCTGCGCGCCAAGGCCGAGGTCGAGGAGGGCAAGAAGCACGACACCATCGCGGTGACCGAGATCCCCTACCAGGTCAACAAGAGCACCTTGATCGAGAAGATCGCCGAGCTGGTGCGCGACAAGAAGATCGAGGGCATCGGCGACGTGCGCGACGAGTCCGACCGCGACGGAATGCGCATCGCCATCGAGCTGCGCAAGGACGCCAACGCCGAGGTGGTGCTCAACCAGCTCTACGCCAACACGCCGCTCGAGACCTCGTTCTCGTTCAACATGCTGGCGATCGTCAACGGCCAGCCGCGCATGCTCTCGCTGCGCGACCTGCTCAAGCACTTCATCGACCATCGGCGCGAGGTGGTCACCCGCCGCGCGCGCTTCGAGCTGCACGAGGCGCAGAAGCGCTTCAACATCGTCTTCGGTCTGCTCGCCGCGATCGACTCGATCGATCGGGTAATCGAGATCATCCGCGGGGCCAAGGACGCCGACCAGGCCCGCCGCGACCTGATGGCCGAGAAGCTGCCGCTCAGCCCGGCCTTCCGCAAGCTTTGCCAGGCGCTGCTCACCTTCGAGTACGAGACCGGCAGCACGGCGCTGGTCGCCGGGCACGTGCGTCTCAACGAGGCGCAGGCGCAGGCGATCCTCGACATGCGCCTGGCCCGCCTGACCGGCCTCGAGCGCGACAAGCTGAGCGCCGAGGCCGATGAGCTGCGCCAGACGATCGAGCGCCTGGCCGCGATTCTCGCCTCCGACCAGCTGCTCATCGACGTGATCGTCGGCGAGCTCGAGGAGCTGAAGAAGACCTTCGCCGATCCGCGGCGCACCGATCTGGTGCACGACGCGCGCGAGATGTCGGTCGAGGATCTGATCGCCGAAGAGGAGATGGTGGTCACTGTCAGCCACGCCGGCTACGTCAAGCGGGCGTCGGTCGATCTCTACCGCACCCAGCGACGCGGCGGCCGCGGCAAGACCGCGGCGACCACCCGCGACGAGGACTTCGTCGAGTCGATCTTCGTCGCCTCGACCCACAGCTACGTGCTGATCTTCTCCGACCGCGGGCGGGTCTACTGGGTCAAGGTGCACGAGATCCCCGAGGCCGGCCGCACCTCACGCGGCAAGCCGATCGTCAACCTGGTGCGGATCGAGAAGGAGGAGAAGATCGCCGCGGTGCTGCCGGTGCGCGAGTTCACCGAGGGGAGCTTCGTGGTGATGGCCACCGCCAACGGCTACATCAAGAAGACCGACCTGATGGCCTTCGCCAACCCGCGGCCGTCGGGGCTGAAGGCGTTGACCATCGACGAGGGTGACGGGCTGATCGGCGTCGTGCTCACTGACGGCCAGCGCGAGCTGCTGCTCGCCACCCGCGCGGGCCTGGCGATCCGCTTCTCCGAGACCGAGGTGCGGGCGATGGGCCGCGAGGCGCGCGGCGTCACCGGCGTCCGGCTGAAGAAGAAGGACGACCGGCTGGTCGGCATGGTCGTCCTGAGCGAGAACGCCCCGGAGATCCTCACCGTCTGCGACAAGGGTTACGGCAAGCGCACGCCGGTCGAGGAGTACCGCCTGCAGGGCCGCGGCGGCTCGGGGGTGATCAACTGCAAGATCACCGACCGCAACGGCCCGGTCGCCGGCGTCTGCGCCGCGAACAAGGATGACCAGGTGATGGTGGTCACCGACCGCGGCATGATGATCCGCATGCGTGTGCAGCAGATCTCGGTGCAAGGCCGCGCCAGTCAGGGCGTACGGGTCATCTCGGTCGACCAGGACGAGTCGGTCTCGAGCATCGCCCGCCTGGCCGAGCGCGAGGACGACAACGGCGAGGACGAGGCCCATGAGCCGAACAAGACCGACAACTGAACGGGGGCTCGTGCGCCACGCCGCCGGCGTCGTGCTGCTCCTTGTCGCCCTGACCGGCTGCCGCACCGACATCCAATCGGGGATCGACGAGGCCAACGACCTGCTCTATCGCGAGCAGTACGTCGCCGCCGACCAGCTCTACCGGCGGTTGCTCAAGCGCCTCGAGGCGGCCGGCGAGCTCGACGACGAGGGAGAGGGCCAGAGGCTGTTGATCCTCGACCGCCTGGGCAAGGTCAACAGCATCTACCTGCACGACGCCAACGCGGCGATCGGCTACTACCAGCTCCTGGTCCGCCTCTACCCGAAGTCGGAGCAGGCGATCGCCGCGCGTTCGACCATCGCCGACATCTACCACCACCGGCTCGGCGACCTGCAGGCGGCGATCGACACCTACCAGAAGCTGATCTCCGACTTCCCGACCCACGCCGAAGCGCGGCGCGGCCAGCTGCAGATGGCCAACGCCTACTTCCAGCTGCGCAACTACGAGCAGGCGCGGGCCGAGGCCGAGCAGCTGGTCAACCGCTGGCCGAAGAGCGACGAGGCGGTGCAGGCACGCTTCCAGATCGCCAACAGCTACTACGTCCAGGCGCGCATCCCGCAGGCGGTGGCCACCTACGAACGGCTGCTCGAGGATCAACCGCCCCCCTCGCTCGCCGCGCTCGTCCTGTTCGAGCTGGGCAACTGCTTCCAGGAGCTGGATCAACCGGAGCGGGCGCTCGCCTACTACTACGCCTGCCTCAACGACCACCCGGATCCGCTGACCGTCCAGCGGCGGATCCAGAAGATCCGCGCCCGGCTGAGCAACATCCGTCCGCTGCCGCAGATCGAGCTGCCGGACTACCTGCGCCAGCGCCTGGCCAACCCCGGCGACGGTGGGGTCCGGCCGCGGCTGCAGGTCTCCGACGGCAGCGGCGTCATGCACGAGCAGTTCGTCCCCGGCGTGCCCCAGCTGGCGCCCAAAGGCGGGCCCCAGTCCTCGACCGGCAGCGACCCGACCTTGACCCCGGAGACGCCGACGACGGCGCCGCCGCCAACCCCGCCGACGAAGGCCAGCCCCCCGAGCGCATCGCCACCGCCGGCGAACGCGACGCCACCGAGCAAGAAGGCACCTGCTCCGGCGCCGCCGAAGCCGGCGCCCGAGCCGGCGCCACCGACGGCGCCCGACGAGACACCCGCGCCCTGAGCCGGCGCGGGCTTCAGGCCTCGTCCCGCTCCTGCGCCAAGGTCAACAGCAACGCGCTGGTCGAGAGTTGGAGCCGGTCGGCGCGTTGAACCTCGCGGAGCGAGAAGTCAAACGTGCCGTCCTCCCAGCCACACAGCTCGGCGATGACGGTTCGGGGATCGGCGCCGGCGCGCTCGAGCTCGGCGTCGACCACCTGGCCGTTGCGCAAAAAGACCTGCCCCTGCTCGCCGTCGCGCTGTAACGACAGGACGCCGCTCAGCCGCTCCAGCTCACAGAAGGCGAGCAGGCTGGGCAGCCGGATGCGGGCCAGAAGCCCGCGCAGGTGCTCGCGCGAACGCGGGCGCGGCGCCTCGAGGTCGGGGAAGACGACCTCCTCGAGCAGCGAGTCCATCGCGTCGGAGATCGACCGACCCTCGGCGACCCGCGCCTGATCCACGGCGCGCGCGAAGTCGACCTCGAGGCGGTATCGCGCCCCGGCGTCGGTTGGCTCGATCGTCGACCGCATCACCCGACCGGTGAGCTCCGCTTGCCGGCCGGATTGCGGCGTCTCGATCCGGCAGCGGATCGACTCGCCCACCGACACCGGCCAACCGGCGTCGAGCACCATCACGCGCACCCCGAGGTGTCCCGCCGCGTCACCGGCCGGCTCGGGCTCAACCGGCGGCGGATCGAGCTGATCGGCGGCCTGCCCGGCGCCGCCCAGGCTCTCGGCGACGTAGGAGCGCGACGCCATCACGTCGCGGATGACCGCCTCGAGCTGCTGGCGCTTCTCGAGGTTGTCGAGCAGGAACTCGAGCGCGATGCCGGCGACCCCCGAGCCGTGCCACAGGTCGTGCACCAGCACCAGGCGGACGATCCGGGCCAACAGCTCGACCGAGCTCTCCCGGGCGAACGAGGTCACGGTCACGGTCTGCACCGAGCCCGGCTCGCCGACGCGCTGATCGGTCTCGACGAACATCCCGGACATGCTCACGTCGCCGCGGCGCAAGACGGGTTCACCGTCCACGCCGGCGATCGTCACCCACATCCGGGCCGGGATCCTCGCTCCGCGACGGCGCTCCATCTCTGCATCGACCTCGCGCCCACTCTACGTCAGTTTCGGGGCCGGCGGAACACCCGGGTGGACAAACGGGGCGGGCTCAGCCTATGAAGCGCCACCGGTGCGCTGATAGGCTCCGACGCAAGAGCCGGAACGAATCGAGGATCGCATGATCACCACCTGGCCCCTGGTCGTCGCGCTGCTCGGCGCCGCCCCCGTCGGCGACGCGAGCGGCTCCCCCTGGGTCGTCCTGCTCCGCCTCCCCGAGGCGTGGGCCGCCGACGCGAAGCTCGCGCCGGTGGTCGGCGCGGGGCTCGACCAGACGATCAAGAAGAACGACGGGGCGCGCGTCCCGGACGACAAGGTCGAGGAGGCGCGCACCGCGCTGAACCTGGCCGAGGTGACACGCACCGATCTGCCCACCCTCCTCGACAGCGTCGGCGCCGAGCACGCGTTGCTGGTCAGCGGGCGCGAGGTGGACGGCAAGCTCGCGCTGGTGCTCGAGCGCTACGACCGCGCCCTCGAGCTGCACACCACCGTCGAGCGTCCGGCCCCGCCGGCCCAGCTGGCCCGCGCGCTGCGCCAGGCGCTCAGCGACCTGCTCGCCCGGGCGAAGCCGCCGCGGAGCAAGGCCAAGGCGGCGCCCACGCCCACCCCTGCCCCGGCGGACGCGCGCACGCTCGGCCTGCACCTCGCGACGATCTCGCCGACCCAAGCGAAGGCCGTCGGGTTGAAGAAGCCCCAGGGCGCGTGGGTCGTCGAGGTCCTCCCCGGCCACGCCGCGGCCACCGCCGGCCTGCGCGCCGACGACGTGCTGCTCGCGCTCGGCAAGGCGAAGCTGCGCGGCGCCTTCGACGCCCCTGGGCATGCCCTCGTGCTCCCCGACGCCGGCCCGATCCCGATCGAGGTCTGGCGCGACGGCGCGCGGCTCAAGCTCGAGCTCTTCGGCCCCCCGCCCAGCGAGCCGGCGCCGACGACGAGCGCGGCCGAGCCGCCCCCGACCGGTGACGCCGCGAAGTCGCCTTCACCGACGTCCCAGACGGCGGCGTCTCCCTCGTCACCGCCCGCGCCGGCGGCGCCACCGCGGAAGCTCGGCGCCAAGCTGCGCCCGATCACCCCGGAGCTGGCCGAGTCGCTCGGGCTGATGGGTCCGACCGGCGCGCTGGTGGTCAGCGTCACGCCGGGGAGCATCGCGGCGAGCGCTGGCCTGACCGCGAACGACGTGGTGCTGAGCTTCAACGACCAGCCGGTGGCCCACCCGACGCAGCTCGCCGCGGCAGTGCAGGCCAGCGCGCCGCGGCTGCGCGTCCCGGTCGAGTTGTGGCGCAACCGCAGCAAGCTGAGCCTGGTCATCGTCTTCCCCGAGACCCCGCCGCCAGGCCCGGCGCCAACCGCGCCTGCTCCTCGACCGCCGCCGGCCACGCCGAAGGCCCCGGCCCCCGCGACCGCGCCGACGGCCGCGCCCCCCGCGACCGCGCCGACGCCCTGAGCCGGTGGCTGACGGAGCGGAGGCTGATGTCGGCGAGCATGGCCAAGGGCTGAGCGCCACCGCTCGCGCGCCAAGGCCGCCGTGGGGTTGGTCGCCCTCGGCGCACGCCCTGGTCGCCGGTCACTCCTCGGCGAAGGCGCGCAGCCAACCGGTGCGCCGCGGGTCGCGCAGCTTGCGCAGCGCGTTGGCCTCGATCTGGCGGATCCGCTCGCGGGTCACCGCGAAGCTCTTGCCCACATCCTCGAGCGTGTACTCGTCCGCCTCGCCGATGCCGAAGCGCAGGCGCAGGATCTTCTCCTCGCGCGGCGTCAGGGTCGCCAGCGCCTGGCGCATCCCGCCGGCGAGGTCGGCGGCCGAGGCCTGTTCGCTCGGCGACACCGCGCGCGAATCGGCGAGCAGGTCGCCGAGCTCGCCGTCGCCCTCGTCACCGATCGGGGTGTGCAGCGAGATGGCCTTCTGCCCCGACTCGAGCACCGCGCGTACCGTGTCGACCGGCATCTCCAGCTTGGCGGCCAGCTCCTCGAGCGTCGGCTCGCGGCCGATCTGCACGCGCAGGTAGCGGCTGGTGCGCACCACCCGGCTGATCGTCTCGAGCCGGTGCACCGGGACGCGGATCGTCCGCGCCTGGTCGGCGATCGCGCGGGTGATCGCCTGGCGCACCCACCAGGTCGCGTAGGTCGAGAACTTGAAGCCGCGCCGGTGGTCGAAGCGCTCGACCGCCTTCATCAGGCCGATGTTGCCCTCCTGGACCAGATCGAGCAGCGGCAGGTGCCCCCCCGCGTAGCGGCGCGCCAGCGAGACGACCAGGCGGAGGTTGCACTCGACCAGCACGGTCTTGGCCCGAGCGATCTGCCGTCGCCCGCGCCACACCTCCGCAGCCACCCGCCAGACCTCCTCGACCGGGTCACCGGCGCTGGCGGCCACGTTGGCCAACTGCTGCTCGGCCCGATCGAGCGTCCGGCTCAGCTCGCGCAGCGACTCGACGTCGAGACCGAGCGCGCGGCTCATGCGCCGCTCGTCGCGGCGCGAGCGCTTGGCGGCGCGCAACAGGCGCGCCAGATCGTCCGGCTGCCTCCCCATCCGCCGCTCGAGCCCGCGCAGCTGCGCCTGCGCCTGCCGCGCCACCGTGGCCAGCGCCACGATCGCGTCGGCGGCGGCGTCGATCTGTTCGTCGGAGGGCGCCAGCGCGGCGAGCGCGGTCGTGGCGCGGCGCTCGAGCCCCG
>JBFYZW010000509.1:0-4807 GCA_041309305.1 Deltaproteobacteria bacterium | reverse complement strand
CGGGCGGGGTGGTCTCCGCCTGCGGGGGCGCAGCGGTGGCGGCCGGCGCGAGCACCGCGGTGGCCTCGGCGAGCAGCGCGCGCATCGCGTCGATCAACGCGTCGGCCTCGCCCCGGATGGTGCGCGAGCCGCGCTGCTTGACCACGGCGCTCTTCACCTCGATCAGCTTCAGGGTCAGGACGTGGGTGTCACCGAGCTGGCCGACGGTGCCGACCAAGAGGTAGTCGACGCCGAGCGCGCCGCCGATCTCGGCCATGCAGCTCAAGTTGTCGGCGCAGCCGAGCAGCTGGCGGTCCTTCTCGTGGCCGAGCAGCGCGACGATGTCGGAGGTGGTGACCACCGACAGCCCGGCGATCCGTGAGACGTCGGTGACCATCAGCTCGGTGAGCAGCTTGCCGACACCGGCGTCGATGCCGACCGCGGCGATGTCCGGCACGGCGATCTTGACCGGCGGTTCGGCGACTCCGACCGCCCAGAGCGCGGCCGCGACGAGTGAGCTGGTGGTGACCATCGACGTTCTCCCCGCTGGTGCGAGTCAGGCTACCGACTATCACCCGCTCGCCAGGTGGGCAACGCGCGGCTTGTCAGCTCACGGAGCAACGACTATGGTGCGCCGCCGATGGTGGCCCCGGCGCGTGTCTCTCAGCTCGACCTGCTGCGCGGTGTCGCGGTGGTCATGATGGTCCTCGGACACACCGTGGACGCGCTGCTCGCCGAGCCGCTGCGCGGCGGCTCGGTCTACTGGAGCTACCAGCTGCTGCGCAGCATGACCGCGCCGCTCTTCTTGTTCACCTCCGGGTTCGTCGTCATGGTCGCGACCGCGAAGCGCTGGGACGCCTACCTGCGGCTCGGGCCGGAGCTCGGCGCCCGGCTGCGGCGCATCCTCTTGCTCATCCTGCTCGGCTACGCGCTGCACCTGCCCTTCTTCTCGCTGCGCAAGACGCTGACGCACGCCAGCCCCGAGTCGTTTGCCAACCTCTGGCAGGCCGACGTGCTGCAGTGCATCGGCGTGAGCCTGCTCCTGCTCCAGCTGACCCTGCTGGTCGCGCGCCGGCCGGCGCGGCACGCGCTGCTGGTCGCGGCGGCCGGGGCCCTGGTCGTGCTGGTGACGCCGGTGGTCTGGAGCCTCGATTGGGGCGCCCTGCTGCCCCGCCCGGTGACGCCGTATGTCTACGACCGCGACCTGACCATCTTCCCGCTCTTTCCCTACCTCGGGCATTTGTTCATCGGCGCTGCGGTCGGGCATTCGTTCGTCGCCGCCGAGCGCGCGGGCCGCGTCGCGGCGTGGCTGCGTCGGCTCGGGCTGGCCAGCGTCGTCGCCATCGTCGCCGGGATGATCGCGCTCAGCGCACCCTGGCGGGTCTTCCCCGAGCACGACGTCTGGAAGGCCAACCCGGCCAGCGTCGCGATTCGCCTGGCGCTGGTGGCGTTGGTCCTGCACGGCCTGTTCGCCTGGCGGCGACCGCCGGCCGCGCTGACCGCGGCGGCGACGTTGCTCGGCCGTTCGTCGCTGTTCGTCTACGTCCTGCACCTGGTCCTGCTCTACGGCTCACCGCTCAACCAGGGGCTGCGCAGCGTGGTCGGCGCGACCCTGCCGGTTGGGGCGGTGCTCGGCGTCTTCGCCGCGCTCCTGGTCGCGATGCTCGGCGCGGCGGCTGGGCTCGAGCGGGTCGAGCGGTGGCGGCCGCCGACCTGGCGGCGGGTCCAGTACGGCCTCGCCGGCGCGGCGCTGGCGCTGTTCGTCGCGCTGCCCCACTGAGGCGCTCAGCCGGGGAAGCGGTGCAGCGCGACGCCGCCAGCTCCGGCAGCGACGTACCAGCCCCCCAGCTCGTCCCAGGGGCCGAGGGTGACCAGCTCGGCCCTGGTGCCGGGGATCGGCCGGCGCGCCGGCTGGTGGACGTGGCCGCAGACCAACAGGTCGAAGCCGGCCGCCGCCTCGGCGGCGACCGTCCGGTCGACGATCTGTTGCACCGCGGCCGGCTTGCGCGACACCTCCGCGGCGCTGGCGGCGCGCATCCGCGCGATGATGCCGGGCCAGCGCGACCAGGGCACCAGCCGAGCGAGGGCGGCGGTCAGCGGGCTGCGGATCACGCGCCGGTAGAGCTGGTAGCGGCGGTCGGCGCTGCACCACAGGTCGCCGTGGTGGAGCAGCAGCCGCCGTCCGCCGACCTCGAGCGCCAGCCGGTCTCCGGCGATCTGCACTCCGGCTCGTCGAGGCAGCGCGTCGCCGTAGGTGAAGTCGCGGTTGCCGAACAAGAGGTGCGTCTCGACGCCGGCGGCGGTCGCCGCGGTCAGCGCGTCGATGTGCGCGGCGTAGAAGTCGAACACCCGACCATCGCGCTCGAGCCAGAAGTCGAACAGATCGCCGAGGACATAGAGGCGGCACGGCGCCCGCTCGGCCAGGGCGGCGAGGAAGCGGCCGAAGGCGCCCGTGGGCGCCGGTGCGCCCGGCGCCGCCGGCTGCCAGTGGACATCCGAGGCCAAGAAGTGCGTGCCGTCGGCCAGGGCCATCGCCGGGGACTGTAGCGCAAACCGGCCCGGATGGCAGCGCGCTACTCGTCCACCCGCAGGGTCTGGGCGAGCGTCGTCGCCCCGACGACCAGCGACGCCTCGGTCGGGACGACGTCGCCGACGACGACCACCGCGCCGCTGGCGAAGCGGACGCGCACGGTGTAGCGCCCGGTGCCGCCGCCCCAGGCGGCGGCCAGCCCGAAGTGGACGTAGGGCGGGCCGTGGCTGCCGAAGCCCTCGCCGCCGCCGCGCTCGCGCACCGCGAGCCGGACGGTGTTGGCGGCGTTCCACAGCTCGACCCGCGCGCCGATGCCATCGACCGACGAGTAGCCGGCGCCGCGGCCGACGGCGACGACCTTGAGGTACTTGTCATCGTCGAGCTGGTTGACGAACACGCGGTCGCCGGCCGCCTCGTTGGCGACGACCAGGTCGAGGTCTCCGTCGTTGTCGAAGTCGGCGAACGAGACGTTCTTGGTCGGCGTGCCGGCGTCGGCGAGGCCCGCGGCCACGGTGACGTCGGTGAAGCCGGCCGGCCCGTCGTTGCGGTAGAGCGTGTTCGACGCGCCGTCGTTGCCGAGCAGGAGGTCGAGGTCGCCGTCGTGGTCGACGTCCCCCCAGGCGACGCCGCGGGTGTCGCCGAGGTCTGTGGCGAGCGCCGCCTGCAGCGTGAAGGTGCCGTCGCCGGCGTTGCGGTACAGCCGGTTGGCGACCCCAGCCGGGTGGCCGAGGAACAGGTCGACGGCCCCGTCGTTGTCGTAGTCGGCGAAGGCGACGCCGTAGTAGGGCTGGATCCCCTCGGGCATCTCGATCGCCAACCCGGCCGCCGCCGCTCCCTCGCTGAACGTGCCGTCGCCGTTGTTGACGTACAGGCTGCCGGTGGCGTCGTCGTTGAACCAGAGGTCGAGATCGCCGTCGTCGTCGACGTCGGCGGCGGTGGAGGTCTCGCCGTTGCTGCCGTTGGTGTCGAGGCCAACGTCGGCGCCGGCGACCAGGCTGAAGGCCACCGGGGTGCCACCGTCGTTGTGGGCCAGCTCGTTGAAGGGCGACTCGCCGGCGGCGAGGAAGAGGTCGACGCGCCCGTCGCGATCGACGTCGAGCCAGACGGCGGTGCCGATGTTGTGCCGGTCGACGCCGCTCAGGCCCTGGCGGGTGAAGCCGCCGCTGCCATCGTTGAGGTAGAGGCGCACCGCGTCGCCGCTGGTGGTCACCAGGTCGAGGTCGCCGTCGTTGTCCGGGTCGGCCCAATAGCCGCCGCGGTTGCCGGCCAGCTGCAGCGGGCCGCGGCTGAAGGTGCCGTCGCCGTTGTTGTGGTACAGCGCCCCGGTGTCGACGAGGAAGGCGTCGAGCACCAGATCCGAGCTGTCGACGCTTTGCTGGTGGATCTCGACCGCGAAGGTGTTGCTGCCGTCGCGCAGCTGGCCGGGCGTCAGCCAGCGTTCGAAGAAGAGCGTCTCGTTGGCGCCGGTGGTGTTGCTCGAGGCCAAGGTCGCGAAGGTCACCGTGCCGCCGCTCATCCCGGTGCGGAAGACCTCGCTGCCGTTCAGGTAGACGACCCCGCCGTCGTCGCGGCGCATGCCGAGCAGGAGGCTCGTGGTGGTCGCCGGCGTCGCCGAGAAGGTGGTGCGGAAGTAGGTGGTGATGAGCTTGTTGAGCGGATCGGCGCCGTAGCTGACCGTGGTGTTCATCCCCGGGTCGCCGTAGCCGAGCGGTGCGTTGCCGAGGCCCCAGCCGCTGTCGTCGAAGACCCGCTCGCGCCAGGCGGTGCCCTGGTCGCTGCCGTCGTCGAGATAGCGCCAGCGCGCGCCGCGCGGGACGAGCGTCGTCTGGCGGCTGACCCACAGGTCGAGCCAGCCGTCGGCGTCATAGTCGGTCCAGGCGATGCCGTAGGCGCTCAACGCCGCCTGGTCCGCGAGGCCGGCCGTCGCGCTGACATCGGTGAAGTCGAGGCAGGCGGCGTCACCGGCGCAGGCGCCGCCGACGCAGGTGTCACCTGCGGTGCAGGCGTCGCCGTCGTCACAGCCGGTGCCGTCGAGCTCGGCGCCGCAGGTGCCGTCGACGCCGCAGCGCTCGCAGAGGGCCGCGCAGGCGCTGGCGCAGCAAACCGAATCAGCGCAGAAGCCGCTGCCGCACTCGTCGGCGTCGTCGCACGCCTGACCGAGCGGCCGGCGGCAGAGCTGGTCGCGGCAGACCCACGGCGCGAGGCAGTCGTCGGGCTCGTCGCAGGCCTCGCCCAGGTCGGCGAGGGTGGTGCAGGTGCCGTCGCGGCAGGTGCCGGCGGTGCACTCCTCGTCCCCCC
>JBFYZW010000508.1:0-3553 GCA_041309305.1 Deltaproteobacteria bacterium | reverse complement strand
CCGCTGGAAGGCAGAGACGGCCTCGGCCATCGCGGCGTCGAAGACGGCGCCCTCGGCGAGCGGGAACCCGGCCTCGGCCAGGCGCTCCTTCACCGCCAGCACCGCCGGTCCCTGGTCACCGAGCCGCAAGTAGTCGCCGGCGGCCGCCTGGGCGAGCGACGGGGCGGGGCGCAGCGTCAGGGGCGCTGGCGCCGGGCTCGAGGTTCCGGGGGGACTCCCTTCGACGCGGTTCATCTCATCCTCCTGGCCAGGCTCCTGGCAGTGTAGCGCCGTGCGGCCTGGGGCAACAACCGCGGCGGCGGCGCGCGCCCCTTGACACGCCCACCCGGCTCCTCAATCATCCCCCCATGGCCGGATCCCCCCAGGCAGAGCCTCGCCCGCGACGCCAGGAGCAACGGCTCGGCCGGCGGCGGGAGGGGCCGCTGCGCTGCTGGGTCGAGGACGGACAGGTCGATCGTTTCGCGTCGCTCGCCGACCTCAGCCGCGAGGGCGCGCGGCTGTTCACTGTTGCGCCGCCGCCGGTTGGTGAGCGGGTGACGCTGCGCATGCGGCTGCGCCCGGAGGGAACCGAGGTGTGCGCCGAGGCGCGGGTCGTCTGGCGCGCGGCCGGCGCGCACGGGCGGGGCGGGGTGATGGGCGTGCGGTTCGTCTCGGTCGATGGCGTGGACGAAATCACCGCCTACGTCGGGGAGGAATAGGCCTCAGTCGGCATGCGGTACGGTATTCTCTCCGACGTCCACGGTAACCTCGAGGCGTTGACCGTGGTGCTCGAGCACCTGCGCGGCCAGCAGGTGGACACCTACGCCTTCCTCGGCGACGCGGTCGGTTACGGCGCCAACCCGAACGAGACCGCGGATCTGCTCCGCGGCCTGGGCGGGATCGCGGTGCTCGGCAACCACGACGCCGCGGTCAGCGGTCGGATGGACTACTCCGAGTACTACGACGCGGCGCGCGAGGCGCTCGACTGGTGCGCCGCGCAGCTGTCGGACGAGAACCTCGCCTGGCTGCGCAGCCTGCCCTACAAGGTGCGCCACGGGCCGGCCGACTTCTGCCACGGGGCGCCGCTGGTGCCCGAGGTCTTCGACTACCTGTTCTCCCCCGAGCAGCTGCTCGACCTGCTCGACCACTACGATGAATTCGCGCCAGTGACCTTCATCGGCCACTCGCACCTGACCATCTCGTTCAAGATGGAGCGGCATCGGGTCACGCCGATGTTGCTGCCGGAGATCATCTGTGACCCCGCGGCCAAGTACATCATCACGGTGGGCAGCGTCGGCCAGCCACGCGACAGAGATCCGCGCGCCAGCTGCGGGCTGTTCGACACCGACAAGCATGTCTTCGCGTACCACCGGCTCGAGTACGACAAGGCGACCGCGCGGCGGAAGATCATCGACGCCGGGTTGGCGCCGGTGTTCGGCGAGCGCCTGCTGGTCGGTATGTAGCGCCGCGCTGCTCTGGGTCGCCGGCGCCGCGGCCGGCTGCGCCCGCGGCTGCGGCGATCACCCGCCGCCGATCACCATCGGCCGGCTGCTCATCGACCTGGCGGCGCCGCCCGAGGGGGACGCGGTGCGGGAGGCGCTGCGCGGGGCGATCCGCGAGCGGCTGGCGCAGGACCCCTCGGCGCGCCTGGCCGAGAACGCGCCGGCCGCCGATTACCTGCTGCGCGTCGAGGGCGGTTGGTTCGTGCAGCGGGCCGAGGACGGCAGCGAGGGGCGGCCGGTGTCGCTGACGCTGCGCCCGACCGGCGCCGGCCAGGAGCTGCAGGCCACCGGTCGCGGGCTGCCGCTCACCGACGTCGCCGCCTCGTTGCTGGCCGGCTTCGACGACGCCTGGCAGGTGTTGCGCCAGCAGCGCTGGCTGCTCGGGGGTGAGGACCAGCGGCTGATCGACGCGCTGACCTCGCCCGACGCGCGCCTGCGCGACTTCGCCATCCAAGAGCTCGGCGAGCGCAAGAGCGGCGCGGCGGTGCCGGCCCTGTCCGGGCGCCTCGCCGTCGAGCCGCGCGCCGAGCTGCAGCTGCGCATCGTCGGGGCCCTGGTCGCCATCGGTGATCGGCGCGCGGCCGAGCCGATCATCGAGCTGGCGCGCAACAAGTCGCCCGAGGTCGTCATCCAGGTGGTCTTCGCCCTCGCCGCCCTCGGCGGGCGGACCGCCGAGGGCTACCTGGTGACCCTGGCCGGCGGCTACCCCCACCCGGCGGTGCAGCAGGCGGCGACCGAGGCGTTGGCCGAGCTGGCGCGCAAGGCGCGGCCGGCCGACTGAGCCATCGTGTGAGGCCGCACCTCGTCGGTGCCTTCACACCGCTCGCGTGGCTGCCGAGCCGCAAGAGCGGCGCGGCGGGCTTCGAACCCGCCGAGGCACTTGACTTGCCCTGGGAGTTGGCGTTTCTCAAACGGCGGCGCCCGCGTGGTGCCCCGTGACTCTCTGTTTGGCCTCTACCACCTTGGGAGCTCGACCATGCACGTCCGGTTCATCCTTCCCGCGCTGCTGCTCGTCGCCTTCAGCTTCGCCTGCAAAGAGAAAGAGGCGCCGGTCGAGCCGACGCCGACCCCGGCCGCCGAGCCGGCGGCGCCGCCAGCGGTCTCGGATCCGATCTGCGTCGGCCGGGTCGGCACCGGGACCCCGGAGACGTTGACCGTCGGCCCGTCGACCTGGGAGCTGAACGGCTCGACCCTGAAGATGACCAGCGCGGTGAAGGGTGGCGCGTTGATCGTCGGTGCGATCACCGACATCAAAGAGGACACCGAGGAGAACAAGGCGAACCTCAAGGATCTGGTCGCCTGGTTCATCAAGGAGAAGGTCGACCTGGTCGTCGTCGCCGGGGACACCGGCGAGACCCAGGCGCAGATCGAGGCGGCGCTCGACATCCTCGCCGGCGTCAAGGTGCCGGTGTTCAACATCATCGGCAACCGCGAGGGCAAGAACGACTACCAGAAGGCGATGGTCGCGCTGCGCGCCAAGCACGGCAACATCTTCGACCTCAACGCCATCCGTCGGGTCGACACGCCGGTGGCCGACCTGGTCTCGCTGCCGGGCTACTTCAACCCGGCCTACATCCACAACCAGGACGGCTGCCAGTTCTTCGCCGCCGACGTGGCGGCGACGGGCGAGATCATCAAGGGCGCCGACTCGCCGGTGGTGCTCGTCTCGCACGGCGGCCCGCTGCAGGAGGGGCCGCTGGCGCTCGATCGCACCGCCGAGGGCGCCAACGTCGGCAGCCCCGAGGTGGCCAAGCTGATGGCCGAGCAGAAGGTGCCGTTCGGCATCTTCGGCAACATCCACGAGGCCGGCGGGCGGGGCGTCGATCTGAAGGGGGCGACGGTGCTCGAGCAGGACATCCCGCACGAGGCGCTCTACCTCAACCCCGGTCCGGCCGACAGCGTGCGCTGGGTGATGAACGACGGCTCGATCTCCGAGGGGATGGGCGCGATCCTGGTGATCAAGGACGGCAAGGCCGCCTACCGGCTGAAGAAGCTCGGCGCGGCGGCGCCGGCCAAGAAGAAGGGCTATTAGGCCAACTGACCGTGGCCGTATCGCTGCTCAAGCGCCTGGG
>JBFYZW010000507.1:0-5146 GCA_041309305.1 Deltaproteobacteria bacterium | reverse complement strand
GGGGGTCACTGGCCGCGCGACCGCCGCGGGCGGGCCAGGCGGTGTCGCCGGCAGCTCCGCCGGCAGAGGCGGCAGGTCGGGCAGATCGGCCGGTTCGAGCAACGAGGCCGGCGGCGCGGCGGACCTCGGCGCCGGCACCTCCTCGGTCAACGACGCGAGCTCGCGCTCCATCTCCAGGCGGCGGTCGACGTATCCTTTGAGGACCTTGGCGAACTCCGGCTCGAGGTCGCGGAACTTGAGGCCCATCCCCTTGGGGCGGGTCGGATCGAAGCCTTTGACCGCCGGGTCGTTGGAGCGCACGACGACCGCGTCGGTGACGATCTCGAGCTCGTAGCCGGGGACGCGGAAGCCGATCTCGACCTCGACCCCCACCGGCAGCAACAGATCAGTCGCGACGAACATGCCGCTCCCGGCGACCGAGACGTCGCGTGCCTGCCACTCGAGGCTCGGGGTCGAGCTGTAGCAGGTCACCGGCACCACGAGCGGGATCCGTGATTGAGCGCGCCGGTCCTCGGACTGATTCGGGCTGGTCATGACTCCTCGTCCGCCATGCGACGCGCCTGTGCCCCCGACTCCCCGCCGAGGTCCGGAAAGCTCAGTAAAACACCTCCCCCGGTGATCTGCAAACCCACCGCCGGCGAGCCGCGGCGGCGCCGGGGGGGGCGTGCGGACTTGTCGGCGAGCGCCCGGCCAAGTAGTCTTACCGGCGGTCAAGACGATGGGGGCCCGATAGGCTTATTGCCAAGGCAAGGAAGGTAGACCGTGCGCACAACCACTCTCTCCACCCTGGTCCTGCTCGGTGCCGTGGCCGTGTCCGATTGCACCTGCGGGGATTCGCTGGCGCTGGCGATCGGCGAGATCGAGCTGGCGCTGTGTGATCGCGGCGAGGCCTGCGGCTGCGAGATCCTCGCGCCAGCCACCGCCCAGATCGACTTCGGCAGCCCCGAGGTCGGCACCACCTCGCGCCGCGTCCTCGAGCTGCGCAACCTGAACCAACCGCGCAAGCTCACGGTGCAGACCCTGACCATCGTCGGCGGTGATCTGTTCAGCGTCGCGCGCGTGTTGCGCTACGACTCGAGGGAGCCGGACGCCGAGGTCGAGACCCACGACTTCGCCGACGGGCCGCTCGAGCTCGACAACGAGGCCTGGGCCGAGGTCTACCTCGCCTACGAGCCGACCTCCGCGACCGAGATCACCTCGACGTTGGAGATCGTCTCGACGTCGGCCGCGAATCCGACCTGGAGCATCCCGCTGCGCGCCGGCGGCGGCAGCTTCACCGCCTGCGTGCCGAGTGGCGCCTGTGGCGACGGCAGCGCGATCGACTACGGCACCTTCGACGACTCCGAGCTCGGCTTCGACAACGCCTCCGGGCTGCCGCGCGCGCTCGGGACGCAGCAGGTGCTGGTCACCAACGAGTCGGAGTACGAGCTCTACTTCTCGGTCGCCATCACCCAGGACGGCATCCCCGAGGGTCCGGGCGAGCAGCCCGGCGAGCGGGGCGTCTTCTTCCTCGCCGACCCGGGCTGCACCGTCGTCCCACCGTTCGGCTCGGCCACGGTCAGCATCGAGTACCGCCCGTCGAGCGCCGGCGAGCACCTCGGCGAGGCGCTGGTCAAGGGGCTCGGCGCGCCGATCCACATCGCGTTGCGCGGCCGCGTCATCGGCGCCCACATCTGCTTCCGCACCGAGGACGTTCAGCCGAACGACACATTGCTGCAGTTCGGCGACCCGCCGCTCAACCAGACGGCATTGAACGTCACGCCCAACGAGACCCGCCGCATCTGGCTGGGCAACTGCGGCTTCGAGGAGGACCTGGTCGTCTCGGCGGCGCAGCTGCACGCCGAGACCGCCCCCGACTTCTCGAGCACCGCGCTGCCGTGGAGCCAGACCGGGCCGATCGCCCCGGGCGCGGAGATCGAGATGCCGGTGGCGTTGACCCCGACCTCGGGGCTCGGCGCGATCCTCTCCGGCCGCGTGCTGTTCACCACCAACGACCGCCGCTTCCCGACTGCGTTCGTCACCCTCGCCGGGCGTATCGGCCCGCCGCAGGTCTGCGTCCTCGCCGCGATCCCGACCCCGGTCGACTTCGGCTGGGTGGCCTCCGACGAGGCGCAGGAGGGCGCGGTCTGCATACCCGGCCTGCCGTGCACCGGCGCCAAGGTCTCGCGACGCAAGAGCATGACCTTGACCAACCTCGGCCAGCGGACCTGCAACGCCGTGACCCTCGGCGCGATCACGCCGATGACCGCCACCGCCGACATGTTCAAGTACGACGGGCCGCCGCCGGCGGCCTTCACGCTCGCCCCGGGCGCGAGCTCGGCGCCGATCGACCTCCTGTTCGTCGATGATCCGAAGGAGACGCCGGAGATCTTCACCGCCTCGCTCGCCTTCACCTCGCCCGACAACACCGGACCGAGCGCGGTGCTGCTCACCGTCAAGTCCGGCGGCTCGCCGGCCTGCGCGCTCGACTTCGTCCCGGTCTCGCCGCCGTCGCTCTTCTGCCCGCAGGAGGCGGTGGCCTTCGGCAACGTCAACTACGGCCAGTCGAAGACCATCCCGCTGCAGGTGCGCAACATCGGCTCGGAGGCCTGCGAGGTGACCAACGTCCGCCGGCAGACCGGCACCTCGTCGGCCTTCGCCTTCCCGACCACGCCGTTCAACATCCCGGTCGGTCAGGCGCACATTCTCGAGATCACCTTCACCGCGCCGGTCCCCACCGGCGACCCGTTCGAGGAGTTCCCCTTCCTCTGCGGCGGTAACGGCGCGATGATGGACTACCGCTCGGTGAGCACCAACACCGCCACGGCGCAGGTCGCCTTCACCGGCATGGGCAAGCCGCCGAGCATCGACGTCATCCCCGGCGAGATCGACTTCGGCGACGTTACGGTCGGCTGCTGCTCGGCGCGCCAGCGGGTGGCGGTCTACAACAATGGCTCGACGACGCTGACCCTCAGCTCGGTGTCGGTGGTCGGGGCCAACTCCGACTTCTCGACCACCCCGCCGTCGCGCACCAGCATCCCGTCCGGCCAGAGCGCCGAGCTGTTCGTGCAGTTCTGCGCCAGCGCCGAAGGCCCGGCCGCCGACGCGGTCGACATCCGTGGCCAGGACGGCAACGGCAACGACGAGTACTACTCGGTGTCGATGACCGGCACCGGCGTGCTCTCGAGCCAGGCGGACGACCGCTTCCAGCAGCCGAGCCGGCCGATGGTCGACGTCTTGTTCGTCGTCGATGACTCCGGCTCGATGGGGGACGAGCAGGATGAGCTGGCCACCAACTTCCAGAGCTTCATCGACGGCGTCCTCGACCTGAACACCGACTACCACATCGGCGTCACCAACACCGACGCCGAGACCGAGTGGTCAGGGAGGCTGCACTCCTGCTACGCGAACAAGTTCATCACCGACCTGCAGCCGCCGGCCGAGCAACGGACCCAGTTCCGCTGCAACGTCAAGGTCTCGGACCCGGCCGACAACCGACCGTCGACCGATAGCAAGGAGGCGCCGCTGCAGGCGGCGCGCGCCGCGTTCGAGTACCCGACCGCCGAGTGGAACACCGGCTTCTACCGCGAGGAGGCCAAGCTCTACATCATCGCGGTGCAGGACGAGGCCGAGCAGTCGGACGGCGAGGCCGCCCTCTACGTCGACTACTTCCGCAACCTCAAGGGGCTCGGCAACCCGGACCTGCTCAACATCTCGGCGATCGCCGGCCCGCCGCCGGACGGCTGCACCACGGCCGAGGGCAACCAGAAGCTCTACGACGTCACGCAGGCGGTCGGCGGCCAGTTCCGCTCGATCTGCACCGCCGACTGGAGCGACATGCTCAACGCGCTCGGCCTCGACGTCTTCAACGCCCGACGCCAGTTCCCGCTCTCCCGCCCGGCGACCGCCGCGACGCTCGAGGTGCGCGTCTGCCCCAGCGGTTGCCCGGCGAACCCGTTGACCTGCCCGTTGGTGCCGCAGAACGCGACCAACGGCTGGACCTTCGACGCCAGCGTCAACGCGGTGACCTTCAACGGCAGCGCGGTGCCCGGCGCCGGCGCCTGCATCGCGATCACCTACATCGCCGTCTGCTACAGCGAGGGCCAGGGCTGACCGATCGCGGGCGGCGCGTCACTCCGCGGCCGCCGCCCGCGCCAGCGCGACCAGCTGCCAGTACGGCGGCGTGAAGCCACGCTCGGCGCGGAAGGCCTCGGCCTGCGCGCGCGTGCGCGCGGCCAGCCGGCCGTGCTCGGCGCGGAGCCACTCGGCCCGCAGCGCCGCGGTGGCGCTCATCCCCTCGGGGATCGGCCCCTGGGCACCGACCAGGTTGGCGAGGACGCTCAGCCCCTTGAGCAGGCGCGCGACCGGCAGGAGCGCCCGGCGGTAAGCGAGCGGCGCGCCAGCCTCGGCGCGCTCGAGCAGTGCGTCGATCACCGCGTTGGCCAGGTGGTCCTCGAACAGCGCCTCGCGATCGTGCCACTCGGCGACGACCGTCAGGCTCGGATCGTACTCGAGGTCGGAGGGGCTGTGAGTCTCGAGGTGACGGACGCCGAAGGCGGCGAGCCACCCGCCGAGCCCGGGCGACGAGAAGGTCGACAGCTCCGGCCACAGCGTCACGCCGACCTGGGCGTAGGCGTGCGACGCCACCTCGGAGCAGAAGCGCGCCCGCGGATCGTCGATCGCCATCGCGAAGTCGTACGGGATGTGACCGGCCCGCGCCTCGGCCAGCGCCTGGCTCGCGGCGCGGTGCGCGAGCCGCGGCTCACGCGCCAGCGCCGGTAGATCGGCGCGCGGGCGCAAGAGCATGATGCGCAGCTTCGGGTCGCCGAGGTAGGCGTCCGCGTCGTTGACCACCACGCCGCGCTCGAGCAGCGCCTCGATCACCGACACCCGACCGTCGGCCTCGTCGACGTGCACCAGCGCGACGTGCGAGAAGTTGCCCGGGTAGTCGTTGCCGCGCGCGATCAACGCCGAGGTCGGCGCGGTGCCGCGCGAGAGCAGGAGGTCACCGCTGTGCACGCGCACGCCGGCGATCTCCACCCCGGGGCTCGCCGACGGCGCCGGCGCACCATGGGTGAGCACCGGCGTCGGCGCGCTCGACTGGAGCAGCGCCTCCTCGAGCGCCGCGCGCGCACCGTAGAGCAGGCGGTAGAGCCGCGCCCGGCTG
>JBFYZW010000506.1:0-6223 GCA_041309305.1 Deltaproteobacteria bacterium | reverse complement strand
CGGGGTCGGCCGCGGCGGCGGCGAAACGGCGCCAGGGGGCGGCGCGGCTGAGCGCCAGGGCGCCGTGCAGCAGGTGGAGCACGCGATCAACCGTGGCCGCGTCGGCCGGCGAGCCGGCGCGGCAGGCGCCGCGCGGTCTTGCCCAGGTAGGCGAGCAGCATCCTCAGGTCGGCGCGGCCGATGCAGCACAGCTCGTCGCCGGCGGCGTGCCCGGGGTTGCGCGCGACGAAGAAGCGGATGTCCGGCTCGCCGAGCGCCCGGTCGTCGATCGGTGTGACCTCGGGGCGCAGCTTGCCCTCGGGGACGCGGTGGCGGAGTAGCCCGCTCTCCGGCTCGAAGGTCTCGGGGAAGCGCTCGCTGCACAGCTGGCGCAGCACCGCTGCCGGCCACGGCGGCGTCTCGCGGTCGTGGCGCGGCCAATGCTCGGGGAAGTTGCGGGTGAGCAAGAGGTAGGTCTTGTACCCTTTGCTGGTCAGCAGCCAGTAGAGCGGCACCGCCGGGTGGCGCAGCTTGCTGGCCACCAGGTAGCGGAAGAAGGCCAGCTGCAACGCCGTCTGCCCCCAGTAGGCCGGGTCGAGGATGGTGTCGCCGGCGAAGACCGAGGCGACCGGGCGGCCGTCGACGACGCTCAGCTGGCGGCAGAGGGTGGCGAAGCCCTTGATCAGGCCGTCGCGCCGGTCGCGCAGCAGGATGACGTGCGACTTGCCGTCGAGGTCACGTTCGAACCGCGATCGGTCGATGTCGTCGTAGTGGGCGGCGAACACCGCCCACATCGCCTCGCGCTCGTGCTGCCCGAGCGACGCGACGGTGGCGATGCGGCCGCGCAGCCGACGCGCGGCGGCAGGGGTCGCTGTGCGGCCGGCCGCCAGCGGCGGCAGCGAGGTGAGCGAGCCGGTGGTCATCGCGCCGGATGCATACCATCCCGGCGCCGGCTGGTCACGGTGGCCGGCCGGGCCGGCGGTCTGGTAGGAAGGCCGGCGATGGGCACGGCGCGCTACGCGTTCGCCTTGGCGACGCAGGACGACGACGCGGCGCTGCGGGCGCTGCTGCGCGACAACGCGATGCCGGGTCGGATCAGCTTGACTCTCGAGCGCGAGCCGAGCTTCTTCGCGGCGGCGGCGATCGAGGGGGAGCAGCACCAGACCCTGGTCGCCCGCGACGCGAGCGGGGCGATCGTCGGGCTGGCCAGCCGCGCCTGCCGCGAGGTGTTCGTCGACGGCGCGCCGCGACGCGTGGGCTACTTCGCGCAGGCGCGCATCGCCGCGCCGCACCGTGGCCGGCGCGCGCTGCTCGGCGGCTTCGCCCGCGCCTTCCGCGAGCTGCACGCCGACGGCGCGGCGCCCTGGTACGTCACCACCATCGTCGCCGACAACCTCGCGGCGCGGCGGCTGTTCGAGGCCGAGTGGAAGGACAAGCCGACCTATCGCCGCTTGGGCGTCTTGCGCACGCTGGCGATCCCCCTCTGGCGGGCGCGGCGCGCCCGTCCGCCGGCGGGGCTGGCGCTGCGTCCGGCCGACGTCGTCGATCTGCCGCGCGTCGCCGACTGTCTGCAGCGCAACCTCCGCCGCTACCAGCTCGCGCCGTGCTGGCGCGCCGAGGCGCTCGCGGACGAGCGGTACACGCGTGGCCTTCGCCCGCGCGACTTCATCGTCGCCGAGCGGGCCGGCCGGCTGGTCGGCACGATCGCCGTCTGGGACCAGTCGGCGTTCAAGCAGTCGGTGGTGCGTGGCTACGGCGGGTGGCTCGCCCGGCTGCGCCCGCTGGTCAACGCCGTGGTCCCGGGTCTGCCCGCGCCGCTCTTCCCGGCCCCGGGCCAGCGCCTGCTCGGCGTCTTCCTCTCGCACCTCGCGGTCGACGAAGAAGCCGAGGCGGCGGCGCCGGCGCTGGTCGGAGCAGCGCTCGACGAGGCGCGGCGCCGGGGCTTCGCGCTGGCGACCCTCGGCCTGACCGAGGGGCACCCGTGGCTCGCGCCGGTGGCCGGCGCCTTTGGCCACGTCGCCTACCGCAGCGTCATCTACGCCGCCCATTGGCCCGACGCGGCGGCCGAGGTCGCGGCGCTCAGCCGACGCCCGCCGCTGGTCGAGTTGGCGGTGCTCTGACCGGCGCGGCGGCGCCCGGCCGCCGGTTCGACTTCGGCGGGCGGGTGGTGTAGGTTGGGCTTGGCTTTGTCGTTGGGGGGAGGGCGGGCCGAAAGGTCCGTGGGGGAGATGGACAAGGTCTCAGGTCAGATCGAGAGCAGCGGGGCGGGGTGGACCGCGAACGAGTGGCTGGATGCGCTGCTCGAGTCGGTGCCGCTGGAGATCTGGGCCGCCGACCGGGACGGTCGGTGCGTGCTCCAGAACGCGGCGTCGCGCGCCCGGGTCGGTGAGCTGCGCGGCCTCAGGCTCGCTGGCGTCGCCGCGGTGGTGGAGCGCTCGCCGGGCCTGCCGGCGGCGATGGGGCGGGCCTTCACCGGTGAGCTGGTGCGCAACGAGCTGGTCGACGCGATCGGCGGGGCGCCGCGCCGGGGCCTGCGCCTGGTCGGGCCGCTGTCGCGGGGCGAGGAGCGGGTCGGCGTCTTCGGGGTCGAGCTCGACATCACCGAGGCGCGGGCCGACGACGAACAGCGGC
This sequence comes from Deltaproteobacteria bacterium, assembly GCA_041309305.1. Classification (GTDB taxonomy): domain Bacteria; phylum Myxococcota; class XYA12-FULL-58-9; order XYA12-FULL-58-9; family XYA12-FULL-58-9; genus JBFYZW01. Next base: position 3,613 of record JBFYZW010000506.1, on the reverse strand, counting down.
AGCGGGCGCAGCGGCTCGAGGCGCTCGGGCTGCTCGCCGGCGGCATCGCCCACGACTTCAACAACCTGTTGATGGCGGTGGTCGGCCACATCTCGCTCTCGCGCGTGCATCAGCGCACCGGCGTGCCGGCGGACGCCCTGCTCGACGAGGCCGAGCGAGCCTGCCTGCGCGCTCAGGCGCTGACCCAGCAGCTGCTCACCTTCGCCCGCGCCGGCCAGGCGACCCGCGAGCTGGTGCAGCTCGCCGACCTGGTGCGCGAGTCGGCGCGCTTCGCCGCCAGCGGCTCGACCTGCCGCTGTGAGTTCCACCTCGCCGACGATCTGATGCCGGTGCTCGCCGATCTGGGGCAGCTGCACCAGGTGATCACCAACCTGGTCCAGAACGCGGTGCAGGCGATGCCGCAGGGCGGGACGGTGACCTTGGCGGCCCGCAACGTCGCGCTGGCGCACGAGCGCGGGCCGCTGTTGCCGGCCGGCCGCTACGTGACCGTGTCGGTGCGCGACCACGGCGTCGGCATCCCGAGGGCGCTCTTGGCTCGCGTCTTCGACCCGTACGTCACCGCGTCGCCGGTCGGGCATGGGCTCGGCCTGGCGGTCGCCTACTCGATCGTTCACCGCCATCAAGGGACGATCGAGATCGAGTCGGAGGAGGGGGCCGGGACGACCGTCACCGTCTACCTGCCGGCAGCCGACGGCGAGCGCCCCGCCCGTCCGACCGTCGACCTGGCGGTGCCGCACGGCAGCGGCCCGGTGCTGGTCCTCGATGACGAGGCGGCGGTGCGCAGCGTCACCGCGATCATGCTCAAGTCGCTCGGCTACACGCCGCTCAGCGCGGCCAGCTGCTTCGAGGCGGTGGCGATCTGCACCCGGGCGCGCGAAGAGGGGCGGCGCCTGCGCCTGGCGATCATCGACCTGACGATGCCGGGCGGCCCGGGCGGCCGCGAGTGCCTGCGCCGGTTGCTCGAGGTCGACCCAGAGCTCAAGGCGGTCGTGGCCAGCGGCTACACCAACGACCCGGTGCTCGCCGAGTACCGCGAGCACGGCTTCGCCGACGTGTTGACCAAGCCGTTCTCGCGCGAGCACCTGGCGATCACGCTCGACCGCCTCCTCGTCCCGGACCCCGCGCCACCGCTCAGTTGAGCTGGAGCAGGCTCAGACACTCGTAGACCGCCGCCTGGTCGTCGCAGCCGCGCGCCACGAGGCAGGCGGCGTAGGCGTCGACGCTCGCCGGGGTGAAGCGGGCGAACAGCCGCGTGCACGCCTCGAGGCTGCCGCCGCCGACCGGGCTCTGACAGCTGTCGGCGTAGTCGAGCAGGCGCTGACAAGCGCCGGCGAGCGGCGTCGGGTCGACGAAGGTGAGCAGCAACAGGCACTCGATCCGCCCGGCGAGGTCGTCGCAGGCCTTGTCGGTCAGGCAGGTGGCGTAGGCGAGGAAGCTCTGCGGCGTGAACGGCTCGGCCAACGCGACGCACTCGGCCAGCGAGCTGGCGGCGACCGGCGCGAAGCTCGGCCCCTGATCGGCGCAGGCCTCGGTCCAGGCGGTGTACAGCACGCAGGCGTCGAGCGTGTCGGTGAGCGAGCGGGGCAGGATCAGCTCCTGGCAGCGGTCGTAGCGCGGATCGTCGCCGCGCGGACAACCCTCGGCGGTGATGCACGCGACCCAGCGGGCGAAGGTCTCGGCGCTCATCCCGTCGCTCAGGCCGCTGCACGAGCGGTCGAGGCCGACCGGCTCGAGCGCGCAGGCCGCGGCCCAGAGGCGCAGGCGGTCGCACGGCTCGAGCTCGGCGCCGAGGTGCTCGGCCTGGCAGCGATCGATGGCCGACACCTCGCCGCACGGTGCGTCGGTGACGCACTCGGCGAAGCGATCGAAGGTGGCGCGCTCGCCGCGCAGCGCCGCGCAGAGGGACAGCCGGTCGTCGGTGGTGCGACCGGGCGCGAAACGACAGCGCTCGGCGCGGTCGCCGAGCGCGTCACAGGGCGTGTGACAGGCGACGCCGGCGAGCCCGAGCAGCGCGGCGAGGAGGGCGAGGCGAGCCATGTCTAGTCCTCTACACCGGTCGGCCGGGTCCTGACACCCGTCCGCGCGCGCCCCCGGGCGCGCGAAGACCTTGTCTCTAAGCGATGCTTATGAAAAGATTAGGGGCCATGGACGTGCGCAACTTCGATCACTTCGGCGATCTGGTGCGCTCGCTACGCCGGCGCCATCGCCTCAGCCAGCGCGCGCTCGCCCGCGCGCTGAACGTCTCGCCCGGGTACGTCGGTCAATGGGAGCTGCGGCTGTCGCAGCCGTCGCCGGAGGTGACGTTGCAGCTCTGCCAGGTGTTCGCGATCGAGGACGTCGAGCAGGTGCAACGGCTGGCGTTCGCCGAGCGGGCGCCGCAGTGGCTGCGCGAGTCGATCGTGCGTTTCCGCCGCGAGAGTGGCCCTCTCGAGCTCGGCAGTCGCGAGCGGCGGGTGCTCGCGGCGTTGCGTCAACTGCCCGAAGGGCAGGCCGAGCGGTTGGTCGAACGGATCGAGGGTTGGGTGGAGGCGCTGATCGGCGAGGGCGGCGCCCGCCGCAGGCGCTAGACGGGGTGTGCGATTCGCGCACCCCGTTTGGACGGCCGGCTCAGTTGCTGGCGGTGGCCTTGCGCACCTCGGCGGCGAAGTCCTCGCTCCGCTTCTCGAGCCCCTCGCCGAGCTGGAAGCGCACGAAGCGCCGGATCGAGATCTTCTCGCCGATCTTGGCCACCAGCTCGTTGAGCATCTGCTCGACGGTCTTGTCCGGCTCCTTGACGAACGGCTGCTCGAGCAGGCAGGCCTCCTGGAAGAACTTCTTGTTCAGGCGGCCCTCGACGATCTTCTCGATCACGTTGGCCGGCTTGTTCTTGCTCTCCTCGGCGACCTGCGCCGAGAGGATCTCCTTCTCTTTGGCGATCACCGCCGCCGGCACCTCGTCGCGCGAGACGTAGGTCGGGCTCGAGGCGGCGACGTGCATCGCGACGTCGTGGACGAAGCGACGGAACTCGTCGTTGCGGGCGACGAAGTCGGTCTCGGCGTTGACCTCGACCAACACGCCGATCTTGCCACCGGCGTGGATGTAGCTGCCGACCAGGCCTTCGGAGGCGACGCGCCCGGCCTTCTTCGACGCGGCGGCGAGGCCCTTCTTGCGCAGATACTCGACCGCCTTCTCCATGTCGCCCTGGCTCTCGGCCAGCGCCTTCTTGCAGTCCATCATCCCCGCACCGGTCTTGGTGCGCAGCTCTTGCACGGTCTTCGCGTTGATCTCCATTGTAGTCTCCGTGGGTCGGTGTGGCCGACCCAGAACATGGTTATGCGTCTCGTCGGCGGGCAGCTCAGACCGGCGCCGAGGTCACCTGCTTGTCGTTCTCGCCCGGTGCGCGGACGATCTCGACCTCGGGGCCACCCTTGCCCTTCGGCGCCTCGCGCGGCGTCCCCGGCGGCGGGCCGGCGTCCTTCTTCGCCTTGTCGTCGGCGCGCTGCGAGCTGAGCTTCTTCTCCCAGATGGCGTTGCCCTCGGCGCAGGCGTCAGCGGCCTTGATCACGAACAGGCGGATGGCGCGGATCGCGTCGTCGTTGCCCGGGATCAGGTAATCAACGTCGTCCGGATCGCA
>JBFYZW010000505.1:0-5473 GCA_041309305.1 Deltaproteobacteria bacterium | reverse complement strand
CTGCGCCTGCCGAGCGAGGCGATCGCGGCCGGGGTGGCTGCCGTCGGCGGCGTCCCCGGGCGCTTCGAGCGCGTGCCGGCCGAGGGCGGGCCGCTGGTGCTGGTCGACTACGCGCACTCGCCCGACGCGCTCGACAACGTGCTGCGCGCTGCCCGTGAGCTGACCACTGGCCGGTTGCTGGTCGTCTTCGGTTGCGGCGGTGACCGTGATCGCGAGAAGCGGCCGGTGATGGGCAAGGTGGCGGCGGAGCGCGCCGACTGGACGGTGATCACCACCGACAACCCGCGCAGTGAGGACCCGGCGGCCATCGCGGCGCAGATCGCGGCAGGCCTCGGCGGCGCGGGGGCGGTCCGCTCGGCGTCGCCGGCGCCGAGCTCCTTCTGGCTCGAGCCGGACCGCGCGGCGGCGATCGCGCTGACGATCCGGGCGGCGTCGCCGGCGGACACCGTGGTCATCGCCGGCAAGGGACACGAGACCTATCAACTGGTCGGCGGCGAGAGCCGGCCCTTCGACGATCGTGCGCAGGCCCGCGTCGCGCTCGCGGCGGCGGGTTTTTCTGGCGGCCGGTAGCGGCCACCAGCGGAGGACGAGATGGCAGAGCGATGGTACGTGGTACCGGCAGCGTACGCCACCCGCGGTGAGTTGGGCGAGCTCGACGAGGAGGTCGAGCCGCTGGTGCTGCTCTTCCGCTCCGCGAGCCATGACTGGCCGCCGGCGCGGACGTTGCCGCGGCGGGTTCGCGGTCGGAGCCGGAGGTAGATCGACGAGGGTGTGTCTGGGGGCGCCCGGGGACGGGCGTCGCCCGTGAGGCGAGCGATGAACAGCTGGGATCTCGGCGCGCTTGCGCGAGCCGCCGAGGCCGAGATACGCGGAGGGGCGCTCCCGGTGAGCGTGGAGGCGGTAGGGATCGACTCGCGATCCCTACCGCCCGCGTCGCTGTTCGTCGCCATCCGCGGCGAGCGCTTCGATGGGCACGACTTCGCCGCCGCCGCGGTGGCCGGCGGCGCGCGGGCGGTGTTGGTCGACGCGGCCGGTGACCGAGCCCTGGCGGGGCTCGCGGTGCCGCGGCTGGTCGTCGCCGACACGGTGCGCGCGCTCGGCGCGCTGGCCAGGGCCATGCGCCAGCAGCTCGGCCGACCCCTGGTCGCGGTCACCGGCTCGAACGGCAAGACGACGACCAAGGAGCTCGTCGCCGCCGTGCTCGCTCGGCGCGGCCCGGTGCACAAGAACCTGGGCAACCTGAACAACCACATCGGCCTGCCGCTGTCGCTGCTCGCCTGGCCTCAGGGCGCCTGGGCGGGTGTGCTCGAGATGGGGATGAGCGCGACGGGTGAGATCGCCCGCCTGGTCGAGATCGGCCAGCCGGACGTGGGGATCGTCACCAACGTCGGGCCGGCGCACCTCGGCGCCTTCGACGGCCTCGAGGCGGTGGCGCGGGCCAAGGGGGAGCTGTTCGCCGGCCTGCCGGCGACCGCGACCGCGATCGTCAACCTCGACGACCCGCTGGTCTCGACGATCTGTGCGCCGCTGGTCGGCCGGCGATCGCGGCTCACCTTCGGCAGCGGCGTCGGCTGCGACGTGCGGCTCGAACAGGCGATCGTCGAACCGGGTGGGATGCGGGTGCGGTTGATCCTCCTCGGCCAGGCGCTCGAGGCGCGGCTGCCGCTGGTCGGCCGCCACTTCGCGCTCAACGCGGCGGCGGCGGCGGCGGCGGCGACCGTGCTCGGCATCGATCGCGACGCCATCGCCACCGGCCTGGGCGAGGTCGTGCTGCCCAAGGGGCGCTTCCGGCTGCTCACCGTCGCCGGCCGGGACCTGACCGTGGTCGACGACACCTACAACGCCAACCCCGCGTCGATGCGCGCCGCCTTCGCGGCGCTGGCCTCGGCGAGCGCGGGCCGCCGCCTGGCGGTGCTCGGCGACATGCTCGAGCTCGGCCCGACCACCACCGCGTTGCACCGTGAGATCGGCCAGGCCGCGGCCGACTCCGGCATCGCCGTCGTGTTGGCCTTCGGCGAGCAGGCGGCGGCGGTGGCCGACGGCGCGCGCGCCGGCGGCGCGACGGCGTACGCCTTCGACCGGCTCGAGGCGTTGCTGGTCGAGCTCGAGCGCCAGCTGCGGGCTGGCGACTGGGTCCTGATCAAGGGATCGCGCGGCATGCGCCTCGAGCGCGCCGTCGCTCACCTCACCGGCGAGACGAGCTGATGCTTTACCACCTGTTCACCGCCTTCGCCGACGAGGTCGGCCCCTTCCGGGTGTTCCGCTACCCGTCGTTTCGCATCCCGGCGGCGGCGTTGACCGCCTTGATCCTGACCCTCTGGCTGTTCCCCTGGTTCATCGAGCGCCTGCGCCGGCTGCAGCACGGGGTGAGCAACGTGCGCGAGGACACCCCGGAGCAGCATCAGAAGAAGCAGGGCACGCCGACGATGGGCGGGCTGTTCATCCTCGGCGCGGTCAGCGTCGCCACCCTGCTCTGGGCCGAGCTGACCAACATCTACGTCTGGGTCGTGCTCGGCGTGCTGCTCGGCTTCGGCGCCATCGGCTTCGTCGACGACTACCGCAAGGTCTCGCGGCGCAACTCGAAGGGCCTGGGCGGGCGGGCCAAGCTCGCCTGGCAGCTGGTCGTGCTCCTCGGCCTGGGGGTGGCGCTCTACCTCAGCCACACCGGGCACCTGCCGGGCATCCACGTCGACTTCGACTCGCGCCTGTCGATCCCGTTCATCGCCGTGCGCTGGTTCCACCCCGACATCGGTTGGCTCTACCTGCCGTTCGCGCTCCTGGTGGTGATGGGCACCTCGCACGCGGTCAACCTGACCGACGGGCTGGACGGGCTGGCCATCGGCCCGACGATCGTCAGCGCGATGACCTTCATGGTCCTGGCCTACGTCGCCGGGTTGGTGCTGACCTTCAATCCGGGCAGCGGCTGGGTCGACTTCAACGTCGCCCGGTACCTGAACATGCCCTATGTGCCCGGCACCGGCGAGCTGGCGGTGCTCTGCGCTGGCATCGTCGGCGCCGGGGTCGGCTTCCTCTGGTACAACTCCTTCCCCGCCTCGGTGTTCATGGGCGACGTCGGCTCGCTGGCCCTCGGCGGCGCGCTCGGCGCGGTGGCGGTGTTGACCAAGAACGAGTTCCTCTCGGCGATCATTCACGGGGTCTTCCTTGCCGAGGCGCTCAGCGTCATCGCCCAGGTCGGCAGCTTCAAGCTGACCGGCAAGCGGGTGCTGCGCATGGCGCCGCTGCACCACCACTTCGAGCTCGGCGGTTGGGCCGAGCCGAAGATCATCGTCCGGTTCTGGATCGTCTCGGTGATCCTGGCGCTGGTCGCGCTGGTGTCGTTGAAGCTGCGATGAGTCGAGCCGTCACAACGCCGCGGGGCGCCGCCGCCCTGCTCGCCGAGCCGAGGGGTCACCGTCTCGGTGTGCTCGGCCTGGGGCAGAGCGGCACGGCGATGGCTCTGCACCTGGTGCGGCGTGGCGCGCAGGTGGTCGGCGCCGACCTCAGGCGCGAGGGCCTCGATCCCCGCCTCGCCGCCGCCGGGGTCGAGCTGCGCCTCGGGCCGACCGGCGCCGAGACCTTCGCCGACGTCGAGGGGCTGGCGGTGACGCCGGGCGCCGACCCGCGCCAGCCGGCGGTCGCGGCGCTGCGCGCGGCCGGCAAGCCGGTGTTCGGCGAGCTGGAGCTGGTCGGCGCGCTGCCGCAGCGGGTGGTCTGCATCACCGGCACCAACGGCAAGAGCACGACCACGGCCCTGTGCGGCGCGCTGGTGCAAGGGGCCGGCCGGCCGGCCTTCGTCGGCGGCAACCTCGGCGAGCCGGTGCTCACCTGGCTCGATCGTGGTGACCCGGCCGACGCCGCGGTGATCGAGCTGTCGAGCTACCAGCTCGAGACCGCCGAGCGCTTCCGCACCGACGTCGCGGTGGTCCTCAACGTGACGCCCGACCACTTCGAGCGCTACGCGAGCATGACCGACTACGCGGCGGCCAAGGCGCGGTTGGTGACGCTGCTGCGCGACGGCGGGGTGGCGATCCTCAACCACGATGATCCGATCGTCCGGGCGATGGCGCGCTCGGCCGCTGGCCGGGTGTGGTGGTTCTCGACCCGCGCCGCCGAGGTGCCCGGCGACGGCGCCGTACTCGCCGACGACCGGCTGCGCGCCTGCGGCGCGCTGGCGCCGCTCGACGGGCTGCCGCTCGATCATCCGCGCCTGCTCGGCCGTCACAACCGCGAGAACGCGCTCGCGGCGCTGCTCGCCGCCTTCGCCACCGGCCTGGTGCCCGACCCGCCCCGCCCGCTGCTCGAACAGGCCTATCGCGCCTTCGTCGGCCTCGAGCACCGCCTCGAGTGGGTCGGCGAGCATCGGGGCGTGTTGTTCATCAACGACTCGAAGGCGACCAACGACGACGCCGCGGCGATCGCGGTCGCGGCGATGCAGCGGCCGGTGGTGCTGCTCGCCGGCGGACGTGACAAGGGGACCGGCTACGCGGCGCTGGTCGCGGCGGTCAGCCGGCAGACGATGCGGGCGATCATCGCCTGCGGTGAGGCCGAGCCGCTGATCGCGGCGGCGCTCGCGGGTCACCCGGCGCTCACCTCCGCCCCGACGCTGCGCGCCGCCTTCCGCGAGGCGATCCGCCTCGCTCAACCCGGCGACGTCGTGCTGCTCGCGCCGGCCTGCTCGAGCTTCGATGAGTTCGCCAACTACAAGGAGCGCGGCCGGGAGTTCAAGGCCTGGGTGCGCGCCTTCGCGGAGGGACGATGACCGGCTCCCTCGCCAAGGGGCGCACCGCCTCGCGTGAGCTGACGCCGCTCGGTCGGTCGCGGACGACCACTCAGACGGACGTCAAGCGCGCCCGGGTGGCGCCGGCGCTGGCGGCGGCGGGGTGGGACCGGGTGACCATCGGCGCGACGGTGGCGTTGGTCAGTGTCGGCCTGGTGGTGCTCTACAGCGCCAGCTCGGTCTTCGCCGCGCGCGCCTACGGCGACGCCGAACACTTCCTCGCCCTGCAGACCTGCTGGATCGCGGTCGGGTTGGTCGGCCTGGTCGCCGCGGCGCAGCTCGACGGGCGCCTCCTGCGCCGGATCGCCGGCGTCGCGCTGGTGGCCAGCGTCGTGCTCTGCGCGCTGGTGCTGGTGCCCGGGATCGGCCACCTGGCCGGCGGAGCGCGCCGCTGGTTGGTGATCGGCGGCATGAGCTTCCAACCTTCGGAGCTGGCCAAGCTCGCGGTCGTGCTGCTGCTCGCCGCGGTGCTGGCGGCGCGCGAGGGCAGGCCGCCGGCGGAGCGGCCGAGCCTGCTCGTCCCGGTGCTGGTCGCTCAGGTGCCGGTGGCCCTGATCCTCGCCGAGCCCGATCTCGGCAGCGCGTTGGTCATCGAGCTGATCCTGGCGGTGATGGTCTTCGCCGCCGGGCTCAGGCTCCGCGTGTTGGCCCTGGCGGCGCTCGCGGCCTTGCCGGTCTTCTACCATCTGCTGGTCG
>JBFYZW010000504.1:0-3035 GCA_041309305.1 Deltaproteobacteria bacterium | reverse complement strand
GTGCTGGCCCGCGCCGCCGAGCACCCCGACGCGCCGCCGGTGCTCGGTCCGCTGGCCACGCGCCTCGCCGCCGAGGCCGGCGAGCCGGAGATGGGCCTGGCAATGATCGACTCGTTGATGCCGAGCCTCACCGACGAATCGCTGCGCCAAACCTACGCCGAGCGCCGCCAGCTGCTCCTGCTCGAGCTGCACGCCAAGTGGATCGGCCAAGGGGTCGCCCGCTTCCGCGAGCTGTTCGGCCGCGACCCGGAGCGCCTCGAGGAGCTGGTGCGTCCGGAGATCTTCTCGGCGCTGCCGGAGGAGCCGCTCGGCGGGCAGTTCTACCTCGAGGACGGCGAGGTGCGCACCACCAACGAGGAGAAGCGCCTGCGCCTCGCCCCCGACGCCAAGGGGTTTGAGCCATGACCGCCCTCTGCCTCGAGAACGTCAGTGTCGTCATCCGGCCGCACTTCTGGAGCCGGCCACGTCAGATCTTGCGCGACGTCTCGCTCGCGGTGCCGCGCGGCCAGATCGTCGGCTTCCTCGGCCCCAACGGCGCCGGCAAGACGACGACGATCAAGACCGTGCTCGGCCTGCTCCGCCCCGAGCGCGGCGCGGTGACGATCTTCGGCCGGCCGGCGCGCGAGCGTGAGGCGCGCCGGGCGCTCGGCTACATGCCCGAGCGCGCCTACTTCCCCGAGCAGCTCACCGCCCGCGAATTGGTCGCGCTGCACGGCCGGTTGGCCGGCGTCTCCGAGCGCGAGCTCGGCCATCGCGTCGCCGCGGTGCTCGAGCGGGTCGGGCTCGGCGCGGCGATGGACCAGCGGCTGCACGGCTACTCGAAGGGGATGCTGCAGCGCGCCGGCCTGGCCCAGGCGCTGGTCGGTGAGCCGGAGCTGGTCATCCTCGACGAGCCGATGAGCGGGCTCGACCCGCTCGGCCGGCGCGACGTGCGCGAACTGATGGTCGAGCTGCGCGCGCGCGGCAAGACCGTCTTCTTCTCGACCCACATCCTGCCCGACGTCGAGGCGATCTGCGACCAGGTGGCGATCATCGCCGGCGGGCAGCTGCAGCGCTGCGGCAGCCTCGCCGAGCTGCTCGGTGATCGCTCGGCGCGGGTCGAGGTCTGGTGCGCGCCGATCGCCGAGGCGCTCGCCGCCGAGGTCGCACCGGGCATTGCCTCCCGCCGGGAGCAGAGCGGCGAGCTCTGCTTCACGGTCGACACCCTGGCCCAGGCGAACGCGCTGGTCGATCGGCTGCGGGCGCGCGGCGTCGAGCTGCGCGGCCTGCAGCTGCAACGCGGCACGCTCGAGGACCTCTTTCTCGATCAGGCCAGCGCGGCCCGGCCGGCGACCAGCGAGGTGGCCTGATGCAGACGCTGCGCGGCACCGCGGCCCTGGCCTACACCACCTGGCTCGAGGCGGTGCGCAGCCGCCTGCTCCTGGTCGGCCTGCTCTTCGCGCTGGTGCTGGTGGCCATCTCGGTCGCCGCCGCGTCGGTCTCGTTCGGCGAGCGCTCGCGGCTGATCGTCGACGTCGGGCTCGCGGCGGCGAGCGCGCTCGGGAGCCTGGTCACCATCGCGCTGGCGGTCACCTCGTTCGCCGGCGAGCTCGACAAGCGCACCGCCTACACCCTGCTCGCCCGGCCGATCCCGCGCGCCGCCTTCGTCTTGGGCAAGTACCTGGGCGTGGTCGCCGCCGCCGAGCTTTTGGTCCTGATCATGGTCATCGCCACCGCGATCACCGTCTGGCTGTTCGGCGATCCGGTACCCGCTGCCTTCTGGGCCGCGTGGTGGTTGACGGCGATCGAGATCGCGCTGGTCGCCGCGGTCGCCGAGCTGTTCGCCAGCCTCGCGGTGCCGGTGCTCGCCGCCGCCTACGCGGTAGGGGTCTTTTTGGCCGGCAACCTGGCGGCCGACATCCTGGCCATGGCCGCGCGCCTGGAGCGGGACGGCTCGCTGCTCGTGCCGCTTCTGCGCGCGCTCTACCGCGTCTTCCCCGACCTGCAGCAGCTGTCGCTGCGCACCCAGGCGGCGAACGATCTGCCGGTGCCCTGGGACTACCTCGCGACCGGCACCGCCTACGGCCTGGCCTACGTCGCCGCGGCGCTGGCGCTGTGCGTCGTCACCTTCGACCGGCGGCGGAGCATCTAACCCGTGCTCGTACCGCTCATCTTCTACGGCGCGGTGTTCGCGCTCGCGCTCGGCCTGGCGCTCTACCTGACGCCGATCATCCGGCAAGGGGCGCTCGGCTTCGGCGTCGTCGACCACCCGGACGGCCGGCTGAAGACCCAAGCCGCGCCGGTCCCCTACCTCGGCGGCGTCGCCGTCTACCTGGCCTTTCTGATCGCCCTCTCGCTCGTCTTCGAGTTCTCGGCCGAGCTTCTGGGCCTGTTGCTCGGCGGCACGATGGTCGCGATGCTCGGCCTGTTCGACGACCTGAAGATCCTGGCGCCGCGTTTGAAGCTCATGGGCCAGTTGCTCGCTGCCTGGGTGATGGTGCGCAGCGACATCACCATCCAGCTGGAGATGATCCCCGAGAGCCTGGCGCTGCCGCTCACCGTGTTGTGGCTGGTCGGCATCACCAACGCGCTCAACCTCATCGACGTCTCCGACGGCCTGGCCAGCGGCGTCGCGGCGATCGCAGCGCTCGGCCTGTTCGTCATCGCGGTGTTGATCGCCGACAGCACGATGGCGACGACGACGCTGGCCCTCGCCGGGGCGCTGATCGGCTTTCTGCGCTACAACCAGCCACCGGCGCGCATCTACCTCGGCGACACCGGCAGCCTGTTCGTGGGCTTCTTGCTCGCGGCGCTGGCGATGATCGGCGCCTACACCCAGCAAAGCCCGATCGGCGCGCTGGCGCCGGTGGCGGTGCTGGTCGTGCCGATCCTCGACACGACGCTCATCGTGCTCGCCCGCCTGGCCCGCGGCGAGTCGCCCTTCCGCGGCAGCCCCGACCACTTCGCGGTCCGCCTGCGTGCCCGCAGCTGGAGCGCGCGCCGGATCGCCGGGCTCGCCTACGGCCTCGGCGCCGCCGGCGCGATTACCGGCGTCG
>JBFYZW010000503.1:0-17808 GCA_041309305.1 Deltaproteobacteria bacterium | reverse complement strand
GACCGGCCGGTCGCCCAGGGCCGCGCGGGCGGTCGCGCCCGCCTCGGGGTCGAAGGCGCGGACGGTGCAACCAGCGGCGAGCAGGTGCTCGATGAGCGCCAACGCCGGCGCCTCGCGCACGTCGTCGGTCTGTGGCTTGAAGGCGAGGCCCCAGATGCCGACGATGCGGCCGTCGCAGCCAGCCAAACGGTCGATGATCCGCCGGGCGAAGGCCTGCACCTGGCGTCGGTTGGTCTCGGCGATGGCCTGCAGCATCAGGGCGTCGGCGCCGAGCTCGCCGGCGAGGTGGGTGAGGGCGGCGACGTCCTTGGGCAGGCAGCTGCCGCCGAAGCCGAGGCCCGGGTAGAGGTAGGCGGCGCCGATGCGCGGGTCGGCGCCGACGCCGCGGCGCACGGCCTGGATGTCGGCGCCGACCTCCTGGCACAGGTTGGCGAGCTCATTGATCAGCGACACCCGCGCGGCCAGCATCGCGTTGGCGGCGTACTTGGTCATCTCCGCCGAGCGGCGGTCCATGGCCAGAAGCGGCCGGCCGTTGTGCACGAACGGCGCGTACAGCCGGCGCAACGTCGCCAGCGCCTGCGGCTCGGCGGCGCCGATGACGATGCGATCCGGGCGGAGCACGTCCTCGACCGCCTTGCCCTCCTTGAGGAACTCCGGGTTGCTCGCCACCGTGACGCCATAGGTTGCGCCGCGCGCGGCGAGCGCGGCGTCGAGCCGCTCGGCCAGCGCGTCGGCGGTGCCGACCGGGACGGTCGACTTGACGACCACCAGCAGCGGGTGGTCGAGCCGCGCGGCCAGCTGGTCGGCGACCGCGAAGACCTGCCGCCGATCGCCCGAGCCGTCTTCGTGAGCCGGCGTGCCGACGGCGATGAAGCAGACCTCGGCGCCGGCGAGCGCCTCGTCCAGATCGGCGGTGAACGCGAGGCGCCCGGCGGCGGCGTGCCGGCCGACCAGTTCAGCGAGGCCGGGCTCGAAGAAGGGCACCTGGCCGCGCCGCAGGTCGGCGATCCGCTCGACCAGGCGGTCGTGGCAGACCACCTCGTGGCCCATGTCGGCGAGGCCCGCCCCGCTGACCAGCCCGACGTAGCCGGTGCCGATGACCGCGATGCGCATCGCCGGCGGTTATCTCAGGGCCGCGCGGCGATGGCAACGCTCAGCCCCAGGCGAAGAAGTCGCACGCCTCGACGAACGGCAGCCGGGCGTTGACGGCGAACAGGCGGTCGGAGTTCGAGAACGAGGTGCCCTCGCGCCCGTCGGGGCGGAGCTCGCCGCGCTTGTAGGCCGCGTCACCCACCATCAGCGACGCGGCGCGATCGATCTGCACCGCGGCGCCGAAGCGCTCCTTGAGCGTCCGCTCCAACCGATCGGCCATGCCGGTCTTCGGCTTGCGGCTCTCGTCGTAGCCCTCGGCGAAGTCGTAGTAGTGGACCGTGGCGCCGGCCTCGGCGAGCAGGCGTACGGTCTCGGCCAGGTTGGCGTCGCCCGAGGCGAGGGTCATGTAACCGTGGGCGATACCGCCCTGGTTGGAGACGATCGCGATCAGGTAGCCCTGCTCGACGTAGCCCTGCACCTTGGCGGCGACGCCGGGCAGCAGCTCCTGGTCGTCCGGGGTGTTGGGGCAGTCCTGCCCCGACCGCGTCTTGCGCAGCGTGCCGTCGGCGTCGAGGAACAGGACCTTGATCATTCCGCTGCCGTCGTAGGCGAAGCCGTCGGCGAGCTTCCGTCGGCCGAGGCCGGTGTCGTCGGGACCGGGCTGCACGCGCAGGTTCACGACGTCGGCCGGGCGCCGGCCGTGGGTCGACGAGGGGGGCACGTGCGGCTGGGGTTGGAGCGCGGTGTTGCCGGCCACCGGCAGCGGGCCGCTCGAGTTCATCGTTGGTCCCACGCGCGTCGGCGTCGGATCGACGGCGCCCGCCGGGTTGGTGGTGACCATCGGGGGCGTGACAGGGGCGATCGGGTCGGGCATCGGAGGCCTCCGCCACCTGGTTATCGGTCGGCCGGGCGTCGAGGTGCGCACGGCGGCGGGGATTTTTTGCCCTTCGCGACGCAACCCGGGGCGCTCAACGCCGATGATCCAGTCGATCCCGTTGCGTCGCGTTCGCCAGGCTGATTCCGTCCACCGAGGAGTGGCCATGCCGTTGCCCAAGCTGTCCCCCGCCGCCGAGTCGTTCCTTGCCCGGGTCGAGGCGGCCTCGGGGGCTCTCCCGGCGGCGGTGGGCAAGAGCCTCGCCGGCAAGGCGAAGGCCAAGGGCGCGCCGCTGACCCCGGCGGAGGTCGCCGAGGTGTTGCTGGCGGCGATGCCGAGCGTCGAGACGGCCCGGGTGATCACCGCCGCCTTCAACGGCGGGAACGTCCCGCCGGCGGCCAACGACTCGCTGTCCGGTTCGCTCTTCTTGACCCAGCTGAGCGAGGTCCTGGCGCGCAAGCGCGCGGCGACGCCGGACCTGAAGGTCATCGGTCCGGCGACGGCGCCGGACGCGACGCCCGACTTCATCCTCGACGTCGTCTACCTCGGGGACTCGCACTCCAACCTCAGCCGCGCCCCGCGGGCGGCGAACGTCGTCAAGCTGGCCAAGGGGCACAGCCCGAACGCGATCGTGATGCACACCGGCGACGCGCTGATGGGGACGCCGCTCTACCCGGTGGGTGGGCACGGCCGCGCCGAGATGAAGATCCTCAAGGAGATGGGCATCGAGCTCTACGTGCCGGGCAACCACGACCTGGACGGGGGCGTCGACGCGCTGGTCACCGCGCTCGCCGAGCACGCGGCGATGAAGGTGGTCTGCGCCAACTGGCGGATCGACGGACCACTCGGTGAGCGGATCGAGCCGTACACCACCCGGGTGGTCGACGGCCGCAAGGTGGTGATCATCGGCCTGAGCGTCGACCCGGCAGAGTACGGCAACGAGACGCCGCTGATCCGCTACGAAGACCCGGTGCTGACGCTCGAGCGGCTGCTGCCCGAGATCAAGGCCAAGGAGAAGCCCGACGCGATCATCGTCGCCTCCCACCTCGGCGTCTACGCCGACAAGCAGCTGGCCGGGTTCTTCCCCGATGTCAACGCCTGGTTCGGCGGCCACTCCCACACCACGCTCTACTACCCGGAGCGCTTCACCCACCCGGACCTGTCGTCGAGCTACGTCGCGCACGCCGGCGCCAGCTTCGACTACGTCGGCATCCTGGCGCTCGGGATCAAGGGCGGGCGCAACATCTCCCGCGCCGGCGGGTTGATCGAGGTCAGCGACGCGATCCGGCCGGACAGCAAGACCGATCGGTTGGTCGATCCGCTGCGCGAGCAGCTGGCCGCGTTCGACAAGGTGGTGGTCACCTCGAACGCGATCATCTCCGGCAACGGGCGCACCGGTGCCGACACCCGGCTCGGCAACCTGGTCACCGACATGATCCGCGAGGAGCTGGCCGCGGACTACGGCCCGATCGACGTGGCGATCTTCAACCGCACCGGCCTGCGCGCCAGCTTGCCCAAGGGAGAGATCACGCTCGGCCACCTCTTCGAGCTCTTCCCGTTCGGCAACAGCGCCTGCGTGCTCGAGATGACCGGCGCGCAGGTCCAGGCGATGCTCGACAACTCGGCCAAGCGGCGTGGCGACGCGGTCTCCGGCCTGACCTACACGATCAAGGACGGCGCCGCGACCGACATCCAGATCGGTGGCCAGCCGCTCGAGGCGAAGAAGACCTACCGGGTGGCGACCAACAGCTACATGGCGAAGAAGGGCGGCTCCGGCTACGCGGTGATGCTCGAGGCGAAGAAGGTCACCGACACCGGCCGCGAGATCCGCGACATGCTGATCGCCTACCTCGAGCGGCTCGGTGAGCTGAAGGCGCCGACCAAGACCGAGGAGCGGACCAGGCTGGCCGGCGGCGATCTGGCCGCGGCGATCCGCAGCAAGCTGGGCATCAACGACGACGGTCGGCGTCGCGACCGGTTCGGCCACGCTTGAGCTTGACCGGGCCCGTCGCCCGCCGTAGCAGGACCGGATGAGCCGCACCGACCCGATCGCCGCGCGCTACACCCACGCCGTCACCCGCCTGAAGAGCGGCGACGCCGCGGGCGCGTTCGACGAGCTGCGCGCGATCATCGGCGCCACCGAGCCGGTGAGCGAGCGTGAGACCGAGGCCGAGATCATCCGGCCGTACCAGGCCGAGCCGAGCGAGTTCGCCGCCGCCGCCGCCGAGAGCGCACGAGGCAAGCCGGTGCGGCTGGTGCTCGACTACTTCACCGCGGCGCTCTACCACGCCGGCTGCGCGCTGGTGGCGATGGGGGAGCACGCCGAGGCCAGGCTCTACCTCGAGGAGGTCTACGGCCTGTGGCCGAAGAACGTCACCGCCAAGCTCCAGTTCGCCTTCGTGCTCGCCGAGCTCGAGGAGGGCGCGAGCGCGGTCGCGGTGGTGCAGGAGGCTGCGGAGCTGGCGCCCGACGACCCGCGTGTCGCGCGTCAGCTGGTCTGGACCTACAACGAGCTCGAGCAGTTCGCCGAGGCGCGCGCCGAAGGGGAGCGCTGGGTCGCGCGGCACCCGAGCTATCGGCCGCTGCTCGAGGAGCTGCACGCCGCCTACACCGCCCTCGGTGAGACGGCGCGGGCCGCCGCGATCGCCGCGCGGCTGGCGGAATTGCCCGGCCAGGCTTGATTCTCGGAGCCGGGCGGAGTATCGCAGGCCCCATGCTCGACGCGCACCTGCCGCTGCTCCTGGTCTTCGTGCTCGCCGTGGCCCTGGGCGGCTTCATCCTCGTGCTCAGCGCCTACCTCGGGCCGCGCCGGCCCTCAGCCGTCAAGGCCGAGGCGTTCGAGGGGGGCAACCCGTCGAGCGGGCCGGCGCGCGAGCGCTTCGCGGTCAAGTTCTACCTGGTGGCCATCCTCTTTTTGGTCTTCGACATCGAGGCGGTGTTCATCTACCCCTGGGCGGTGGTCTTCGCCGACGCGGCCAAGGGGATCTCGAGCTTGCCGGCCTTGGTGTTGTTGGTCGAAATGGCGGTGTTCGTCACGTTGATCATGGTCGGCCTGGCCTACGCCTGGCGCAAGGGCGCGCTCGAGTGGGGCCCGGAGCCGAAGCAGGTCGCACAGTCTGTCCCCCAACCGCACGCACACCCATGAGCGAAGAGAACCTGTTGCAGTCCGAGGTGGTGGTTACGCGGCGCGCCGACGCCGAGAGCTGGCTGCGCCAGCAGATCGAGCGCTTGAGCCAGCCGGTGATCAACTGGAGCCGGAAGTACTCCCTGTTCGGGTATCCGTTCGTGACCGCCTGCTGCGGCATGGAGTACATGTCGGTCAACTCGCCGCGCTACGATCTGGCGCGCTTCGGCGCCGAGTTCCCGCGCTTCTCGCCGCGGCAGGCCGACCTGTTGTGGATCGTCGGGACGATCTCGCACAAGCAGGCGCCGATCCTTCGCCGGGTCTACGAGCAGATGGCCGACCCGAAGTGGGTGATCGCCTTCGGCGTCTGCGCCTCGACCGGCGGCTTCTACGACAACTACGCCACCGTCCAAGGGGCCGACAAGGTCATCCCGGTGGACGTCTACATCCCGGGGTGCCCGCCGCGGCCGGAGCAGGTGCTCGACGGCTTGCGCATGTTGCAGGACAAGATCCAGGCCGAGCGTGGCCGGGTGATGATCTGATCGGGAGCGACGATGGCGCAGATCATTCTCGAGAGGTTGCAGCGCAAGTTCGGCGACGCCGTCCTGGCGGTGAGCAGCGAGCACGGTGACGAGACCGCGGTCGTTCAACGCGACCGGCTGGTCGAGATCGCACAGTTTTTGCGCGACGACCCGGAGCTGCAGCTCGATCTGCCGGTCTGCTGCACCGCGATCGACTGGTACCAGAAGCGGGAGCCGCGCTTCGAGGTCGTCTATCACCTCTTCTCGCTACGTCGCCGGCACCGGATCGCGGTCAAGGTCCCGGTCAGCGAGGCCGATCCGACCTGCCCGTCGCTGACCCCGATCTGGCGGGGGATGAACTGGCACGAGCGGGAGACCTGGGATCTGTACGGCATCCGTTTCACCGGCCACCCGAACCTCAAGCGCATCCTGCTGTACGAGGAGTTCGTCGGCCACCCGCTGCGCAAGGACTACCCGGTCGACAAGCAGCAGCCGCTGGTCAAGCTCCGCCCGGTGCGTGAGGTGCCGACCCAGCGGCAGGTGCCGCCGGAGATGCTCAACAAGCCCTGAGCCCGGTCAGGGGTGGGCCGCGCCGGCGCCCTTGACCCGGTCGATCACCGTGGCCACCGCCGCGAGGTCTTGCGGCTGGCTGGCGACGAAGGCGGTCACCGACGTCTCTCCCTGGGAGATCTGGGCCAGGATCCCCTCGGCTTTGTTCACCGCCAGCACCGCCGCGGCGAGCTTCTTCTTCAGCTCGGCCGGCAACGCGCGCTTGACCAGGATCAGCTCGCCGGGGATCTCGGCGGTGTAGCTGAGGATGCGCGTGCCGTTGTTCTTGGCCCGCTCGTCGGGCCACTCGGCGTCCCGGCAGTCCTCGTAGCAGCCGCCGGCGTCGACCTTGCCCTCGCGCACCGCCTTGGCGACCTGGGTGTGGCTGCCGAGCCAGACGATGCTGACGTCACGCCCGGGGACCAGGCCAGCGTCGAGCAGCGCGAGCTGGGGGTAGAGCCCGCCGCTCGACGACTGGGGCGAGACCAGGCCGACCTTCTTGCCCTTGAGGTCGGCGACGCCGCGCAGCGTGCTGTGCCGGGGGACGAAGAGGATGCCGAAGTAGGTCGGGCTGCCCTGGCGCTCGATCCGGGCGATCGGCTCGTAGACGCTCTGCACCGCGTGGGCGAGCAGCGGGCCGGCGTTGATCAGATCGAACTTGCCGGCCAGCAGGGCCTTCTCGAACGCCTCGTAGGAGGCCTCGGAGCTCACCTCGATGGTGGCGTTGACCGCCTCGCCGAGGAAGAGCGCCAGCGGCTGCCAGCGCGCCGACGAGCCGCTCGAGGACGGCGGCCGGCCGAGCGTGTAGGTGGTCGCGAAGCGCGGCGTCGAGATCTCGGCGGGCCCCGCGTCCTCGTCCGGCGCCTGGCCGGTGATGCGCTTGAGCTGCGCCTCGAGGGTCGCGAGCAGCTCGGGGGCGATACCGCGGTGCTGGAAGGCGATCTTACCCTCGCGGTCGACGATGAACAGGTGGGGCAGCTGGTTGGCGCCGTAGCGCCGGGCGAGCAGGCCGAAGCTGTCGGGGACGACGCGCCAGGGGAGCTTCTCGGCCTTGACGAACGGCTCGAGCTCCTTCGCGCCCTGGGAGAGGCCGACGTAGAGGACCTCGACGTCGCGTCCCTTGCCCTTCCAGCGCCGGTAGAGCTGCTTGATGATCGGGATCTCCTTTTTGCACGGCTCGCACCAGGTGGCGAAGAAGGCGATGACCACGGCCTTCTTCGGCTCGCTCGCCTCGCCGCCGGTGTGGTTGCGCAGCGAGAAGACCTGGTTGCCGAGGTCACGCATCGCGAACGGCGGCGCCGCGTCGCCGATCTTGAGCAAGAGGTCGCCGGGGTCGCCGCCGACGGTCAGCGCGAGCAGCAGGGCGGTCGTCGAGAGCATCGGGTCACCTCCTCGGCCGAGCGGCGGCGACGCTACCTGGTTCGGCGGTCAGGGGCAACCGGGCGGGCAAGGTGAGCGCGCGGCGTCAGCACCCTTCGCCGCGCGGGCGGCAGGAGCGGGCGACGTCGACGTGGTGCAGCTTCGGCGCCAGGCCGTTGTCGTCGGCGAGGAACTTGAATTCGATCTGCAGCCACTCGCCGCTGGCGAACGGCAGATCGTAGAAGCTCTCGGTCGGTTGGATCACCGGCCCGTCCTGCGGGTTCGCGGGGTTCTGCGCCGCGCCGATGGTCGCACCGACGCGGAAGCGGACCTCCATCGTCGAGTCGCCCGGCGTGTCCGCCTCCCAGGTGACCAGGCCCCAGTCGGCGACCTCGAAGCAGGCCGGGCAACCCTGGACCAGAATCTTGTAGGTGCCCTGGGGCTTGGTGAAGCTGCGGAAGATGTTGCCGGTGAAGTCCGAATAGGTGTACGGGCCCGGGCCGACCGGGATCGCCGTCAGATCGGTCGCGACGTCATAGGGGTCGAAGGCGCAGATGGTCGAGGTGGACTGGTTGACGAACCAGACCTTTCCGCCCGAGCCGATGCCGACGCCGACCGGCCCGCGGCAGGCGACGGTGCTCGGCTCGGTCGGCATCGTGTCGATGCGCGTGCGCAGCCCGGTCTCCTCGACGCCGGTGTCGGCGTCGAAGGCGACCATGTAGTTCGGTGTCCCGGTCCAGTCGTTGTTGAACATCGCCCAGATGCGCGCGCTGCCGTTGGTCAGCAGCTCGGTGGTGATGCCGCGCCCGCGCCAGTTGGTGGTGGTCGTCCAGGGCGCCGCGGTCGGGTTGGTGGGCGTGAACTTGGCCCAGCAGGCCGGGCAGGAGGCGGTGCTGGGATCGAAGGCCGGGTTGGCCGGGTCGAAGCGGTGCAGGTTCGGCGCGCTGTCGCTGCCTTGATCCGCGAGCCAGACCCGGTCGCGATGGTCGATCGAGATGCCGTACGACCCCTCGGTGTCGAAGACGACGCTCATCGCGCCGGTCTCGGTGTCGACCCGCTGGATGTTGCCGTTGGTGTTGGTGAACCAGACGTAGCTGAAGTTGCGCGGGTGGAGCCGACCGCCGTCGATCACCGCGCCGTACGGGCTGAGGCTCAGCGCCAGCCGGCAGGCGGCCGGGATGGTCCAGAAACAACGCTCGGTCAGGCAGGTCGTCGCCGGGGTCGCGACCACGCTGTTGTCGGAGACCCGGTGCGCGGTGCGCGGACAGACGTCGTTGACCGCCCAGCTGGCGCCGGCGGCCGGGTAGACGAACTCACCGTCGCCGCGCAGCTTGTAGGCGCGCGAGGTTTCGTGGTCGCCGACCCAGAGGTAGCCGTCCTTGTCGATCGCCATCGCCCGCGGCTTCGAGCGCCGGCCGGTGCCGTCGGTCAGCACGTTGCCGGTCGCCTCGCTCTGTCCGGGGATGCGGCGGGTCCAGAGCAGGCACTCGTCGTCCTTGCCCAAGAACTCCGGGATCGCCGGCGTCGTCGAGCAGAAGCGGCTCGCCGGGGTCGTGTTGCTGCGCACGCAGTAGTGCTCGGCCGGGCAGTTCGAGTGCCGGACACAGCTGTCGGCGCAACGGTCGCCGGTGCACGGGTGGACCGGGTGGGCGGTCGTGCTGCACCGGCCGCGCACCTGCGAGGGGTAGAGCTCGCGGACGCAGTATTGGCCAGAGGCGCAGTCGGCGTCCTCGCGGCAAATCGTGCACTGGCCGGCGATGCACTGCGAGCCGGCGCCGACGCTGGTGCATTGAGCGTCGGTGGTGCACGCGGTGGTCGTGCAGCCGGCGCCAGCGCAAACCGGCACCTGGATGCCGTTGGCCGGGCTGTTGTAGTCGCGCGAGGTCTCGATCCGGCCGTTGCCGCTCCGGTCGACGCACTGGCAGCCCTCGAGGCCGGGGTTTTGCGTCGCGTCGCAGAGCACCTCGTGGAGGTAGCCGATCTTGCTCACCGAGCCGTAGTAGTTCGGTGCCGCGCTCGCGTTGTCGCAGGTGCCGGTGTAGCCCTCGTGCCGGTTCGCGCGGTTGGCGATGAAGGCGTTGCCGAACTCGTCGACCGTGCTGCGTGACGGTTGTTGACACTGCGTGCGCGGGCCGAAGTCGGCGACGTAGGGCTTGGCCGGGTCGTCGTCGCGCACCAGGACGACGCTGTAGCGGCCGACCTCCAGGTTCTGGATCGTGTCGATGCGGGAGATCGAGCCCTGTGTCTCGCTCGCCGGCCAGGCGAAGTCGGTGGCCACCGTGCCAGACGAGAGCGTCACGCTGCCGAAGCCGTCGCCGTCCGAGTCCTCCAGGATCGTCCCGTCCTCGGCGCTGCCCGGCGGCGGCAGGTCGCCCTCGCCGGGGATGCCGCTGCCGCCGGTCCAGGGCGTCTCGGTGTTGCAGATCGGGAAGGGCTCGCAGTTGTTGCAGGCGTTGAGCACACCCTCGTCGATGTCAGTGTCGCAGTCGTTGTCGACGCCGTCGCAGAGCTCCGCCGCCCCCTCGTGGATGGCCGGGTTGTCCTCGTTGCAGTCGAGGCCGAGCGGGCAGCAGGTGCAGTAGCCGTCCTGGTCGAGGTCGACGCAGCTCTGGTCGCCGAAGACGACCACCGGATCGCCGACCGGCGCGGCGTCGCCGGCCTGGTCACCGCCGCCGCCCTGGTCGCCGCCGCCGCCCTGGTCACCGCCGCCGCCCTGGTCACCGCCGGTCGGATCACCGCCGCCGCCGTCGTCGGCGCCGTCGGTCTGGTTGCCGCCCCCGCCGCCATCGTAGTCTTCGACGTGGCAATAACCGAGCAGGCAGCGGGCGCCGCTCGGGCAGTCGGCGTCGACGACGCAGGCGACGTTGCAGTAGGGCCCTTCGCACTGCTCGATGACGAAGGTGAGCCCGCCGCAGGCGATGAGCGTCAGCGCGCCAGCCAGAGCAGAGGAGCAAAGCAGGATGCGCAGCGGTGTTGTCATCGTCGACCTCGGTCGTAGGGCCTCATGCGCCAGGATAGGAGCATAACATGCCGGCCGCGCGGTGGCATCCTGGCCCGCGCGGCCGCCATTGACTCCTGCTCCGGAGGACATTACGAAGGCCCCCATGACCGACATCGCGCACGAGCTACCGACTCGCAACCTGGAGCTGAACCTCGGCCCGTCCCACCCGGCGATGCACGGCACGGTGCGGATCAAGGTCGAGCTGGACGGCGAGACGATCGTCAAGAGCCGGACGGACGTGGGTTTTTTGCACCGCGCCTTCGAGAAGGAGTGCGAGACGGTGCACTGGGCCCAGTGCTTCCCCTACACCGATCGGCTGAACTACGTCTCGCCGTTGATCAACAACTTCGCCTTCGCCCAAGGGGTCGAGAAGCTGCTCGGCGTCGAGATCCCGGAGCGGGCCAAGTACATCCGCGTCATCGGCGCCGAGATCTGCCGCATCGCCGACCACATCACCTGCCTCGCCGCGGTCGGAATGGAGCTCGGCGGCTTCACCGCCTTCCTCTACCTGATGGAGGCGCGCGAGTTCCTCTATGACCTGATCGAGGAGCTCACCGGCGCGCGGGTGACGGTGAACTTCGGCAAGATCGGCGGCGTCGGCGAGGACCTCCCGCCCGGCTACGCGAAGCGCTGCCGCGAGCTGATCGACAAGGCCTTCTTCTTGGTCGACGACACCGACAAGCTGTTGACCCGCAATCGGATCTTCATCGACCGGACCGACGGCGTCGGCGCGATCACCGCCGAGCAGGCGATCGCCTACGGCATCACCGGCCCGTTCTTGCGCGCCACCGGCGTCGAGCACGACATCCGCAAGGCGGCGCCGTACGACGTCTACGACCGGCTCGACTTCGACATCCCGGTCGGCAAGAACGGCGACTGCTACGACCGCTGGCTGGTGCGTCTCGAGGAGGCGCGGCAGAGCCGGCGGCTGGTCTTTCAGGCCCTCGAGCAGATCCAGCCCGGGCCGGTGCTGCTCGAGGATCCGCGCTTCGTCCTGCCGGTCAAGGATCGGGTCTACACCCAGATCGAGAGCTTGATGAACCACTTCAAGCTGACGATCGAGGGCGCCCAGGTCCCGGCCGGTGAGTGTTACAGCTACGTCGAGGGGGCGAACGGGGAGCTCGGCTTCTACGTCGTCTCGGACGGGGGCGGCAAGCCCTACAAGTGCCGCTGCCGCTCGCCGTGCTTCGCGATCATGCAGGCCCTCGACGAGGTCCTGCTCCCCGGGGCGATGGTCGCCGACGTGGTGCCGATCTTCGGCTCGGTCAACATGATCGGCGGCGAGTGCGACCGCTAACCAGAGGTGCTGCATCATGGCGTCGGTGACGATTGACGGCCAAACGATCGAGTTCAAGCCGGGCGAGACGATCATCCAGGTGGCCGAGCGCTCGGGGATCGAGATCGCCCACTACTGTTGGCACCCGCGCCTGTCGGTGGCGGCCAACTGCCGGATGTGCCTGGTCGAGGTCGAGAAGGCGCCGAAGCTGGTGCCCGCCTGTCAGACCGAGTGCCGCGACGGCATGGTCGTGCGGGTGAAGAACGAGCGGGTCAAGGACGCGCAGCGCTCGGTGCACGAGTTCCTGCTCATCAACCACCCGATCGACTGCCCGATCTGTGACCAGGCCGGCGAGTGCAAGCTGCAGGACTACTTCATGAAGTTCCAGCTGCAGCCGAGCCGGATGGCCGAGCAGAAGGTGCACAAGCCCAGGCTCGAGCAGCTCGGGCCCTACGTGCTCTACAACGGCGAGCGCTGCATCCTGTGCACCCGCTGCATCCGCTTCATGGAGGAGATCGCCAAGGATCGGCAGCTCGGTGTCTTCGAGCGCGGCGACCACGCCCGCATCGGCACCTTCCCAGGCAAGACGCTCGACAACCCCTACTCGCTCAACACCGTCGACGTCTGCCCGGTCGGGGCGCTGACCTCGTCGGTCTTCCGCTTCAAACAGCGGGTGTGGAACCTCAAGCGCAGCCCGAGCCTCTGCCCCGGTTGCGCCCGCGGCTGCAACGTGCACGTCGATCAGCGCTCCGGCGTCGTCTACCGCCTGCTGCCGCGCGAGAACGAGGAGGTCAACCAGTCCTGGCTGTGCGACGAGGGCCGGCTCACCTACCAGTGGGCCAACGACGGTCGACTGACCCGCGCGCTGCTCGGTGGCGCCGAGCCGCGCGAGGTGCTCGGTCGCGAGGCGGTGGCCGAGGCGGCGCGCCTGCTGAAGCCGCTGTGCGAGTCGGGGGCCCACCTGGCGGTGGCGGTCAGCCTGAGCGCGACCTGCGAGGAGGCCTACCTGGTCGGCCGGCTGGCCAAGGAGCTATTCAAGCTCGGCGAGGTGGGCCTCATCGCCCGCGCCGACGGTGACGGGGACGCGCTGCTCCGGCTCGCCGACAAGAACCCGAACCGCGCCGGGGTCACCCGCGTGCTCGCGGACCTCGGCCTCGGCACCTACGACGAGGCGACGCTGCGCGCGCGCCTCGCGCAGGGCGCGATCAAGGCGCTGCTGCTCGTCGGCCACGAGGCCGCTGACGCCGCGGCGCTGGCGCAGGCCGCCGCGCGCCTCGAGGTGCTGGTGCAGATCGCCGCCCGGGACAACCCGATCGGCGAGCGGGCGCACGTGCTCTTGCCGGCGCTGCCCTGGGTGCAGCAGGACGGCACGTGGCTGTCCGGCACCGGGCGCCTGCAGCGCCTGACCCCGGCCTTCCCGCCGGCCGGTGAGGCGAAGGCCGCGCACCTGTGGCTGATGGAGCTCGGCGCCGGGTGTGGTCTCGGCTTCACCTACCCCTCGGTGCAGACGATCCGCGCCGAGATGGCGCGGCAGCTCGGTTCGTTCAAGGACGCACAACTCCCGGACGTCGGCCCGCTCGGCCGGCAGCTGGGTTGAGGCGGGGCATGGTTCTTCTCGTCAGCACCCTGATCAAGTTCTTCGTCTTCGGCCTGTGCTTCGCGCTCGGCCTGGCGGCGTTGCTCACCTGGATGGAGCGGCGGCAGAGCGCCTACGGCCAGGATCGGCTCGGCCCGACCCGGGCGCACTTCATGACCCTGTTCGGCAAGCCGTTCGTGCTCTTCGGCCTGTTCCACATCGTCGCCGACTCGCTGAAGATGTTCTTCAAGGAGCCGGTCGTCCCGGCCAACGCCGACCGGCCGGTCTACAAGCTCGCGCCGCTGATCGGCTTCGTCACCTCGATGATGATCCTGGCGCTGTTGCCGTTCGGGCCCGACCTCTCGACGCCCTGGGGCGTCATCCCGCTCCAGATCGCGCGGCTCGACGCCGGCGTGCTGATCATCTTCGCCATCGGCTCGCTCGGCGTCTACGGCGCGGCCCTGGCCGGCTGGGCCTCGAACAACCGCTTCGCGCTGCTCGGCGCGTTGCGCGCCTCGGCCCAGTCGGTCTCCTACGAGATCTCCTTGGGCCTCACCGTGGTCGGCCTGCTGATCTTCTACGGCACCACCGAGCTGTCGGCGATCGTCGGCGCGCAGGCGGGGCTTCTGGTCGGCCCGCTGCCCGCCTGGGGGTTCTTCTACCAGCCGCTCGCCGCGGTGCTCTTCTTCGTCGCCGCCACCGCCGAGACCAAGCGCACGCCGTTCGACCTGCCGGAGGGCGAGTCGGAGATCGTCGGCTACTTCCTCGAGTACTCGTCGATGGGCTTCGGTCTGTTCATGCTCGGCGAGTTCATCGAGATCGTCATCCTGGCCGGGCTGTTCACCACCTTGTTCCTGGGCGGCTGGCAGTGGCCGTGGCTGATCGGCGAGACCAGCACCGCGCTCGATCCGTTCTTCCTCTGGCTCGGCTTCGCCGATGTCAGCTGGGTGCGGCCGATCCTCGGCATGCTGGTCTTCATGACCAAGGTCTTCTTCATCTGCGCGCTGCAGCTGCAGATCCGCTGGACCCTGCCGCGCTTCCGCTACGACCAGCTGATGCGCCTGGGCTGGAAGACACTGCTGCCGCTGGCGTTGGTCAACATCTTCGTCACCGCGGTGCTGGTCTGGTGGGATCCGACCGGCGCGATCTTGGCCTGGGCGGGGCTCGGCCTCATCCTATTCTTCGCGCTGGTGGTGGTCGCCGGCCCGCGCAAGGCAACCCCGCACGTGGCCCACGGCCACTGATCGGGAGGCACTGATGGCTATCCACGTCCGCGACAGCGTCGGCTTTACCGCCTACGAGAAGAGCTACCTGCCGGAGGTCACCCGCGGCCTGGTCGTGACGCTGCGGCACTTCTTCGGCAACCTGCTCGGCCCGCGCAAGACGCGCCACCTGCAGACGGTGCGCTACCCGGAGGAGAAGCGCATCTACCCGCCGCGCTTCCGCGGCCAGCACCGGCTGCTCGCCCGCGACGACGGCTCCCCGCGCTGCGTCGCCTGCTACATGTGCGCCACTGCCTGCCCGGCCTACTGCATCCACATCGTCGCCGCCGAGTCGCCGAACCCGAAGATCGAGAAGTACCCGGCGGCGTTCGAGATCGACGCGCTGCGCTGCATCTACTGCGGCTTCTGCGTCGAGGCCTGTCCTGAGGACGCGATCCGCATGGACACCGGCGTGCACACGCCGCCGTTCTTCGCCCGCGAGGACGCGGTGTTCGGCCGGGTCGATCTGATGAGCCTGATGGGCCGGCCGGGCACCGAGCCGGCCTACGGGGCGCAGAACTACCGCGAGAAGAAGCCGCGCGGGGCGTGAGCTTGGCTCGGCCGCGCCATCGCGGTTGGATCCCGGCGGCGGCGCTGCTGCTCTGGCCGGCCGTCGCCAGCGCCGACGACACGCACTACCAGGACTACGTCGTCGGCGGCCGGGCGGTCGTGCTCGGCGGCGCCTTCGCCAGCATCAGCGACGATCCGTCCGGCGTCTACTACAACCCGGCCGGCCTGGCCGACGTCAAGCACTCGAACCTGCAGGTGAACGGCAGCCTGTACGGCTACGAGCGGGGCAGCATCGACGAACGGCTCGGGTTCCTCGGCGTGCCGGGGGTCGAGACGCTCAAGCTCCAGTTCACCGACCTGATCGTCATCCCGGCCAGCGCCGGCTTCGTCAAGACGCTCGGCAAACCGGCGCGCGACGGCCTGCCGACCCACGCCTGGGGCGTCTCGGTGGTCGTGCCGTCGTTCCGCAGCTTCTCGGCCGGCACCGGGGACGGCGATCAGATCTACAAGCGTCGGGTCACCGACCGTGAGCTCTGGTCGGGGATCGGCTACGGGATCAAGCTCGGCGGCCGGCTGCGCGTCGGCGTCTCCGCCTACTACATCCTCCGCTCGGTCACCGATCTCGAGGACGTCACGGTGCAGCAGGCGCTCGCCGGCGGCGACAAGTTCGACTCGGTGGTCAACGACATCGCGCTGACCAACGGCAACGTGGTGGCGATCGTCGGCGCCAAGTACCGGTTGACCGACGAGCTCACCGTCGGCGCCTCGCTGCGCTCGCCGTCGTTGGCGCTCCACTCGCAGGCGGCGCTCCGCTTCACCCGGGTCAGCGCCGACCCGGCGGCGACCGGCGGCCCGGTCTCGACCTTCGACCGGCTGATCCTCGGCGACGCGAAGAGCCAGACCGCCTACGCGCCGCTGGTCCGCCTCGGGGCCAGCTACGCGCCGCGCTACCGCTACACGCTCAGCGCCGACCTCTGCCTGCACGCGCCCACCTCGTACACGCTGGTCGAGGTCGACGAGGCCTACAAGGCTCGTCTGCCGTTCAACGCCGAGGTCGAGCGGCGCGCGGTGCTCAACTTCAACCTCGGCGCCGAGGTGCTGGTCGTTCGGGAGGTCAGCGTCGCGGTCGGCCTGTTCAGCGACTTCTCGTCGGCGCCGACGATCCCCAAGGCGCCGCTGGCCGATCAGCCGCCGCGGGTTCACCTGCTCGGGCTGTCGATGGCGCTGGGCTACTTCGGCGATCACTCCCTGTCCCGGCTCGGCTTCGTCTACAGCTTCGGCAGCGGCTACGACGTGATCCCGCAGAGCAACATCGAGCGGGTCCTCGAGCAGGAGCAGGCGTTCCAGCGCGTCGAGTACTCGCAGTCGTTCTTCTACGTCTTCCTGTCGAGCACCTTCCGCTACTGAGGCCGGCCGGCGCCGACCGGGCGGCGGACGCGCTGGTTGAGCCACACCACCAGCGCCGCCGCGCCGGCGTAGGTGACGAGGCCGACCCAGCCGGCGAGCGAGGTGAAGATCGTACCGGTGTTTCCTTGCCAGAAGCCGTCGTAGTCGCCGACGAAGATCACCCGGCGCCAGAAGCCGGCGAGCAGGAAGGCCAGGCCGAAGCTGCCCAGCCCGACCGGGGCGAGCCATAGCCAGGCGAGCTCGCGCAGCAGGCCGGTTCGGGTGAGCGCGTAGCCGGCGAGCGCCGCGGCGGCGTTGAGGACGACCGCCAGCGCCGACAGCGGGCCCATCCAGGCGTCGAGCTGCGGTGCGAGCTGCGGATCGAACCAGTAGAGCATCGACCACTGGGGGTAGAAGCGGACCAGGAAGGTCGTCGCCGGCGTGACGACCACCGCCTGGTAGCCGAGCAGCGCGAACAGCGGCCAGCCGACGAAGCTTTCGAACAGGGCAGGGGTGCGGCGCACCGCGAGCACCAGCGCGGACCCGAACAACAGGTTGACCAGGATGTTGATCGCTACCGGCACAACGGGCTTCCTTGGACACCGACCCCCGAAACCCGCTATACGACGGATGGTGTCATCCATCAACTTCCATACCAAGGAGATCTCGGTCAAGATCGTCTACTACGGGCCGGGGCTGTGCGGCAAAACCTCGACCTTGCAGACGATCTACCGCAACCTGCCCGAGAACAACCGGCCGCAGATCGTCTCGTTGGCCACCGACGTCGATCGGACCATCTTCTTCGACTTCTTGCCCGTGACCGCGTACCGCATCCGCGACTTCGTCGTCCGCTTGCAGCTCTACACCGTGCCCGGGCAGGTGTTCTACAACGCGACGCGCAAGCTGGTGCTCAACGGCGTCGACGGGATCGTCTTCGTCGTCGACAGCCAGCGGGCGATGCAGGACTCGAACCTCGAGTCGCTGCAGAACCTCGCCGACAACCTGGCCGAGCTCGGCCTCGAGCTCGGCGAGGTGCCGATGGTCATGCAGTTCAACAAGCGCGACCTGCCGGACGTGCTCAGCGTCGCCGAGATGGACAAGCTCTACAACCAGCGCCAGGTGCCAGTGTTCGCCACCGTCGCGACGCGCGGCGAGGGGCTGTTCGACGCCTTGAAGGCGATCAGCGGGCTGGTGGTCAACGACCTGATCCGCAAGGGGCTCGGCCAGCAGCTGCGCGCGCCGCCGGCCGGCGGCGAGCCGCCGACGACGGCCCCGGCC
>JBFYZW010000502.1:0-5440 GCA_041309305.1 Deltaproteobacteria bacterium | reverse complement strand
GATCTATCTCCACCTCGCCCGCACCGCCGCGGGGCTGCACCTCTCGGCCCGTTGCCACCTGCCGGCGGCGACGCCGATCGCCGAGGTGCACGCGCGCACCGAGGCGGTCGAGCAGGCGCTGCGGGCCGCGATCCCCGAGCTCGAGCGCGTCACCGTGCACGCCGAGCCGGGCTGACGCCCGGTTGTGTTCGCGGCCCGGGCAGGTCAAGATGAGCCCGACCGGATGGTGACGATGCGTGGGTGGCTGGCCGCGATCACAGTCGTCGGGTTGGGCGTCGGCGCCGCGGCGCCGTGCGCCGCCGGCGACGAGCTCGACTTCGACCTGCTCGGCGAGGCGCCGGCACCGGCGCCGGCGGTCGATGAGGCGGCGGTCGCGGCCCGGCGGCTGCTGCTCGAGGTGCACCAGGGGCTCGGGTTGGGCCTGCTCGCCGCGACCACCGGGCTGTGTGTCGTCGGCCAGCTCAATTACCAGGACCTGCACCACGGCGGGCAGACCGGCCGCTACGAGCCGGCGCACGCCTACCTGGCCTACGGCACGCTCGGGCTGTTCGCGGTCACCGGGCTGGCCGCGCTGGTCGCGCCGGTGCCGTTCGCGCGCGAGGGGCAGGGCGTCGATCGGACGCTGTGGCACAAGATCGCCCTCGGTGCCAGCGGCGCGGCGATGCTCGCCGCCGGCGGGCTCGGGCTCTACTCGGCGAGCCGGGTCGGTCGGCTGGACCAGCGGCGCTACACCGAGATCCACCTGGGGGTGAGCTACGCGGCGCTGGCGGCGATGCTCGGCGGCGTCGCGGTGCTGATTTTTTGAGGAGGCGACGGTGATCGGTCTGTGCTGCGCGACCTCGGCCCTGGCGCTCGCCGCCGCGCCGGGGGCGCGCGCCTTCGAGGTCGTGGCCGCCGACAGCCGGGTCGGCTACGCGATCGCGCACACGCTGCACGACGTCCGGGGTGAGTCGCGCGCCGTCGAGGGCAGGCTGCTCCTCCTGCCCGATGGCAAGGCGCAGGCGATGGTGCGCATCCCGGCGGCGAGCTTCCGCTCCGGCGACGCGAACCGCGACGCGCACCTGATGGAGGTGATCGAGGGGGCCACCTACCCGCACGTCGTGCTCAAGGCGGTCGGGCCGGCGAGTCTCCCCGAGCGCGGCGTCGCGGCGCTGACGCTCAAGGCCCAGCTCGAGTTCCACGGCCAGAAGCGGGAGCTCACCGTCCCGGTCGAGGTCGGGCCGCTGCCCGATGGACGCTGGCGGGTGAGCAGCCGCTTCACCATCAGCCTCGACGCCTTCGCCGTCGAGCGACCGTCGCTGATGTTCGTCAAGCTCCCGGACGAGACGGTGATCCGGGTCGAGCTGGTGCTGCGGGAGGTGCCGGGATGACGCGCGGGCTGGCGTTGGTGGTCGGACTCGGGTGGGTCGTCGGTTGCGGCAACGGGAACAGCCCGCTGATGCGGCCGGGCGAGGACTGCCTGCGCTGCCACGACGGCGATCGGGCGCCGCGGTGGACCGCGGCCGGCACGGTCTACGGCGACGAGAACGCGGCCGCCGACCAGGGGATCCGCGGCGTCACCGTGGTGGTCATCGACTCGAGCGCCAAGGCGATCGAGTTGGTCAGCAACGCGGCGGGCAACTTCTACACCGCCGAGACGCTGACCCCACCGCTCGACGCCTACGTCGAGAAGGACGGAGTGCGCATCGACGCCGACGCCGGGGTCGGCAACGGCGCCTGCAACACCTGCCATGGCTTGCCACCGACCGATCAGGCCGACGGCCGGTTGTTCTGGCGCGCCGACTGACGCGGCTCAGGGCAGGATCGAGAGCTCGACGCTCATCCACGCCTCGCCGCCGCGCTGGTCGCGGGCGATCAGCCAGACGCTGGCTCGGCCGTCGGGCGAGGGCGGCGCGTCTGGCGCGATGTAGACGGTGTCGAGGGTCTTGGTCCATTGCGGCCAGGTGAACGCCTCGCGCAGCCGGCCGGCGGTGACGAACCAGGAGACCGAGAGCTCCTCGACGTCGTCCTCGACGTAGAGGCGCTGGCTCAACAGGTCGAGCTGCAGGGTCTGGAAGGCCTGGCTCGACTCGGGGGTGAAGACCGGCAGCAGGCGGATCGACTCGCCGGCGCGCAGGCTGACCGGGCCGGCGACGTCGCCCGACGGCGCGATCTCCAGGTCGGTGAACTCGCCGAGCGGCGACGCACCGCGGGCCAGGCGCACGGCCGCGAAGACCGGGTGGCTGTTCGGCTCCTTGTCGCGGATGAGCAGGCAGCCGGGCTGGGTCTCGGGCGTCTGGCCGGCGTCGCAGATCGTCACCCCGAACTGGCCGGCGAGCTGGGCGGCGGCGGCGCGCGCGTCGCGCACGCCGAGGACCATGCGCTTGGCGGCGATCAGCGTCTCGGCTCCCTTGGTCAAGGTCAGGGTCGCCGACGGGGTGGCGCCCTGGCCGGCGCCGAGCGCGTTGTCGAACAGGTGGAAGGTGTAGAGGTCCGGCGAGGCGTTGACCGGGAACGGCGCGAGCGCGTACGGCCAGGCGGCGCGCGTGGACCACCAGTCGGTCCCCGGCACCGGCGCCACCTCGTCGACCGGCAGGGCGGTGCCGGCGAGCGTGATGCCGTGCAGGGTGTCGAGGATCGGCCGGTATCCGGTCCAGGCCGCGTCGCGGCGCTCCTCGTAGTCGAGGCAGGCCCGCTCCGAGTCGACCGGGCAGAACTGCCAGCGCCAGTCGATCGCTCCCCGCCGCGGATCGACGACCAGCGCCGAGAAGGTGACGTCGACCTCGGCCGGCCCGTCGAGCAGGACCTCGGGCGGGTCGGCGCGCATGCCGAGGACGCGCAGATCCTCCACCTGGTAATAGAGCGGCAACGGGTCGGTGCAGGCGGCGAGGACGAGCAGCAGGGCGGTGGCGCGCATGGTCAGAACTCCCCGCGCAGGCCGAGGTTGGGCAGGATGGGGTAGAGGCTCAGCGGCACGCGGTTGGCGTAGCGGTAGTCGTAGCTCCAACCCTCGACGTTGCGGTGGCCGTAGGCGTTGATCAGCTCGAGGTAGACCGACACCTTGCCCAGATCGAGCGTCCAGGTCTTGTCGATGCGCAGATCGAGCGAGTGGAAGGTGGGCATCCGCTCGGAGTTGCGGCGCACGTCCCGGAGGTCGAGCTGGTAGCTGTCCAGATCGTCGTCGTAGAACACCCGGCCGCGGTCGATCGGCGTGTAGGGGTTGCCGGTGACCAGGCGGAAGCGCAGGCCGGCCTCGAGCCCCCAGGGGAGCATCCACTGGCCGACCAGGGTCAGGATGTGCGTCTGGTCGAAGCTGGCCGGGTACTCGCGCGTCGCGCGCCGGCCGTAGGCGTACTCGTCGATCGTGCCGTCCGGGCGCTCGATGGTGTAGGTGCCGCCGGCCGGGTGATCGCGCTCGCGCGTGCGGCTGAGCGTGTAGGCCAGCCAGCCGTAGAAGCGGCCGTCGGGGGTGTGCAGGTGCCGGAGCAGGATCTCCAGGCCCACCGTGTGGCTCGAGCCGTCGTTGGCCCAGATCTCCGGGGCCAGCCGGCCGTTGCGCCAGCGGGAGCTCGAGGAGAAGGAGACCAGATCCTCGCGCAGGTTGACGAAGCCCTGCACGTCGAGCGCCACCAGCGCGGTGAGCTCCTGCTCCCAGCCGAGGATGAACTGCTGGGTCCGCTCCGGATCGAGCCCGGGGTTGCCGATCCGGTCGACGAGCACGAAGGCCGGGTCGGGGAGCTTCTCGTACAGGCCGTAGGCGGCCTTGGCCACCGAGCCGGGCAGGACCTGGTAGCGGACCGTCGCCCGCGGGGAGAGCGAGAGGTCCTGCGTCCGGTGCAGGTCCCAGCGATCGACGCGCAGGCCGGGGATCACGGTGAGGCCGGCGAACGGGCCGAGGTTCAGCTCGAGCCAGTAGGCGTGGTTGCGCAGGCCGAGGTCGCGGGCGAAGCGATCGCTGTCCCGCAGGTCGAAGGTCGGCGACGGGAACGGCTCGATGTCGGTCGGCAGCGGCAGCTCGAAGGAGAAGCCCGCCTCGCCGAAGCGGTGGTCGAAGCCGGCGCGCACGGTCAACCACGGCCGCGGCTGCCAGGTGAGCTCCTCGCGCCAGTCGGCACTCCACAGGTCGGTGTCGAAGCTCGATTCGGAGCCGATCTCGGCGGCGCTCTGGGTGAAGCCCTGCACCAGGTAGCCGGGGGCGAGCTGCGAGGTCAGGCTCAGCTCGGGGGTCAGCTGCCAGCGGTGGCGGGCGAGCAGGCGGTGGCTGGCGAGGTGCAGGCCGAACTCGATGTCGACGTCTTCGGCCGAGCCGGCGGTGAGCAGCCGGAAGCGGTCGTCGGCGCCGAAGGCGAACAGATCGACGCGGTGCGCGCCGAACCGCCGGCTGGCCTTGACCTGGTAGTCCCAGTAGACCGGCGAGGCGGTGACGCTGCCCTGGCCCTCTTCGCGCGGTATGGCGTCGAGCACCAGGCCGAGCATCAGATCGACGTAGGAGCGGCGGGCGGCGGCGGCGACCTGCCAGCCGCCCACCGGCGCGCAGGTGAACGCCGAGGCGTCGATGATGTCGAGCTTGCCGCTGCCGCGCCACAGCTCGCAGGCCAGGTCACGGCTCTTGATCTCGACGATGCCGGCGGTCGCGTCGCCGAAGCGGGCGCCGAAGCCACCCGGGGAGAAGTCGATCGCCTCGAGCAGCTCGGCGTTGACCACCGAGGTCAGCCCGCCGAAGTGGTAGAGCAGCGGGATGCGCACGCCGTCGAAGTAGACTGCCGTCGACGAGGGGCGATCGCCACGCACCAGCAGCGCGCCGCCAAGGCCGCCCGGGGTGCGGCCCATGCCCGGCAGGTTCTCGATCACCCGCACCGGATCACCGAAGGTCCCGGGGACCTTCTTCAGCTCGGCGCGGCTCAGCTCGATCTTCGCCACCTCGCGCCGCTCGGCGCGCGTGCGTACCACCACCTCGAACGGGTTGGTCGAGCGGCGCACCAGGTAGTACTTCGCCTCGGTGCGCGTCTCGGCGCTGAGCTCCTCGTCGACCGTGTAGCTCTCGTAGCCGAGCGCGGCGAGCTGCACCGTGACGGTGCCCCCCGGCGCGCCGCGCACGGCGAAGCGGCCGTCGTGGTCGGTCTCGGCCGCCGGCACGCCGTTCAGGCGCACGGTGACCGCGGCGATCGGCCGGCGCGTGCCGGCCTCGCGCACCAGGCCTGCGAAGTTGATCGGCGCGAGGGTCTCGGCCGCTCGCTGCGGGGCGCCGGTGATCACGTCCGGCTGCGGCAGCTCGGCGGTGAAGACGGTGCGGTACTCGATGCGGATCGCCGCCGGCTGGCCGTCGATCTCGGCCGGGGTGAAGACGAACCGGGTGGCGGCGGCGAGCGCCGCGGCGGCGAAGGCCGGGTGGCTGGCCGACTGCACCTCGACCCGCTCGACCTGGCCGGCGGCGTCGATGTCGATGAGCAGGATCACCTCG
>JBFYZW010000501.1:0-4492 GCA_041309305.1 Deltaproteobacteria bacterium | reverse complement strand
GATCTCGCCCCAGACGATCCGCGCCCCCGGCCGGTGGCGGCGCACCGCGCCGGCCAAGCGCAGGGCGCCGAGGACGGTGCCCGGGAAGGGCAAGGTCATCGCGACGACGTCGGGCTGGTGGCCGGCGCACAGCTCCGCCGCCACCTCGTCGAGCAGCGCCGCGGTCAGGCGATCGGTCCGGCGCGCCTCGTCGAGCAGCGGTCCGAGCGCGAGCCCCGCCGCGGCGAGGTGCTCGCCGTAGCGGGCGAACCCGACGTGCGGGTCGACGCCGTCGTGCACCGCGTCGACGATCTGCTCGAGGAACAAGGTCGCGAAGTAGCGGGCGCGGTCGACGACGCCGAGCGCGCCGAAGGCCCAGTGCAGGTACTCCTCCTCTTCCCCAGGCGGGCCGAGCGCGGCGAAGCGCGGACCCTCGGGCAGGAGCCGGCGGCCGGCGATGCGGACCGCGAGGCTCGGGTCGCGGTGGCGCAGGAAGTCGAGCACCGGCGCGGCGCAGTCGAGGTAGGCGTCGGCGTGGTCGAGGAAGTGGGCGACGCTCGCTGGGCGCGCGCGGCGGCCGCGGCGCGATGGGGCTGCGCCGAGGGCGTCGCGCAGGCGACCGAGGCCGGTCGGCGAGACCAGGCGCAGGAACCAGCTCAGCCCGGCGTCCGTCTGCCTGGCGTCGACGCCGTGGGCGCGGAGGTAGCCGAGCAGGTGCGGTGTCGCCGGGTACGGGGTGTTGAGCTGCACCAGCGGCGGCGTGACCAGAAGCACGCGCATCCGGCCACAGTCGGCGTTCTGCTCTGCTCGTGTCAAGCCGGACAGGCCGCGCGGCGTCCGCAGAACCCGAGTGACTCCGCTTGACTCGCTCGGTGCCGCCGGGGGATGGTACGCACCGAGGAGTCGCCGTGATGAGTGAGAAGCACCTGTCCCAGAGCGGCGGGATCGCGTTGACCCGCGTCGACGATCTGGCCGACTTCCTGCTCAACTGGAGCCGCAAGAGCTCGCTCTTCTACCTTCTGTTCGGCCTGGCCTGCTGCGGCATCGAGCTGATGCAGACCGGCGGGCCGCGGGCCGACGTTGATCGCTTCGGCGCGATCCCGCGCGCCTCGCCGCGCCAGTCGGATCTGATGATCGTCGCTGGCACGTTGACCTACAAGATGGCCGAGCGCTGCAAGCTGCTCTATGAGCAGATGCCCGATCCGAAGTACGTCATCTCGATGGGGTCGTGCGCCAACTGCGGCGGCCTGTTCCAGCCCAGCTACTCGGTGGTCAAGGGCGTCGACAAGATCATCCCGGTCGACGTCTATCTGCCGGGCTGTCCCCCGCGGCCTGAGGCGTTGACCCAGGGCATCTTGAAGATCCAGGAGATCGCGATGCGCGAGCGCGGGTGGCTGCGGCGGCACTGGAAGCAGGGGCGGCCGGCGCGCCAGCCGATCACCATCACCGGCTGAAGGCGAGGACGGGATGTCGAAGTGGACCTTCGTCTGCTGGTCCTGCCGCCAGCCGACCGAGATGGAAGACAAGGTGATGCGGGACGACGAGTGCCCGCACTGTCGCCTCGACATGCGCTCGTGCAAGAACTGCCAGTACTACGAGCCCGGGGCGCACAACGACTGCTCCGAGACGATCGCTGAGTACGTGCCGGACAAGGAGCGCAGCAACCTGTGCGGCATGTTCCGCGCCTTCCAAGGGGAGCGGGCGCCGGTGGTCGACGTCAGCGCCGCCAAGGCGAAGCTCGAGGCGTTGTTCAAGAAGTAGCCGAGGGCGCAGCCAAGGCGCCACCCGTCTCGCTCAGGGGACGAAGGCGGTCAGCGGCGCGGCGCCGGCGTTCGAGGCGGCTGGCTCCACCGCGAAGATCGACAGCGGATCGCCCGACTGGCCGCTCAGGCGGGCCAGGAAGCTCCCGTCGTTCTGCGCGTTGGTCACCGTCGAGGCGCCGTTGGCGAGGTTGGCGACGACGATCGCGATGCCCGGCGAGACCGTCCCGGCCGGGGCCGAGATGGTGACCACGCCCTGGGCGGTGGGCGGCGAGACGACCACCGCCGCGCCCGGGGTCGGCGGGTCGTTGCCGCCGCTCTGGCCGAGGAAGGCGTCCAGGTCTCCGTTGGCGCGCTCGGCGGCGCTCGAGGCCGGCGCGAGCAGCAGCGGGACGGCGTCGATCTCCTCGCCGTCGAGGTAGATGGAGATCTCGATCAAGTCACCGATCACGGCATTGACTGGCATGTTGAACGAGCCGCTGGCGCTCGCCTCGGTCGTGCCACGCCAGTTCTGGCGGATCGGGTTCGCGGCGACGACGTCGATGCTGGCCGGGACGGCCCACTCGACGCCGACGAGCAGCACCGGGCTTTCGGTGTAATACAGGGCCGAGGCGTTGATCGCGCCCGCCTCGAAGCTGGGATCGAGGCCGTCCCGATCCTCCTCCCGATCATCGAAGTCGGGCAGCGGAACGGTGTCGATGATGCAGGCCTGCATCGCGAAGGCGCCGAGCAGGGAGATGATGGATATTCGGTATCTCACGGTCAGTCCAATAAGCATGTGCCGTGCCACGACCCGTTTAGGAAAAGATCAATAATAACAGAACCTCAAGAACGAGGCCTGGGTGATCTGTCAACGCCAGGATACAGGTGCGTGGTCAGTTGTCTCCAGAGAGGCCGTACTTATGGATCTTCTTGTATAGGCCCGCTCGCGTGAGGCCGAGTTGCGTCGCAGCGGCGGCGACCCGGCCGTCGCAGCTCGCGAGGGTGCTGCGGATCAGCTCACGCTCGAAGTGGTCGACCGCGTCGCGCAGGCTGCCGGTGGCGGACGGCTCTCGCCCAGGAGCGTGCCCGCGCAGCTTCGCCGAGAGGCTGTCCAGGTCGATCTCCCCCTCGGCGAGGGCGACCGCGCGCTGGATCTCGTTCTCGAGCTCGCGTACGTTGCCCGGCCAGCTGTGGTCGAGCAGCGCGCCCAGCGCCGCGCGGGAGGCGCCCGGCGCGGCCTTGCCGCCATGCTTGGCCAGCAGGTGGGCGATGAGCGGCGGGAGGTCGTCGCGGCGCTCGCGCAGCGGCGGGACGTGGATCTCGACCACGTTGAGGCGATACCACAGGTCCTCGCGGAACGAGCCGGCGCGGACCATCTCCTCGAGATCCCGGTTCGACGCCGAGATGACGCGCGCGTCGGTCGCCAGGTTCTCGGTGCCGCCGACCCGGCGGAACTCCTTCTGCTGCAGGACCCGGAGCAGCTTGACCTGCATCGTGAGGGGCATGTCGCCGATCTCGTCGAGGAAGATCGTCCCGCCGCGCGCGACCTCGAACAGGCCGGGCTTCGCGCGCACCGCGCCGGTGAACGAGCCCTTCTCGTGGCCGAACAGCTCGCTCTCGAGAAGCTCGCCCGGGATCGCGCCGCAGTTGACCGAGACGAACTGACCGGCGCGCTTCGAGGCGTTGTGGATCGCGCGGGCCACCAGCTCCTTGCCGGTGCCGGACTCGCCGAGGACGGTCACCGCGACCTCCTTGTCGGCGACCCGATCGATGACGCGGAAGACCTCGCGCATCGCGGCGCTGCGGCCGATCATCCCGTGACGGCCCTCGTCCTCCGGCCGGTCGGCGCCGGCCGCGCGTGCCTGGGCCAGCTCGGCGGCGCTGGCGGAGAGCTCGCGCTGCAGGCGTTGGTTTAGCGCCTCGATCTGCTCGCGGGAGCGCTCCAGCTCGCGCGCGCGCCGGTCGAGCTCGGTGACGTAGCGCGCGTTGGCGAGCGCGATCGCCGCCTGGTCGCCGAAGGCGGTCAACAGCGCCGCGTCGGTCTCGGAGAAGGCGCTGATGCGGAATCGGTTGTCGAGGTAGAGCGCGCCGCGGACGCCGCGGGCGCGCAGCGGCAGGCAGAGCACCGAGCGGAGCTTCATCTGGTGCACCGACATGAACTCGCGGAAGCGGTCGTCGTCGAGGGCGTTGACGGTGGTCACCAGCGCGCCGCTGTCCATCGCCTGCTGGGCGATCGAGCGGCTGATGTTCAGCTCGCCGGCGCTGAGCGACTCGTGATCGATGTTCCGCGCCGCGCGGACCTCGAGGTCGGGCTCGCCGCCATCTGCGGCGAGGATGATGAAGCCGCGCTCGGCGCCCGAGAGCGCGATCGCCGCGTCGATGATCCGCTCGAGCAGCCGATCCGGGTCGTGGTCCTGGGTCAGCTCGCGGTTGATCGCCAGCAACCGGTCGACGTCGCGCGTCGGTCGGTCGCTCTCCGGGTCGGCGAGTTGATGCAGGCCGGTCCAGGCCTCGCGGCGGAACCAGACCTGGGCGTAGAGCCGCTCGAGGCGGGCCGAGAGGCGCGCGCGGGCGACCTGGGCCAGGCGGCGGGCCTTCTTGGTCAAAAAGGCCGCGTCCTGGGTGCGGCCGGTGCGGGCGTGCAGCCGCG
The DNA here is from genome assembly GCA_041309305.1 of Deltaproteobacteria bacterium. Taxonomy (GTDB): domain Bacteria; phylum Myxococcota; class XYA12-FULL-58-9; order XYA12-FULL-58-9; family XYA12-FULL-58-9; genus JBFYZW01. The sequence goes on along the minus strand of JBFYZW010000501.1, from coordinate 121 downwards.
CGGCGACGGCGTTGGCCAGCCAGCCGAGGTCGACGTCGCTCCGCCGTTGCGCGCTGTCGGCGGCGCCGACGGCGGCGGCCACCGCCGCGTCGGGGGTCGCCGAGGGCTCGTCGAGATCGGC
>JBFYZW010000500.1:0-8268 GCA_041309305.1 Deltaproteobacteria bacterium | reverse complement strand
TGACCATCCCCGAGGCGTCGCAGCTCGTGCTCCAGGCGGCGGCGCTCGGCAAGGGCGGCGAGGTGTTCATCCTCGATGTGGGGGAGCCGGTCTCCGTGCTGGCGCTGGCGCAGGACCTCGTCCGGCTGTCGGGGCTCGAGCCGGGGCGGGACGTCGAGATCAAGTTCACCGGCATTCGGCCCGGGGAGAAGCTGTTCGAAGAGCTGGCCACCGATGAAGAACGGGCGGAGAAGACCTCGCACAACAAGGTCTTTGTTGGGCGGGTGCGCGGGGCTTTGGGTTGGGCGGAGCTGGGGCGCGGCATCGAGGAGCTGCTCGGGGCCGTCGATGGGGCCGACGAGCGGGCGGTGTACGAAGGCCTGCGGCGGTTGATTCCGGAGTTCACGGGGACCGCGAGCGATGGGGGGACGGTGGCGGAGGGTCACGGCTCCAAGGCGGATGTTCCAGCACGCCAACTCGATTGGCCGCCCTCGGCGAGGTTTTGAACGGTTATGCGCAACATCCCGTAATTGCGTGGAAATATTATGATCGCGTTCATTTCGCTGGGCCGGTGCCGGCTCTTCGGCGGCGCTACGCCGGCGACGCCGGTGATTGCCTGGCGCAGGCGCCGGCGCCGGCTATTGTCGCGCTCGGCAGCCCCTTCCAGACATAGCGAGCTCCACCTTTCTGTCCCTCCAACACGAGCGCGTCTGGGTGCCGTTCACAGGCGGTCAAGACCAAGCACTCCAAGGTCTTTGTCGGGCGCGTCAAAGGCGCCGAGTGGGCAGAGCTGAACCGCGGCATCCAGGAGCTGCTCAGGGCCGCGAACCGGGCGGACGAGCGGCAGGTCTACGAGGGGTTGAGGCGGTTGATTCCGGGGCTCACCGGCAACAGCACCGGGGAGAAGGCGGCGGGGGCGACTGCGGCGGCGGTGACGCCGAGGTCACCTGCAACTGGATAGCTGAGGACTACAACGGCCTCGAGGACGACCTGGTCGACGCCGATGGAGACGATGGAGACGATGCAGACGATGGAGACACCCGAGGCGATCGGGGTTATGCGGGGGGCGTCCCCAAGGTATCGACCTCGTCGGCAACGGCCCGACAGGCGGCAATGAGGTCGGTGACGATCCGCTCGTCGATGGTGAGGTCGCCTTCGTATTCGCCCTGGTTGCGAATGTCGTGGCATTTGGAAAGCACGCGCCAGACCTCCGGCCCAAGACCGAGCGTGTGCGGCAGGAGCTGGAAAACGACATACCTGTTGGTGCACCGGTAGCCGTTCCAGCGAAGCGCCGCCAGGCAAAAAGCGTGCGCCGCGTTGTACTACGCGAGGTCAAAACGGCTTTCGAGCGCGAGAGTGTTGTTGAGCGCGTCTTGCAGTCGGGCATGGCCCGACCGCACGAGTCCGGCAAACTCCCGCGCGTCAGGCGGCTCAGCCTTCAATGGCCTACCTGGCCCAGTCAGGTTTTCAAACGGGGAGGTCATCCTCACCTCCGATAATCCAGACCTTGGGCTGTGCCAACACCCGGGTCAGGAAGGACTCATTGGCTTTCCTGCGCTTGGTGAAGTCCTTGCGGGTCAGAATGCTAGGATTCACTGTGCGACCGAACCGGTTGCTTGCCGCCTCCAATGCGGCGAAGACCTCGGCATAGCCAACGTCATCGGTCACGAGCATCAGGTCGATATCACTGCTGGCCGTGTCGGTCCTCTTGGCGACAGACCCGTAGACGAAGGCGGCAACGATCTGGCGCGCCAAGGGTGCAAGTGCTTCGCGCAACGGTTCCGCCAATCCGACCGTCTTCTGCACGAGGCCACACAACTCGGCGAAGATGGGCGACTCGGCGTTGGCTTGGTAGTGCTTCTGATTGCCCACTGGGCGTACGGTGACCAGCCCGCTTTGCGTCAGACGCGCCAGCTCACGCTGGACGGCGCCAGATCCACAACCCGCCAGTCCGATCAGCTCAGTAGCGTAGAAGCTGCGCGACGGTTGTCCGAACAGCAAGCCCAGAACTCGCTGGCGCGCGCCGGAGAAGAGCGCGTCCGCCAGGCCGGCGTCGCGCGAGCGTTTTGACCTCTGCATACCCATATTGGGTTTTATCGTACCCAATATGGGTATGTACCTGCAATCAGAAAAGGGCGGTCGGGAGCGTCGTGCCCATCCTGCGCAAGCAGATCGCCCGCGGCGGGCGGGTGACCATCACCCACGCCGAGATGAAGCGCTACTTCATGACCATCCCCGAGGCGTCGCAGCTCGTGCTCCAGGCGGCGGCACTCGGCAAGGGCGACGAGGTGTTTATCCTCGATATGGGCGAGCCGGTGTCAGTGCTGGCGCTGGCGCAGGACCTCGTCCGGCTGTCGGGGCTCGAGCCGTGCCGAGCACAACAAGGTCTTCGTCTGGTGGGTGCGCGGGGTCGCCGGCCTGAACTGAGCCGGCCTACTAGCGCGGCAGCTCGACCGGTGGGGGAGCGAGGACGAAGCCCTTGGGGCGGGGTTGAACGGAGCGGCCCTCGGCCCGCTCGAGGCGGGCGGCGATGGCGCGCACGATGGCGGCGCGGACCACGTCGCAGGCGCCCTGTACGTGGATGTTCTGGCGCAACCAGCAAGGTAAGCTCGATGGCTAGACCTCGCCACTCGAGCGAAGACCGACGGTACTGCGTAGGCGACGAGGAGCGGGTCACGGACCAGCGACTCGATTCAGATTGTCGTGGGCACGCCGAGAGGAGTATCAACGACGACACATGGCAGCTGACACCGCCGAGTTGCGTCTGACCCCGGCGCTCACGCCTCACGGCCGTCTGATGGTCGTGCAGCAGGAGGACGCCGCGCCGCTCGATGCCGCGCTCGCGACGCGCCTGCGGCAGGCGTTCGAGCGCGGGAGCGGGCACGGGCTGCTGCAGCTCGGCGGCGCGGAGGTCGGCCGGGTTCTGCCGCCGGCGCTCGCCTATTGGCGCGAGCTCGGCAGCCGCTTCGTCACGGCGCTGTGCACGAGACCCGACACCGAGGGCGGCGAGGGTGACCTGCCGCCGCCCGCGGACGATCTGGAGCTGGTGGCCGCCGCCGCTCCGCTGATGCCCGGCGCCGAGTACCTGACCGTCGACCTCCTTCGCGCCTTGTGGACCGAGACCGGCGAAGCCTTCGCGGCGGAGCAGGCCAAGTCGAAGCTCGCGCTGCCCGACTTCTTGAAGCGCCTGAACCCGGCCTGGAACGTCGTCGGGCGGGTCCACTTCAACCTCGCCGAGAATCGCAAGGACGCGCAGGCGCCGTTCGCCTTCCTGGCGACCTACACCCACCGACTGTCGCGCCACGGCCAGGCGCAGCACCTCCCGCTCGGTCAGGCCCTGCGCGAGTACGCCGGGGCTGCCCGCAAGGAGAGGCTCTTGTCGCTCCTCTTGCCGGTCCAGCGCGCCGCCGAGCGCTGCGCCTGGCTCAGGCAGATGGTCGATGCCGGCGAGGTATTCCACCCGCTGCGCTGGTCACCGCAGGAGGCGTTCCGGCTCCTCGGTGACGTCGCCGAGCTGGAGCGCGCCGGTGTCGTGGTCCGCATGCCCGCTCACTGGCGCGCCGGTCGGCCGGCCCGACCCCAGGTGACCGCCACGGTCGGCGCCAAGGCCCCCTCGGCGCTCGGGACCGACGCCCTGCTCGATTTCCACATGGAGGTCACGCTCGACGGGCAGCGGCTGACCGAGGCCGAGGTGAAGGAGATCCTGGCCGGTGCGAACGGGCTCGCCCTCATCCGCGGCCAGTGGGTCGAGGTCGACCGCGGGCGGCTCGCGCGGATGATGGCTCGATTCCAGGAGGCGGAGCGGCTCGCCAGCGAAAGAGGCCTCTCGTTCGCCGAAGCGATGCGCATGCTCGCCGGCGCCGATGTCGGCGCGGACGGCGAGGACGGCGGGGCGGCCGGTGCCGATCTCGACTGGTCCAGGGTCGTCGCCGGGCCCTGGCTCGCCGAGACCCTCGCGGGGCTGCGTGCTCCCGACGAGCTCGCCAAGGTCAATCCCGGCCGCGAGCTGCACGGCACCCTGCGACCCTACCAGGAGGTCGGGCTCCGCTGGCTGCATCTGCTGGCGCGGCTGGGGCTGGGGGCTTGCCTCGCCGACGACATGGGGCTCGGCAAGACGGTCCAGGTGCTCGCGCTCCTGCTCGTGCTGCGCCGAGCGCCGCGGGATTCGCGGCGGCCGAGCATCCTCGTCGCGCCGGCGTCGTTGCTCGCCAACTGGACCGGCGAGATCGAGCGCTTCGCACCGAGTCTGAAGGCGATGGTCGCGCACACCTCGGCCATGACGGCCGACGAGCTGAAGTCCATCCAGTTGTCGCGCCTCGCCGAAGTCGACCTCGTGATCACGAGCTATGGCTCGCTGCTGCGCCTCCCCTGGCTGGCCACGACCTCCTGGCAGCTGGCGGTGCTCGACGAAGCCCAGGCGATCAAGAACCCGGAAGCCAAGCAGACGCGCGCGGCGAAGCAGCTCCAGGCGCGGGCGCGCATCGCGCTCACCGGCACGCCGATCGAGAACCGCCTCGGCGACCTGTGGTCGATCTTCGACTTCATCAACCCGGGCCTGCTCGGCTCGGCCAAGGAGCTGGCGCGCTACACCAAGCGCCTGGCCGCGAAGCCCAACCCCTATGGCCCGCTGCGCGACCTGGTGCGCCCCTACATCCTGCGCCGGCTCAAGAGCGACCGGACCATCATCGCCGACCTTCCCGACAAGACCGAGGTCAAGGCGTTCTGCCAGCTCAGCCGCAGGCAGGCCGCGCTCTACCAGCAGGCGGTCAAGGAGCTGCGCGAGCAGCTCGACGACGCCGAGGGGATCAAGCGCAAGGGGCTGGTGCTGGCGTTCCTCATGCGTTTCAAGCAGATCTGCAACCACCCCTCGCAGTGGCTGGGCGACGGCGCGTGGGCCGAGGTCGACAGCGGCAAGTGGGCGCGCCTGCGCGAGCTCGGCGAGGTGATCGCCGCCAAGCAGGAGAAGGCGCTGGTCTTCACCCAGTTCCGGGAGGTGACCGCACCCCTCGCGTCGTTCTTGGGCTGCGTGTTCGGTCGGCCGGGACTCGTGCTCCACGGCGAGACCGCGGTGAAGAAGCGCAAAGACCTGGTCGAGCGCTTCCAGGAGGACGAGTCGGTGCCGTTCTTCGTCTTGTCGCTCAAGGCCGGCGGATCGGGCCTCAACCTCACCGCGGCCGCGCACGTGATCCATTTCGACCGCTGGTGGAACCCGGCGGTCGAGAACCAGGCCACCGACCGCGCCTTCCGCATCGGGCAGACGAAGAACGTGTTGGTCCACAAGTTCGTCTGCCGCGGCACCGTCGAAGAGAAGATCGACGACCTCATCGAGTCGAAGAAGCAGCTCTCACACGAGCTGCTCGAAGGCGGCGCCGAGCTGAGCCTGACCGAGATGAAGGACGAGGAGCTCCTCAGGCTCGTCGCGCTCGATCTTCGCGCCGCGATGAAGGAGTGAGGCATGGGCTACTACGACTACTACGGCTGGCGCCCCTACGTGTCCGTCGCCGAGCGGCGGCGCAAGGCCGCGCGCGAGATGCAGAAGCTCAAGAAGAAGGGCCACCCCGTCTCGCCGGTGGTGGTCGAGGGCCGCACCATCGCGCGCACCTTCTGGGGCAAGGCGTGGTGCGACAACCTCGAGCGGTATAGCGATTTCGCCAACCGCCTGCCGAGAGGACGCACGTACGTGCGCAACGGCTCGGTCGTCGATCTGCAGATCGCGCCCGGCGAGGTCACCGCCATGGTGAGCGGCTCCGACATCTACAAGGTGGCGGTCAAGGTGTCGGCCGTGCCCAGGAAGCGCTGGACCTCGATCTGCACCGATTGCGCCGGTGCCATCGACTCGCTGGTCGAATTGCTCCAGGGACGCTTCGCCACGGGAGTGATGGAGCGCATCTGCCAGCACAAGACCGGGCTGTTCCCGGCGCCGGCCGAAATCGAGTTCTCGTGCAGCTGCCCGGACTGGGCCTCGATGTGCAAGCACGTGGCGGCCGTATTCTACGGCATCGGCGCGCGGCTCGACCAGAAGCCCGAGCTTCTCTTCCAGCTGCGCAAGGTCAACGAGAAGGACCTCATCGCCAAGGCCGGCAAGGGGCTGCCGCTGTCGAAACATGGGCCGGCCGAGGACAAGGTCCTGGCGGCCGACGGCCTCGCCGAGCTGTTCGGGCTGGAGATGGGCACCTCCGGCGACGAGCTCGCGCTCGAGCCGGCGGCCGCGCCGACGACCCGCAAGAAGAGGCCGTCGAAGGTGAAGGCGAAGCCAAAGACACGCGCCAAGAAGAAGAGCCGGCCGCCTTCATCGCGATGAGGCTCGAGGCGAAGCTCCACCTGCGCCCCACAGCGACCAAGGACGCCGTCGACCTCTACCCCGAGTCGAATCGTTGGACCGTCTCCGTCTGTCTGGCAGTCGTCAGCTCGGGCGGTTCCTCCGAATAGCGGTAGCTGCCGAAGAAGAAACGGATGTTGCCACCGCCACGGTCGCCCCGGGTGCGGAGCGATCAGGGTCGCGAGCGGCTCGCCGTCCAGGTCGCCGGTCCGATAGTCGAACGAGCCGGCAAAGACCTCGTCGAGCTCGAGCTCGGCGGCGTGATCGGTGACGCACGGGCCAGCACCGCCGAGACCGCGGTCGCCACGGCGCCGAAGTTGCCGGATCGCCGCGTGCAAGGACGTCGACCTGCTCGTTCGTTGGCACAGGCGTGCGGTGAAGGTCGCCACCGCGGCGGAGATCTTCGACCCGTAACGGTCTCGTCAACGTGTCGCAGGTCGTGACGCTCGACCAAAACGGCGAGGGCCCCCTTCTGGACACGGGCCGTCCGGTACGGGTGCTGGCCTCGGAGCAGGATTCGTTCCGGTAGTCCGGCCTCGAGCCCGACAAAGACGTCGAGATCAAGTTCACCGGCATCCGGCCCGGGGAGAAGCTGTTCGAAGAGCTGGCCACCGATGAGGAGCAGGCGGAGAAGACCTCGCACAACAAGGTCTTCGTCGGGCGGGTGCGCGGGGCTTTGGGTTTCGCGGAGCTGGGGCGCGGGATTGATGGGCTGCTCGCGGCGGTGGATGGGGCTGACGAGAAGAAGGTCTACGACGGGTTGCGGCGGCTCATCCCGGAGTTCAGCGGGGGGCAGGCCGTGCCGATGCACACGCCCACCACCGCCGCGCAGCCGAACTGATGCCAGATCGGGCCGCCACGGGGGCGAGGGTCAGGACGCTTTGCGCGATTCCCGCCGGCCGATGGTCTTTTCGGCGACGCGGATCAGGCCCCGGAGTGCCTCGTTGACTGATGAATCCGTGGGGAATGCGGCAGCCACGTCTGGACTGAGTAGGACCAGGTTCGTGCCCTTGCGGAAACTCTCGGCGTACTTGCCGCGGGTGCCCCGGCCGAGCTCATTTCTGCTGTATTCGCGCCGCAGGGCGTTAGACCTAGCCTTCTTCATAGATCAGCCTCTCTCGTTTCGTCGCGCGGCGCGCGCTGATGATCCTCGTTTGATCTCCTCGATCTGCATGGGCAACAACCGGTAGGCGCCCACGGTAGCTCAGACCGAAGGTAACATACCGATCCTCGGAAGCCGAGTGATCCGGATCCGCAAAGGTGATCGCCAATGCGTCGCCGAATATCGTCGCCGCTTCTTCGAAAGAAACTCCGTGCTTCTTCTCGTTCCCATGTGCCTTCTTTGCGTCCCATTCGAGAAGCATCGTTGTCTCGGTCGTCCAATCGGGGTGTCGGGCCTGTGCTAGCGACAAACCTGCTGAATTACCAGGTCAACCGCGTCGACGAGCGGCAGGTTTACGAGGGGTTGAGGCGGTTGATCCCGGAGTTTGCCGGGACCGGGGAGCGCGTGGTGGCGGTCGCGAGCTGACCGCTGCCGTGATCATCATCAGATCGACCTTCGGCCGAGGATCTGTCCTGGCGGAGTCGGCGGGCTGACCTCGTCTGTCTTGTGCATGCATGTCGGCCAACGGTGAGACCAACGGTCGATTCAGGGCGCCGTACAGGCGAGCCGCCTCGGCGCGGCGTGAGCTCGAGATCGGCGCGCGCCGCGGCGCCGCAGGCGTGCGAGGTCGGCGTCCCAACCTGCGACAGTGCGACGCTCGGCGGTCGATCTGGCGCGGAGTTGCGCGTGGCACGAGGGTTGCTCTGGGCTTCGCGCATGCCGTCCGCGTTGCATCAGGCGATCGTTGAGGCGCTGCGCGAGAGGCCGGGCGTGGTGTGCGAGCTCGGCCGCCTCGTGGATCGGCGCATCCCGGCCGGTGGTGATCATCTCGAGGTCCACGACAGCAAGCTCGCCGACCTCTCACCCC
>JBFYZW010000499.1:0-3301 GCA_041309305.1 Deltaproteobacteria bacterium | reverse complement strand
CGCCTCGGCGTCGGTCAGCGCGGCGAGCGAATGGGGCAAAGGCACCGCGAAGCGCGGCGGCAGCGGCGCCTTGACGACGTACGGGGTACGGTAGACGAACGGCAACGGCGGCGGCCGCGTGGGCGACGTCTCGGGCGGCTGCGCCACGCAGGCGGCGGCGATCAGCGCGGACGCCGCGAGCGCGGCCGGGCCGGACGAGGTGCGATACACGCCGGTCACCATAGTGAGGCGCCGCAGCCCGCGCAACCGGGCCGCAGCGCTCGTCCCGGTTTCCGGCCCGAGCACGGCGCCGGCGCTCAGCTCACCTGGGCCAGGCGCTTCGGCCCGCTGGCCACCACCTCGGGCGAGCAGCCGTCGGCGAACAGCTTGAAGTTCTCGATGTAGCGCGCCACCAGCGCGTCGTACTTCTTCCAGTACTCGTCCTTGTTGCCCCACGAGGCGGCCGGGTCGAGCACCTCGGCCGGCACCTCGGGGCAGGCGGTCGGGACCTCGAAGCCGAACAGACGATCCCGCCGGTACGGCACGTCCTGGAGCTTGCCCTCGAGCGCGGCGTTGAGCAGCGCCCGGGTGTGACGGATCGAGATGCGCTTGCCGACGCCGAAGCGGCCACCGGTCCAGCCGGTGTTGACCAGCCAGCAGGTGGTGCCGTGCTGCTCCATCTTGCGCGACAGGAGCTGCGCGTAGGTGAACGGGTGATGGACCATGAACGGCGCGCCGAAGCAGGCGCTGAAGGTGATCTGCGGCTCGATCCCCAGGCCGATCTCGGTCCCGGCGATCTTCGAGGTGTAGCCGCTGATGAAGTGGTACATCGCCTGATCGCGGCTCAGGCGAGCGATGGGCGGCAACACCCCCGAGGCGTCGCAGGTGAGGAAGATGACGTTCTTCGGGTGGGCGCGGGTGCGCCGCTCGGGCACGACGTTGGGGATGAACTCGAGCGGGTACGAGGCGCGCGTGTTCTCGGTCAGGCGCTCGTCGTCGAGATCGATGTGGCGCGAGATCGGGTCGTAGACGACGTTCTCGAGGATGGTGCCGAAGCGCCGGGTGCAGGCGTAGATCTGCGGCTCGTGCTCGGACGAGAGGCGGATCACCTTGGCGTAGCAGCCGGCCTCGAAGTTGAACACGCCGTCGTCGCTCCAACCATGCTCATCGTCGCCGATCAACGCCCGCCGCGGATCGGCGGAGAGCGTCGTCTTGCCGGTGCCGCTCAGGCCGAAGAACAAGGCCGCGTCGCCGTCCGGGCCGACGTTGGCCGAGCAGTGCATCGCCAGCACCTCCTGGCGCGGGAGCAGGAAGTTGAGCACGGTGAAGATCGTCTTCTTGATCTCTCCCCCGTACGCCGAGCCGCAGATCAACGCGGTGCGGGCGGCGAAGTTGATGACGATCGCCGTCTCGCTGCGCGTGCCGTCGATGCGCGGATCGACCTTGAAGGTCGGCGCGGCGAAGACGGTGAACTCGGGGACATGGCGCTTGTAGTCATCCTGCCTGGCCAGCGGGATGAGCATGTTGCGCGCGAACAGACCGTGCCAAGCCTTCTCGGCGATCACGCGCACCGCCAGCTGGTAGGTCGGGTCGGCGCCGGCGAAGCAGTCCTGGACGAAGAGCTCCTCGTCCTGCCAGTAGGCCTGCAGCCGGGCGAGCAGGCCGGCGAACTTCTCCTGCGAGAATGGCCGGTTGTACTGTCCCCACCAGATCTCGCTCTCGGTCGAGGCCTCGCGCACGACGTACTTGTCGGCCGCGGCGCGTGCGGTGTGCTTGCCGGTGTTGACCAACAGCGACCCGCCGAGCGTCAGGTGCCCCTCACCGCGGAACACCGCCTCCTCGACCAGCGCCGCCTCGGGCAGGTTCCAGAACACGCGGTCGAGGTGCACCAGCCCATGGTTGTCGAGCTTGAACGCGCTCGCCAGCTCGTGAGCGTGCTTGACCGCCGGGGTGTCGAACTCGAGATACTTCGCCATCGCCAACCTCGCTACGTCCAGTCGCGGACCAGTTTGCGCTCACCCATGAACAGCTCGTTGGGCGCGTTCGGATCCAGGGCCCACTTGATCCGCTCGATGCCGTCGATGATCTCCTTCATCGTGCCGCAGGTCGACAAGCGCAGGTATCCCTCCCAACCGAACTCGACCCCCGGCACGGTGACCACCCGCACCTTGTCGAGCAGGAACTTCGACAGCCGGGTCGAGTTCTTGTCATAGGCGCTGAAGTCGGCGAAGCAGTAGAAGGTGCCCTGCGGCTTGGTCACCTTGACCCCGTCGAAGGCGCGCAACAGATCGACCAGGACGTTGCGGTTGTTCTCCAGCGTCTGCACCAGGCTGTCGACGCTCGACTGCACGCCGTTGATCGCCGCGACCGCCGCGTGCTGCAAGAGCGCCGACGGACCGGAGGTCTGGTGGCTCTGGATGTTGGTCATCGCCTCGACCAGCTTGCGGTTGGCCACCGCCCAGCCGATGCGAAAACCGGTCATCGCGTACTGCTTCGAGACGCCGTTGATGACCACCAGCTTCGAGTTCTCCGACAGGTCCTTGGCGTAGCGGTAGCAGTTGATCGGCTTGCGACCGTCGAAGATCAGCCGGTGGTAGATGTCGTCCATGACCAGGTAGAGATTGCGCTTCTCGCACAGCTCGACCACCCCGGCGATGAACTGCTCGCTGTAACAGGCGCCGCTCGGGTTGTTCGGGCTGTTGAGCATGATCGCCTTGGTGTACGAGGTCAGCACCCGCTCGATGTCGGACAGGCGCGGCTCGAAGCTGCCGTCGTCGCTCTTCACCGGCACCGGCACCGCGCCGCACAGCTTGGCCATCTCGGGGTAGCTGACCCAGTAGGGCGACGGGAAGACCAGCTCGTCCTGCGGGTTGAGGATCGCCTGCAGGCAGACCATGATCGCCTGCTTGGCCCCGCCCGAGGCGATGACGTTCTCCGGCTGGACGCGGCGCTGGTAGAACTCCTCGGTGTAGCGGATGATCGCCTGCTTGAGCGCCGGGATGCCGTCGGCCGGCGTGTAGCGCACCTCGCCGCTCGTGAGCATCGCCGCCGCCGCGACCAGGGCGTCGAACGGCGGCTTGCTCTTCGGCTCGCCGCCGCCGAGGTGAATGACCGGCTCGCCCTTGGCGCGCAAGATCGCCGCCTGCTCGTTGAGCTTCAGGGTCGCCGATTCGCCGATCGACCTACCGATGAGACTGAGGGTCATGGGTGAGTCCTTCTCGCGACGCGCCACGCGACGCTCCCGCCCCGCGCGCGGCGGCAATCTACCCGAGCCTGGTGACCGCGACAAGCCGATCCAGAGACCGCCCCGCGGGGTCAGATC
>JBFYZW010000498.1:0-9885 GCA_041309305.1 Deltaproteobacteria bacterium | reverse complement strand
CATCTGGCGCGGCGGCGACCAGGACGAGCCGGCCCTGCTCGCCTCCGCCTACCACGAGGCCCTCCGCCTCGCCGACGGCGTGGCGCTGACGAGCGTCGCCTTCCCGTCGATCAGCACCGGCGTCTACGGCTTCCCGCTCGACGAGGCAGCGCCGATCGCCACCGGCACAGCCCGCGCCTTCCTCGAAGGAGAGGCGCATCACCTGACACGGGTCGTCTTCGTGCTCTTCGACGCCGCGACCTTCGCCGCGTTCGCCGCTACTGTGTCGGAGTGAGCTCCGGCGGCGGCGGGCTCGGCGCTTCCTGCGTTTCCGGCGGCTCCGGCGGAGGCGTCAACCGGAGCAGGCTGTGGACCGCGCCGCGCGCATCGACGCAGCGCTCGACGACCTCGGCGCCGACCAGCGTCTCGGCGGCGAAGACCGGGCCGTCGGGCGCATAGGCGTTCACCTCGGCCACGCCGCGGGCCAGCTCCGCGCGCGCGCGGTTATCCGCCGCCGGCTGGGCCAGCTCCTCGCGCATCCCCGCGGCGCTGCCGACCGCGAACAGCGCATCTCCCTCGACGTAGGAGCGCTCCCCGAGCCGCGCCCAGGCCGGGCAACCGGGCGCCGGCTGGTGGGCGCAGGCGGAGACGAGGAGCAGGACCACCACCAGGTGCATGCGCATCGACCTAGCGTACCCCGGAGCGCCGGCCGGGCCCAGATGCGCTTGCACAGCGCCCCCCGGCGCGGAATAGTCGGCCGATGCGCGAGCTCGTCACCCGCCTGAGCGAAGGGGCCGGCGCGATCCTGCTGCGCCGCTTCGGCACCACCCTGCGGCGCACCGAGAAGCCGGCCGCCGGCTTCGTCACCGAGGCCGACCTCGAGGCCGAGCGCTTCATCCTCGACGAGCTGGCGCGCGCCTGCCCGGGCGCGCACGTCATCGCCGAGGAGTCGGGCGAGACACCGGGCGCGAGCCCCTGGACCTTCTACGTCGACCCGCTCGACGGCACGACCAACTACGCTCACGGCCTGCCCTGGTTCGCCGTCTCGGTCGCGGCCGCCGAGGCGGGCGTGCTCCGCCACGCGGCGATCCTCAACCCGGCCACCGGCGAGCTCTGCCGCGCCGAGCGCGGCCGGGGCGCGACGCTGCGCACCCCGACGCAGGCCGAGGTGCCGCTGCGCGTGCGCGACGACGCGCCGCTCGACGAGGCGGTCCTCGGCACCGGCGACGACTACGCGCGCGACCACGCCTTCGATCAGACGCTGTTCGTGCTGGCCAACGTCTACCGCCGCTGCCGTGCGGTGCGGGTGATGGGCTCGGTGGCGCTGGCGCTGCGCGACGTCGCCGCCGGCCGGCTCGACGGCTTCTGGCAAGCGAGCGTCAACCCGTGGGACGTCGCCGCCGGGCAGCTCGCGGTCGAGGAGGCCGGCGGCCTGGTGCGCACCTGCCGCGGCGAGCCGTTCACCCTCGCTCGACCGAGCGGCCTGGTCGCCGGCCGGGCCGCGGTGGTCGAAGCGATCGTCCGCGAGTTGACGCAGCACGGCGAGGGCTGACGCGGCCCGCGGTCGACACGCCGAGCCGATGCGGCTATGGTCGCCGCGCTGTCGTTCACCGTCGGCGCCCGCGCGGCGCCAGGGAGGGTTCCCGATGCGTACGCTCGTCGCTTGTTGCACGCTGCTCTGGCTCGCCGCCGTTGCCCACGCCGCCACCGTCGCGGGCAAGGAGTTCAAGGAGACCGAGACCATCGCCGGCAAGACGTTGAAGCTCATCGGCGCCGGTCTGCGCGAGAAGTGGTTCGTCGACGTCTACGCCTTCGCCGCCTGGACCGAGTCGGGCGCCTGCGACCCGCAGGCGATCATCACCACCGACGAGGTGAAGATGCTGCGCCTCGAGATGCTGCGCAACGTCGACGCCGAGAAGATGGGCTCGACGATCGGCGACTCGTTCGACAAGGCGATGCCTCAGAACGCCTCCGCCGAGCTCAAGGCGCAGCGCCAGACCTTCCAGGGCTACTTCAAGGACGAGGCGAAGAAGGGCCAGCGCATCCAGTTCGTCTACGAGCCCGGGGTCGGCGTCACCGCGATCCAGAACGGCAAGCCGATGGGCCCGCCGCTGGCCGGCAAGGCGTTCCAGGAGGTGCTCTGGGGCATCTACTTCGGCGAGCGGACCTGCTGCTCCGACATGAAGGAGCAGGTGCTCGAGGGCTGCAAGCGCTGACCGGGGTCAGAGCTCGACAGCGTAGACGAAGCTCGCCTGCGGCGTCCGCAGCCACCGCTCGGCGATCGCCGCGCGCAGGTCGGCGAACGCGCCGGCCGCGTCGACGTAGGTCGACTTGAGCTGCTCGGCGCGCGCCCGATCACCGCGCGCCTTGAGCCCGAAGACCTCGGCGCCGAGCTTCTCGATCGCCGGCGGAAACTTCTCCAGCGCCAGCGCGAAGCAGCCGACGTCCTTGCCGTTGGCCGCCGTCTCGGCCGCCTGCCAGGTGATCGCACCCTGGTCGATCAGGTAGCCGACCTGGATCGCGGCCAGCTGGCTATAGGCCTTCGGCCGGCCGTCGCCGGTGTACATGCCACGCGAGATGTGTCCGAAGGCCCAGGTGATGTCGTAGGTGTGGGCGGTGCGGACCATCCGCTCGTCGATCACGCCGCGTCGCGCCAGCCAGTCGGCGAGGTAGAGCGCCGCGGTCTGCGCCTTGAGCTCCTCCATCGTCGAGGCCAACGGGCCGCCGAACACCTGGTCGTCGGTCTGGCCGCGCACCTGGTACTCGTGCGACGGGCCGAGGTTGTGGGCCGCCTCGTGCAGCACGGTGCTCATCAGCTGCGGCTCGAGATCGTCCTGCACGGTAGCCATCGCGCTGGGGCAGAGCAGCGACTCGACCTGGGAGCGCCACGCGGCGCGCGAGTCCGGGTCGGTGTAGAAGTTGGTCATCACCACCGTCCGGCCACGCCCCTCGTTGGCCACCGGCCCCCAGTTCGGCAGCGACTGCCCGATGGTCGCGCCGCGCGACGAGCGGGCGTCGCCGGCGTTGAGCACGATGTCGATGAAGTCGGGCAGGTGGAACGAGACCTGGCGCGCGACGTAGGGCGGACCAGCGAGCGCGGCGAGGGCCTTCTCCATCTCGTTCTTGACCGGCTCGAGCTTGCGCTGCCACTTCAGCGAGCCCGGGTTGATGAGAGCAAAGCTGACGTGGAAGCCCGCCTTCTGCGCGCACGGCTCGAAGTAGGTCTCGTCCGGCCCGATGCGCAGGTACCAACGCGAGTTCTCGGCGTTCATCTTGGCCCAGGCCTCGTCCGCCTTGAACCAGCTGTCGTCGAGGAAGGCCTGCGCCGCCGCGGTGAGGTAGGCCTTCAACGCCGCCTCCTCGCCCGCTGGGAAGGCCGCCGCCGCCGCGCGTAGCTCGTCGCTGACCGCCTTCATCGCGGTGGCGTACTTCTGATGGTACGGCACCGCCACCAACTTGCCGTCCCGCTCCTCGACGGCGACGAACTGGTTGAGGAGCGCCTTGGCGTCCGGGCGGGCGGCGAGGGCCTGGCAGAACGCCTCGTCCTCCTGCAGTGCCAGCGGATAGAGCCCGGAGCGCTCCGGCGGCCGCGCGGCGAGGGCGTTGCAGTCCGGATCCTTCTCGGTGGTCGGCGCGCTGCACCAGGGCCCCTGGTTCTGCCAGAAGACCATCCGGCTCATCGTGTCGCCGGCCGGGAGCTGGGCGGCGAGCGCGGCGCTACCGACCTGCTGCTGATAGATCCCCTCGACGATCGCCGCCGCGGTGAGGATGTGGCCGGCGAAGGCCCGGTCCGCCGCCGACAGGCCCCGGAGGTCGCTCTCGACCAGCGTGAAGCGCGCCGCCGTCAGCTCCTCGCGCAGCAGCGCCTGCCGGCGCGCCTCGCGCGGGTCGTCGCTGGGCGCCAGGCCCTTGCCGTAACGGTCGCTGATCGCCGCGTAGGCGTCGAGGAACGCAGGGGTGAAGGCGCCCCCCTCGAGCCACGCGCGCGGCGTCGGCTCGAGCCCCCGGGTCACCGCCAGCTCGGCCGGCTCGAGCGCACCGTTCTGGTTGGCATCGGCGCGCCAAAAGAGCGGCAGCGCCAGCTCGGCGGCCAGCTGGTTGAACACCAGCCGGGGCACGCGGTCGAACCGCTGCGCGTCCCCGCTCGCGGGCGGCGGTGACGCGTCGCGGGTGCAGGCAGCGAGGGAAACACAGAGGAGTAGAAGCGCAATGCGTGGGATGTGCATGCACGCCCCATACACCGGCGCAGGCCTGTGGCCAAGAACCGGCCAGAGCGCCGGTGACGCGCTCTCAGGGCCGGCGGTAGCGGACGCGCACCTCGGCGTAGTCAACCGCGACCTGGCCCATCGCGTCGAGACACCCATTTGGCTGCGCCGGCGTGACGGCGAAGCTCAGCGTCTGCGAATCGCGGCCGAAAAACAGGCGACGAACCCGGTCGCGGTAGGTCGCGATCGGCAGCCCGTTGAACTCGGTGTCTGTCGACGTCGACCAGCGCAGCAACGCCGGTGCGCCTGGAGCCGCGGTGTTCTGGGCGCCCCCGCCGATCGTCTTCCAACTGCCCTTGTCCCACACCCACAGCTTGGCGCCGTTGACGTTGGTCGTGCAAGCCGCGCTGGTCCGACCTACGCCGCCGGCGTAGAAGTCAGCCTCGATCGATTCCACCTCCACCGTGGCGATCTCGTCCCCGGTGGCGGCGAAGCTGACCAGGAACGCCTGCGTCGGCTGCGCCGCCGCACCGCTGTCCAACTCCCACGTGCTGGCGCAGAAGGCGCCAGCGCCCTCTCCGCAACCGACGTTCGACGTCCCGCCAAACATCACGACCCGCTGGCGGAACGGATCGTAGACGAGCGTGTTCCCCTGCCGCCGGACCGGACCGAGATGAGCCCGATTCGACCAGGTGGTGCCGTTCCACTCCCAAAGCCCGGGACAATCAGAACCTCCAGTGCCTTCACAGTTGATCACATAGCTCGCGTCGACGCTGCTGCCTCCGAAGAGGACGGTACGCCGACGGGACGCGTCGTAGGTCAACGCGTGGTGATCTCGTGGAGACGGACTCGGCAGTGGTGTGCCGTTCCACCGTTGGGTCCAGGTCGTACCGTTCCATTCCTGAACATCGAGCAACGAGTGTCCCTGATAATCGCCACCGAACAGAACCGCGCGATACGGGGAGTCCGACTTGAACGCCATCGCCGCGGCGAAACGCTGGGTCGGTCCAGTCGTCGCCGGCGTCGACCAACGGTACGCCGACGTGTCCCAGGTGATGTGCCAGGTGTAGCCGCACCGGTAGTCCATCCCTGGCTCCGAGCACCACGGCGCGTCGAGGTACCCACCGAACATCACAGCGCCGGTCGGCCCGGTGCTGCCGAACGATGCCGCGCTCGCGCCGCTGCGCCTCCCTGGCGGAGTCCCGGTCAGAGATGGAATGTACCAATACGGTGTGCCGCAGTCGCTGCACCACAACCAGGTCGAGGCGCAGTAGTTTCCACCGCCCTCGTTGCAGTCACCGCCGTCGGTCAAACCGCCAAAGAGGAGGATCCGTGGCCGCGAACCTGCATCGAAGTAGGCCATCGCTGGCCCGTGCCTGCCTCTCGGGCCTGGCGCCGTCGCCGCCCGGGTCCACCCGACGCCGTCCCAGGTCCACGTGTCGTCACAGTACCAGGGAACACCATAGGCATCGGCGCCCTCAGCGCAATCCGTGGGGTGGGAGCCGCCGAAGAGCAGCGCGTAGCGGCGGTTGAGATCGAAGGCCATGCCCGCCTCTGAGCGGGGCAAAGGCCCGGAGGCGGCCCTTCGCCAGGTTACGCCGTCGAGCAGCCAGGTCGCCCCACAGTATTCGGCCTCCTGTGCGCCCTCGAGGCAATCCGGCGTCGGCGTCGTGCCGATCAACTGCCCGCCGTATAGGACCAGCATCCGCCGATCGACGTCATAGACGAGTCCGGACGCGGCGCGACCGACCGGCCCGCCCGTGGTGATCGCCTGCCAGGCCGTGCCGTTCAACTCCCAGGTGGTACCGCAGTTGCGCACCACCGCCTCGCCTTCTCCGCAGTCGCTCCCGGCGTCACCACCGAACACCGTCAGGCGACCCCGCGGCGGGTTGAACGCCAGCGCCGGATTGACGCGACCGACGATGGTGCCGGTCGTGTTGAGGTTCGTCCACGTCGCCCCGCTCCACGACCACGTCGACGCGCAGTAGACAGTCGCGCCGCCGTCGCACGTGCCCGAGCTGACCCGACCGCCGAACAACACCACCGATGAACGCCCGGGGTCGAACGCCGCAGCCGCGGCGATCCGAGCCGAAGGCCCGCTGCTCGACACCTGCGTCCAAGCCGTACCGTCCCACTCCCAGGTATCACCACGGTAGGTCGGGTTACGGCCGCCGAACAGGACCACGCGATGCCGGATCGGATCGAAGGCCATCGCGTGCCCCTCGCGACCCGAGGGACCGGTGGTCGCCAGGACCCGCCACTCACTTCCGTCCCACGCCCAGGTGTCGTCACAGTACGCGCCCGCCCCTTCGCCGCAGTCGACGTTCGTGAGGCCGCCGAACAGGATCGTCTCACCTCGAGCGGCGTCGTAGGCCATCGCGTGGCCGTGCCGGGCGAAAGGCCCCGCGCCACCGGTCAACCGCCACGTCGAGCCGTCCCACTCCCAGGTCTCACCGGGCAGATCGACGTTGTTGAAGCTGCCGCCAAACAGGACGGCGCGTCCGCGCGCCGTATCGTAGGCCATCGGCGCGCCGCGACGCGCCGCCGGCGCATCGCGCAACGATCGGTCGGCCCAAACGCCGGAGCCATCGGTGACCGCGGTTCCGCCTATGGATGCAAGGCCATCGGCTTCGCCGAGCTCGACGACGGTGCCGGCGCCAATGCCTTCGAGCGACGGGGTGAATACGCTGCGGGATTGATAGAGATGGGGGTTGGCGAGAGTCTGACCAGCGACCTTTCGCCCCAGCGTCGCGACCCACTCGACGTTGCGCACCCGTGTCCCGACCGCTGCGTCGACGTTGCCCGCCCGATCGACCTGCCAGAGATAGACCGCCGAGCGGTCGCTCCGCACCAGGGTCGCGGAGAAGACGCCGGCGGCGTCGGCGACCGCGCGACCAAGCTCGCTCCCGGTGGCGGCGCTGTCGCCGTCGCGGATGATCACCGTTGCGTTCGCTTCGACGGATGCGGTTTGCCCGCCGATAGTCGCAACGGTGTAGCGGTCGACTCCTCCGCTGCTCGCCGCGCCCCATGGCACGCGGGTGAACCGGATCTTGTCGTTCTGCGTCGTGGTGATCGGCGTCGGCGCAACCGTGTCAACCACAAGATTGGGCGCGGGCAGCACCAGCGTGATCGGCGACGGGTTGGTGTTGCCCGCCAGGTCGGACATCGTCAGGCGGACCTGGTAAGTCGTCTGCGATGGCGTACCTCCGAGGAGAACGAGATCGTACTCGTAGTGACCGCCGGCACTGCTGGCCAGGCTGACCGACCAGGTGCCGGCGACCGGGCTCAACGCCAAGAGTGGCTCGTCGAGCAGCGGCTCGTCGGTGGTGAACGAGATCCTCGCTCGGGTGGAAAAAGTCAGGCGGTCGACTGTGCGCAACGGATTGCTCGCCTCCGGGAAGAGCGTCACGGCGGGCGAGCCGGCGGCAATCCCTGGCGGAGTCCAATCGAGCACCACGCTGCCGATCGTCTCCACCGCCGGGTTCCCGGCCGCATCGCGCGTCGAGACGACGACGCTATGGGTCCCCTCGACGTCAGCCGTGGAGACCACCCGTCGGTAGACGCAGGTGAACGGCCCGGAGCCGGTCACCGAGGTGAGGCTCATCGACGACGCGCCGAGGTTCACCTCCGGGTCGATAGGGCCGAGATCACTGACGAGGAACGTGGCGATCACCTCGTCGCCCAAGGTAGCAACAGCCGCCGAGTTGGGGTTGTTCGAGATCACCGACAGGCCCGAGATCACGGGCGCCACGGCATCGACGGAGAAGGCGCTCGACGGGTCGACGAGGTCGATCGCCGCGTTGCCGACGTCGTCGATGGCCGAGATCGCCACGGTGTAGTCTCCTTGATCGGCCGGGGCCATCGCGTGGCCCGATACGAGCGTCAACACCGTGCGCGTCGGCGACGCCCCCGGCGGGAGCGAGAAGAACCCCAGTGCCGGCGCGCCGTCACGAGTCACCGCCACAGCAACGCTGCCGATCTGAACCGCCTCGGAAAGCTCGAGGCTCAAGGTCACCGCCTCGCCCGCTTTGTAGGTCAATCGGTTGGGCGTCGCCGCGTAGAGCTCGGGCCTGTCGAGGTCGATCGCGACGGTCTGATCGAGCGTCGTGACGTTGGCGAGGGCATCGATCGCCACCACCGCCAGGGCGTACCTCCCGCTGGGAAGAGAGCCATCGATGGTCGCCGTGCAGACGTGGCTGGGCATGGCTGGCGAGTATGGCGAACAGCTCAGCGGTCGCCCGCCGAGGGTCACCGCCAGAACGCCGTTGTCACTCGGCTCTGCCTGGTCCGTCAGGTTCTCACCGATATCGAGCTCGACCTGAACATCGTTGAAGCCGGCGACCGCGCTGAACGTCCTGAGGCCGGTGACGCTGCTCACCGCGCCGCCGCCGACGCGAAGATCGAGCAGGGAGGGCGGTGTGTTGTCGATCGCGAGCGTACCGAGCGTCGTCCCCGACCCCTGATTGCCCGCCTCGTCCTGAAAGGCGACCAGGCGTACCTCGTACGGCCCATCGGCGTCGCCGGCCGTGACGATACGGTTGAACAGGTAGCTGGTCCCGCTCACGAGGTCGAGCTCGAGCGCTAGCGGCGTGCCCACCGGCAAACCGCCAACCAGCGGCTGGAGCTCCACCTGCGCGGGGTCGACCGCGGCGAGTGGCTCGTTGAAGTTGAGCGCCACCGCGGCTGTCATGCCCACCCGGACCGCCGCGGCGAGGATCTCGCTGGACTCGAGGATCGGGGCACCATAGTCAAAGAAGATGAACGCCGGACGCTCGACCTCGGAGACATTGCCGGCCGGATCCTCGACCCGCGCCACCATCCCCATCGCGCCGTCTGGTTGAGACCCGTCTGCAGCCAACAGGAAACGGTAGACGAGCGGCTCCGGGCTCTCGACCTGCGTCAACGGTGAGCCGTCGGCTAACGCCACCGCAGCCTCGGCGAGCGCCTCGTCGACCTCGAGATCGACGACCACCGTTCCCCCCGCGCGCACCGAGCGCGGCGTCGCCGTCCAGGCGACGATCGTCGGCGCGTGGAAATCGAGCCGCGCCGAGGCCACCGGCACATCGTCGGCCTGGTTGCCGTTCACGTCGATCAGCGTGGCAACGATCGGATGCAGTTGCTCGACCTCTGTCCCGGTCGGCGTGAAGACCGCCGTGAAGGAGAGCTCATCGCGCGATTGGACAGCCCATGGATACCTCAGCTGGTCCGAAATCCGGGCCGCGACCCGCGGAGAGGCGAGCAGCGGCTCCGACACAGTGAAGTCGACGGTCAGCGCAACGCCGGCCGTGGCCTCCGGTCGGTTGAGCGTCGCGCTGACAATCCGCGGCGGGTCGCGTTCGACATCGAGGGGCACGCAGAGCTCGATGGTCGTGTTGCAGGAGAACCCTGTGGGACACTGATCGGCCTGCCGGCAGCGGATCTGCGCCCCGTCGGGCACCTCGACGCCGCCCGAGCAGGCGGCGAGCAACCCGGTCACGGCCACGATCAAACGACGACGGCGCATGGTGCCCCCTTCAGACGTTTACGACCCGACTGTCTTTGAGATGACCACGGGCAGAGGCCATGGCAACGACCGACGCCAATCCGAGGCTCCATCGCCTGCCCCGTCATCCCTGCGGTCTCGGCGCTCGTCTACCGCAACCAACGTTCGTTCGCCGACACAGGCCGGCGGGCTACTTCTTCTTCCGCTTGGTCTTCCCCT
>JBFYZW010000497.1:0-4402 GCA_041309305.1 Deltaproteobacteria bacterium | reverse complement strand
GAGCCCCGGTGCGCAGCGCCAGACGAAGCCCGAGGCGACCAGACACCCCGCCCCGGCCAGAAACTGCCGCCGATCCAGCTCGCCGCGCGTCGTCATCGCCGACCTCCCGGCATCGTTCGCCGTCGTTTCGCGGTCGGTAGCACGCGCCGCTGAACAACGGAAGAGGCCGCGGCTTTTGACTCGGCGAGGCGATCCTGGCTATGTGTGCCAGCGAGCCCCAGCGCGGAGATGCCATGACCAGGCCACGCCTCCTCCTGCTCGTCAGCCTCGCTCCGCTGCTCGCGCCCGCGCCGGCGCGGGCGCTGGTGATCGGCGGCAGCGAGTACGACTTCCATGCGACGCAGGGTGAAGGCGTGCCCTTCTACGAGGGCTTCCCCAGCCGCCCGCTGGTGCTCGCCCCGCTGCAGAGCCAGGCGCGCGGCGGCGCCGGCGCGAGCCTGTCCGACTCGGTGGTGTTCGAGAACTGGGCCCTGCCGGTCGGCGCCGGCTTCGGCGTCGTCCCCCGGCTCGAGGTCGGGCTCGACATGGACGTGCGCCTCGCCCCGTGGGCGATCCAGAACGTGCTCAGCCGCATCCGCCTCTACGGACGGTGGCTCGTGCTCGAGGAGCGCTTCGCCGCCGAGCTGGCGCTGTTCGTGCCCACCGCCGCCGGCGCGACCTTCGGCCTCGAGCTGCTCACCCCGGCGCGCTTCGCCACCGGCGACCTCGAGGTCGTCGGCCAGGCCAACCTCGGCTACGCCGGCAGCGCCTTCGCCGATCTCGTCCAGCTCGGCGCCGCCGCGACCGGCCTCTATAACCTGCCGGGCGACTTCTTCGTCGCGGTCGACCTCGGCCTCCACCTCACCGTCGCCAAGGCGGCGATCGAGATCCCGGGGGCGCCCGAGAGCGACTGGGTGAGCGGCGCGG
Source organism: Deltaproteobacteria bacterium (assembly GCA_041309305.1). GTDB lineage: Bacteria > Myxococcota > XYA12-FULL-58-9 > XYA12-FULL-58-9 > XYA12-FULL-58-9 > JBFYZW01. Next base: position 3,496 of record JBFYZW010000497.1, on the reverse strand, counting down.
TGCTGCCGCTCGGCCTCGGCGGCGGCTACCGGCTGACCGACGACCTCTTCATCAAGGGCAGCTTCAGCCTGCTCGACCTGGCCAGCGACGAGCCGTTCGCCGCCCGGGCGGTGCAGATCGTCCTGGTCCAGCTGATCGATCTCACCCTGCCGAGCGCGCCGCGACGGGCGACCGAGGCACCGCCGCCGGAGCCTTCGCCCGAGCCCGCGCCGGCCGCTGACCCCGAGATCGAGCCGATCCCCAAGGGCAAGAGCTGAACGACGGGAGTTCACCGTGCGTCGCACAATCCTCCACCCCTCGGCCGACAAGTTGATCTACGCGATCCGCGAGATCGTCGAACACGCCACGCGCCTGCAGTCGCTCGGCGTCAGCATGACCTGGGAGAACATCGGCGACCCGGTGCAGAAGGGCGAGCCGGTCCCCGATTGGATCAAGGAGGCGATCGCCGCGCTCGCCCACCAGGACGCCTCGTACGGCTACTCGCCGACCCGCGGGCTGAACGAGACCCGCGCCTTCCTCGCCGAGCGGGTCAACGCCCGCGGCGGCGCGCGCCTGGGCGTCAACGACATCCTGTTCTTCAACGGCCTCGGTGACGCGGTCTCGCGCCTGTTCGCCTACCTGCACCGCGAGGCGCGCGTCCTTTTGCCCTCCCCGTCCTACACCAGCCACTCGACCAGCGAGACGGTGCACGCCGGCGCGCCGGCGCTCTGCTACGAGCTCGATCCGCGCCGCGGCTGGCAGCCGGACCTCGAGGCGATCGCCCGGCAGGTGCGCGACACGCCGGAGATCGCCGGCATCCTGGTGATCAACCCGGACAACCCGACCGGCGTCGTGCACACGCGCGAGAACCTCGCCGGCATCGTGCGCATCGCCCGCGAGAACGACCTGTTCGTCGTCTTCGACGAGATCTACATCAACCTGACCTACGGCGACGCGCCGCCGGTGCACCTCGGCGACCTCCTCGGCGACGTGCCCGGCATCTCGCTCAAGGGCATCTCGAAGGAGTTCCCCTGGCCGGGCTCGCGCTGCGGTTGGATGGAGTTCTACAACCAGGACAAGGACCCCGCCTTCGCGCGCTTCGCCCGCAGCCTGTTCGACGCCAAGATGGTCGAGGTGTGCAGCACGACGCTGCCGCAGCGGGCCATCCCGCTGGTGATGGGCGACCCGCGCTACGCCGCCCACCTGCGCCAGCGCAGCGAGCGCTACCAGCAGCGCGCCGAGCAGACGCGCGCCGCGCTCGCCGACGTGCCCGGGATCACGGTCAACCCGCCGCGCGGCGCCTTCTACTTCACCGTCGTCTTCGACGAGGGCGCGCTCGACCGGGAGATGACCTTGCCGATCGCCGACCCACGCGTGCGCAGCGCCGTCGACGCGCTGGCGGCCAACGCGCCGCAGCCCGACTACCGCTTCGTCTACTACCTGATGGGCGCGACCGGCATCGTCGCGGTGCCGCTGACCTCGTTCTATTGCCGGCACCAGGGCTTCCGCATCACCCTGCTCGAGAGCGACGACCGCCAGCGCGCCTTCACGCTGGCGACCTTGGCCCGGGCGATCCGCGACTACCTCGGCTCGACCGCGCACCGTTGACGATGCGCCCCTCCGCGTCAGCCGGTCTCGCCCTCGCGCTGCTCCTCGTCGGCAGCGCAGCAGACGCGCAACGCCTGACCACGCCGCCGGCCCCCGGGGCCTTCTCGCTCCGCCCTGAGCTCGTTGGCCAGCACCCGCGGCTGCACTTCACCGCCGCCGACATCCCGGCGCTGCGCAGCGCCGGCCTGGGTCCGCGCAGCTGGTTTCTCGACCGCGGCAAGGCGGCCTTCGGCGGCTACCAGGGCGACCCGCCCCAGCTCCTGCACGACTGGCACGACTACCTCTACGGCTTCTGGGCCCAGGTATTCATGGACCTCGCCTTCCTCGTCGAGGAGGAGCAGGCGTGGGCCGACACGGCGCGCGCCTGGGCGCTGTTCTTCGCCCGCAACCAGAGCGAATGGCTCGCCGACGACCTGGTGCCGATGGACATCACCAGCGGCATGGCGTTGACCTACGACATCCTCTACGACCAGTTCAGCCCGAGCGAGCGAGGTGAGCTGCGCGCCGCGCTCTACGAGGCGGCCGACTTCATCTACGACCGTTTCTTCGTCGGCCAGTACTGGACCGAAGACTTCCAGAACAACCACATGCACAACCGGATCCACGGCCTGGCGCACGCCGCCTTTGCCATCTACGGCGACGATCCGCTGCTCGACGTCCAGCCGCACGCCGATCTGGCGGTCCATGCCTTCGCCGCGGTGGTCGACTGGCTGCCCGAGGACGGCAGCAGCCACGAGGGGCCCGGCTACTGGGACTACGGCTACCACTGGGTGGTGCGCAGCGCGAAGCTCATCGCCCACGTCACCGGCGACGATCCCGCGGCGCGCAATCCGCACTTCGCCAACGACCACCTCTTCCGCATCTACATGACCGCCCCCGGCTGGCAGCGCACCTTCGGCATCGGCGACGGCGGGGACGGTGAGCCGTACAACGCCGAGACCTTCGCCGTGCCGATCGCCGCCCACGGCGACGCGCACGGCGCCGCCGTCCTGCGCGAGCTGATGCAGGTCGCGCCGAGCGGCTTCTACCAGCAGGTCGCCTGGGGGCTGCTCTGGTACGACGGCGTGATGGCCGACGCACCGTACGCCGAGCTGCCTTTGTGGCGCTTCTGGCCCGACCTCGAGATGTTCTCGATCCGCAGCTCCTGGCTGCCCGACGCCACCGCCCTGGTCTTCAAGTGCGGCCCCCCGGGCGGCCACCGGATGCAGTCGCTGCGCGAGGGCGACGACTGGGTCAACATCGCCCACGACCACCCGGACCAGAACCACCTCCTGCTCTTCTCCCACGGTTCTTTCCTCGCCGAAGACGACGGCTACCCGCGCGATCAGAAGCTCAGCCGCAGCCACAACACCGTCACCGTCGACGGCGTGGGTGGCCCGGAGGAGGGCACCGGCTGGTATCAACCGTTCCCCTACGCCCAGACCGCGACGCTCGACGACGTCTTCCTCGCCGGGGCGACCGCGCTGGCGACCGGCAACGCCAGCGCGCTCTACCTCCACGCCGACCTGGCGCTGCGCCACCTGTTCTTCGTCGAGGGCGAGTACCTGCTGCTCGCCGACGAGCTCGACGGTGGCGACGGCGCTGACCACGACTTCGATTGGCGGCTGCACAAGGACGGCGTCTGGGCGACCGTCGACCCGTCGACGTTCACGGTCACCGACGGGCCGGTTCGCCTCTGGCTGCGCTTCGTCACCACCGCGCCCGCGGCGATGGCCGCGAGCGTCCTGCCGGCCGAGCTGACCGCGGCGCCGTGCCTGTCGGTGGTCCAGCGCGCGCCGACCGCCCGCTTCGTCGCGCTCCTGGTGCCGCAATACCTCGAGCAGCCGCAGTTGAGCGTCACGCCGCTCGCCGCCGGCGCGGCGGTGGGCGTCCGCGTCGACCGCGGCGAGCGCAGCGACCTGGTCGTCGC
>JBFYZW010000496.1:0-3666 GCA_041309305.1 Deltaproteobacteria bacterium | reverse complement strand
CAGGTTGTGGCGCCAGGTCGCCGGCTCGTCGACCCAGACCTGCAGCGTGTAGCGGTAGCCGCCCAGCTGCTCGACGGTGAAGCTGGCGCGCCAGCGGTCGTTGCCGAGCGGGCGGAGCGGAACCTCGGTCCACGACGCCTGGTCGGCGCGGCGGTAGAGCAGCACCCCGGCCAGCTGGTCGTGCCCGTCGGCCACCAGATCCGCCTCGACCTCGACCCGCTCGCCGACCACCCGCCGGATCGGGAACAGCCCGCCGTCCACCTCGGGGCTGACCCCCTCGATCCACACGCGCTGCAGCTCGTGCGCTGGCGCGCTGGCGCGTGAACGTGGCGACGGGACCTTGCGACGAGCTGACGGCATGAGCGACTCCTTTGCCGCGGGTTGTGTAGTACGAATCCGGCGCGGTGTGAACCGCCTTGGCTCAGCGGAGCGATCGACTCCAGCGCGGCGCGCGCCCGGTCTGCTGCTCCACCCAGGCGAGGCAATCGCGCTCGAGCTCAGCGGCCTCGAGCGCGGTCGGCGCCGCGATCGGCGGCCAGGCGAACAGCGCGGCGCGCAGCTGTGGGCCCGTGCCGCAACGCGGGCATAGCGCCTGCCCTTCCCGGGCCTCGAGCGCCAGCGTCGCTGGCGCGCGCTGCCCGCAGCGCATGCAGCGATCGTAGTCCGGCCCGATCCCCGCGCCGGTGAGTAGCCGCGGATAGGCGAGCGTCGCCTCGTCGACGGCGCCGGCCGCCAGGCGATCGAGGCCCCAGGTCAGGGCGGTGAACACCTCCGGCGACGGCTCGAGCTCGTTGGCCAGCCCACGCGCGGTGGCCACCAGCCGGGCGGCGCGGTCGAGCAGCACGAGCGAGCCGCGGATCGGCAGGCGGGCCGCGAGCACGTCGGCGGCGATGAGCTGCCAGAGCGCGCCGCGCGCGCGCGCCTGAACGCGCAGCGTCTCGAACAGATCCAACGCCCCGGCGAAGCGCCGGCGCGAGGCGCGACCGCCGCGGGCGACCAACGACACCCGACCGCGCTCGGCGGTGACGATCTCGACGATGCGGTCCGCCTCGCCGAGGTCGGCGACCCGGACGACGATCCCGACCAGCTCGACGGGCGGCGCCGCGGCCACGCGGATCAGTCCAACGTGCTGCGCAGCTGCGCGCACTTCGCCGCCACCTCGGTGTCGCCGCCCTCGTCCCCCGCGCAGCCCTCGAGCGCCGCGCGCGCCTCGGGCTTCTGCCCCAGGGCCAGGTGCGCTTGCCCGAGCAACAGGCTCATCTGCCGGCGGAAGGCGGGCGGGACGCCCGGGGCGATCGCCTCGTTCTCCAGGCAGTGCTTGATGAACCGTTTGCAGTAGGCCAGCGCCTGATCGGCCTGGCCGGTCGCCAGTGAGATCTCGGCCAGCCAGGCGTAGCCACGGCAGAAGGTTGGGCTGGTCGCGACGGCGTTGCGCAGGTGCTTGAGGCCACGCTCGACCGCCCCCTTCTTGTAGTACGCCCAACCGAGGTGCGCCTCGGCGAAGAACGGGGTCGGGTAGAGGATGTCGGCGAGCGCCCGTTCGAAGGCGATCACCGCGTCGTCGTAGCGGCCGAGGTCGAGCAGCAACACGCCGCGGTTGTTGTGCGCCTCGGAGAAGCCGGGCAGAAGCTCCACCGCGCGGTCGTAGTGGCGCAGCGCTTCGACGCGTCGGCCCATCGCGTGGTAGACCAGGCCGAGGGCGTTGTGCGCCTCGGCGTAATCCGGAAAGGTGGCGACCGCCGCGAGCAGCTCCTGCAGCGCGGTGCGCTGATCGCCCTGCTGGAAGGCGCTGACGCCGATGCCGTAGCGCAGCCGCGCCGCGGCGCGATCCTTCTCCGAGACCGTGGTCGCACAGGCGAGGCCGACAATGACAGCGGCGAGGAGAACCAACGTTCTGATCATGACCCCTCAGAAGGACATGAGTAACCGGCCCACCGCCTCCGCCCGAGGGCTCGGCCGTGGCTCGGATGTCGCCGGCGCCGCGGCCGGCTGTGGCTGGGGCGGCGTCGCGGGGCGCTGGAACAACGGCAGACGCTCGAGCAGCGCCACCTGCTCCTCCGGCCGGCGCGTCCCGTAGCCGGCGTCGTCGAGCATGAACCCCATGCTCTCGAGGAACTGCCAGGCCTCGTCGGTCACCTGCGGCAGCGCGGTGATCGGGAACGCCCGCGGCTCGTAGACGTAGACGACCGCGCGGCCGAGCTCGGTGTACCAGAGGTGGATGAGCGCCGCGGCCTGCCCCCGCCCGGTGTCCCAGGCGACGAAGTAGCCCATCGCCGGCGACGGCGGCAGCTCGGCCACCTTGACGGTCACGGCGTTGATCGAGTGCACGACCACCAGCACCTGCTCACGGCGCAGCGCCAGGTGGGTGAAGCTCTGATCGATGCTGAACAAGGTGGTCACGCGAGGCGCCGGAGGCCGGCGCTCATTGCACGTCGATGATGAACTCGTCCTGGAAGTCCTTGGTCTCCAGGGCGGTGCGTTTGTAGTCGATCAGCTTGCGGTTGATCATCACGTTGCGCCCACCGGTGTTCCCTTCGCCGACGATGATGCGGAAGTAGTGCTGCGGCGAGGCCGAGCGCCGCGCGCTGCCGACGTTCTTCTTGGCGACGAAGTGGACCTTGTTCTTGCCGGTGCGCAGGTAGGAGGTCAGCTCGAGGATGACGTGCTCCTCGGCGTCGAGGAACTTGCGCACCCACTTGGCGTTGACGAACAGGTCGATGTCGTACTGGGCCATCCCCGGCGCGGCCTTCTCGGTGACCAGCCAGTAGCGCCGGGTCGGTGGACCGGCGGGCGCCTCCGGGGCGGGCGTCACCGGCGGCTGCTCGGTCCCCGGCTGGGCGGTGTAGCCCTTGGCGGTGATGTGAACGTTGCCCGCCCCGTCGATCTGCACCCGGCAGTTCTCGAACACCTTGTTGGTCACGCCGTCGATGTTGACGCCGTTGAGGTAGACCGACCCGGCCGACACCGAGAGCGGAGCAAGCCAAACCGCCGCGAGCCCGAGGAGCTGTCGCATCCACGGAGGCTAATGGGGCACTGCGTCACGTGTCAAGTTCCGACGCCCGCCGACGGGGTTGGCGCGCTGTCAAGGGTCGCGCCGCGATCTCACGGTTGACCGCGCCGATCGTCCGTGATCATAGTTCGCCGACGCGGCCGCCGGTGGTCGTCGCCGTGGACGTCGGGGATGAGGCATCGTGTCACTGGTACCTGATAGCAGCGAGACCGTTCGCACCTACCTCGAAGCGGAAGACATCGCCAACCAGGCCGGTCAGCGGCTCTCGTCGGCGCACCTGTTGCTCTCGCTGTTCACCTTCCCGAACCGCGCGCAGGCCTTGCTCTTCGACCGCCACATCGATGAGGAGACCATCCTCGACGCCATCCGCGTCGTCGAGGACGAGCCGCCGCGCACCGTGCAGCGCCTGCGCGAGCGCGCCCGCGAGATCGCCCGCGGCGCCGGCGCCGCCGAGGTCGACTGCCTCCACCTGCTGATCGCCATCACCCGCCTGCGCGACTCGTTCGCCTACCGGCTGCTCGACCGCACCGGCACCTCTCTGACTGCGCTGCGCAACATCGCCGTCTCCTACGTCACCGGCAACATGCCCCGCCGGCTGAAGGAGATCGGCAACGCCGGCCCGGCGCCCGAGCGACCGACGCCGCGCACCCGGGTCG
>JBFYZW010000495.1:0-8676 GCA_041309305.1 Deltaproteobacteria bacterium | reverse complement strand
CGACGGTGTCGAGGCCGCCGGTGAGGCGTGCGATCTCCTCGAGCAGCGCCCGGGTCGAGGTCGGGCTCTGCTCGGCGGCGAGGCGGTACTCGAGCAGGGCCTGGCCGCGGGCGCCGAGCGCGAGCAGCGCGCGGCCGGCGAGGTGGTGCCCCGGGCCGAACTGCGGCGCGAGGTAGAGGCCGCGGTTGATCCACGGCAGCGCCCGCTTCGCCCCGTTCGGCTGACGGAGCAGCTGCTCGGCGATGAGCAGCGGCAGGAGGTAGTCGGCCGGGTGCCGGCGCAGCAACGGCGCCACTCCAGCGGGCAGCGGCTCGGCGGCGCCGGCGGCGTCCTGGAGCAGGCGCTCGAGGCGCGCGGTGTCGCGCTCGAGCGTGAAGCTGATCGCCGGCCAGGTGGCGGCGGCGGCGAGCGCCGCGAGGCCGACGGCGGCGAAGCGCACGCGCGCGGGCGAGAGGATCACCGCGCCGCGCCACAAACGCCACAGCCGCGGCCGGTGGCGCGGCTCGTCCGGCGGCTCGCCCGCGGCCTTGGCCAGGCAAAGCAAGGCCGGCAGCGCGACCGCCGGCAGCGCCAGGTTGAAGTCGCCGAGGTTCTGCAGGCCGAGGAAGACCGCGCCGGCGGCGACGGCGCTCGAGGCGGCGCCGTCGGGTGAGCGGCGCAGGACGCGCCAGACCTGGGTGACGAGCAGGAGCAGCAGGAGCACGCCCAGTGGCGGACCGAAGTCGACCAGGGTCTGCAACCACTCGTTCTCCAGGTGGGTGAAGGTGGCGCTGACCTGTGCGGCGCGGTACTTCGGGTAGACGGCGGTGAAGGCGCCGCGGCCGACGCCGAGCAGCGGAAAGTCGGCCAGCATGGCCGGCACCGGGCGCCAGATCTCGGTCTTCGCGTAGCCGGCCTCGTCGCCGAGCGTCCACAGCTCGTGGACGATCGGCGTGTAGGCCAGGTAGGCGGCGAGCAGCAGCGTGCCGCCGAGCGCCAGCTGCGCCCAGGCGACCTGCTTGAACCGGCGCGTCCGGTTCAGGCCGAGCACGAGGCCGAGGAAGGCCAGCGCGGCGATGAAGGCGACCGTGCCGCCGCGCGACAGCGTCAGCAGCACGCCGGCGCCCTGCAGCGTCGCGTTGACCAGGTGGACGACGCGCCAGCGCCGACGGCCGGTGATCGCCAGGCCCAGGGTGCACAGCGCGGTGAAGCCGAGGAAGCCGGCCAGGTGGTTCGGGTTGACGAAGGTGGAGGTGAACCAGTCGCCGCGCCGCCCGAAGGTGCCCCACGGTTGGTCGAGGCCGACCAGGGCGTGGAAGAAGCCGAGCAGCGCGACCGCACCGCCGGCGATGCTCACCGCCGCGTACAGGCGCCGGCGGTTGCGCTGCTCGCGGAAGACCGCCGAGCCGACGATGAGCGCCGCGACGTAGAGGGCGAGCACGAGCAGCTCGCGCGCCGTGGCCGGCGGGTCCATCGACAGCGGCGCCCAGGCGCGCTCGGGGCTGAGGGTCAGCACGTCATGGGCACCCGGTGCGACGAGCGCGAGCAGCGGCAGCGGCAACGGGACGAGCTGCAGCGCGGTGGCGGCGAGGGCGAGGGTGACGGCGACCAGCGGCAGCGTCATGCGCGGCCGGTGGTGCTGATCGCTGACCCACGCCCAGGCGCCGAGCAGCGCGATCGCCGCCAGCGCCGCGACGGCGATCACCTCCGGGTGGGCCCCGCCGAGCGCCAACGGCAGAGCGACGAGCAACAGGCCCAGGGCCACCCGAACGTGGTCTGAGCCGAGCTCGGCGAGACGAGGTGGGTGCCAGCGGCGCACGCCCGGCAACATTATATAAGCGTCGGCGGCGCGGCAACCGCGCGCTTCAGCCCGCGCGCGCGCCGCGCTCGCGCCAGCGCGCGACGTTGGCGAACAACCGCCGGACCTCGTCCGGGCTCATCCACGGGTTCGACATGTGCCGGAGCAGCTGCGCGTCGCTCATCCCCAGCCGCCGGCCCTCGCCCGCCGCCACCGCGTAGCCCTCGATCTCGGTCGGCCGATCGGCGTAGGCGTAGCGCTCGTCCCAGAGCTCCGCCCCCTCGGAGAGTTGCCGCAGGTGGGTCAGCTCGTGCAGCAGGTCGAGGTAGAGGTCGAGCGCCGCGCCGTGGCGCAGGTAGCGCTCGGCGAGGACGATCGCCGGCCGGTCGACGTCGATCCACGCATAGCCGCGTACTGCGGCGACGTCGACCCGCGCGCTCTCGACCAGCGCCCGCCGGCGGCGCGCGTCCGGCTCGATCTGCCCCAACGCCGGGCTCGACAACGCGCCCGGGAGCACCGCCAGGTAGGGGTGCTCCCCGCGCGGCAGGTCGCGCACCACTTGCGTGTAATCCGGCAGCTCGATCCCGTGGCCCATCCCCTGACGTTAGGCACCGGCGGCCTGGTCGGCAAGCACGCCGTCGCCGGTGCCCGCGTCAGGTCGCTCAGGGGACGAGCTCGTCCGCGCCGATGTCGACGCCGGCGCCCTGCGGGCGTGCGTCGCCGTCGATGTCGGTCTCCGGCGCGCCGGCGGCCAGACCCTGGTCGATGGCCGCCGACCCGGCGCCGAGCCGGGTGCCAGTGCGCTCGGCCGGCGCCGCCGGCTCGACGAGCACGGGCAGCGCGGCGAGGTTGCCATCGATCGTCGTGACGCCGGTGACCGCGTTGAGCTGGTTGGCGTTGAAGTCGAGCGGCGTCTCACCGTCCTCGATGACGCGCACGTAGGTCGGTCCCGGCGTCGCGAGGTCATCCCCCTCGACGTAGAGCAGGTTGTGGCTCAGCTGCGCCAGGCTGCTACCGGCGCTGATGTCGGGCACCTCGTCGCGCAGGCCGAGGCGGGCACTCGGGTCGTCGTAGGTGTCGACGTGCAGGTAGATCAAGTTGTTGACCAGCCACAGCGTGTCGGGTTCGATGAGCTGGGCCCAGACGCCGAGCTTCTGCACGCTGTTCGGCGGCGGCGTCGGGCCGCTCGCGGTCGCCACCCAGTCGATGTCGATGGTGTTGTTGACCACCTGCAGCGCGCCGAAGCCGCCCATGCGCAGGCCGGCCATCAACTGGCCGCTGATCGTCGCCAGCAGGTTGTTCTGCACCGTCGGCGGCAGGGTGGCCGACGGGGCGTTGAAGTCGGCGGCGACGCACTGGTAGAGCGGCGAGGGCATCGTGCCGTAGTTGGGCGACGGCACGTCGCAGAGGACGCCGTTGCCGTCGACCAGCAGGCTCGTCGATCCGCCGCCCGACGGCAGGCGCAGGCCGTCGCTCAGCCCCGTCGTGTAGGGGACGATCGTCGGCGGCGTGCAGCTGGCGTCCGAGGTCAAAACGCCATTGCGCAGCTCGTTGCCGGTGACGACGACGCCGTAGGTGCTGACGAGCCACAGGCCAGCGGTGGTTGGCGCCAGGTCCTGGACCGAGGGGTCCCAGTAGACGCTGCTGCCGCCGCCGGAGATCCGGTTGCCGCGGACCGTGCTGTTGCTGGCCTGGACGAGCAGCACGCCGACGGCGACCGGCGGGCCGGGGGCGCACGGGGTGCTGCCGGTGGTGAAATAACCGCGGCCACGGATGCTCGTGTTGTCGGCGATCAAGAGGTCGTTGTTCAACCCCGAGACGCCACCGGCTCCGTCCACCGTACCGGCGGCGATCGCCGCGCTGAACAACGCCCCGCCTTCGGCGTGGATGGAATCGTTGCCGCTGATCTCGGTCCCGTCGGCGAAGAACAGCGAGATGCCGATGCTCTGTTCCCCCGAGCGTGTGGAGGACGAGATCGCGCTGTTGTCGAGGATGCTCCCGACCACCGGCCCGTCGGCGCCCTCGAGGAGGATGCCGATCGCGTCGCCGTTGACCGACGTGCCCGAGACCGTCGAGCCGTTGAGCACCTCGAGCTCAACCCCGTTGTAGGCGTAGATGCCCCAGCTGTCGCCCTCCGCGGTGGCGGTCACCTGGACGTCGTTGAGGCTCAGGCGCATGCCGGTCCCGAGGGCCTCGGTCAAGAGGACGGCCATCGCCTGGGTCAAGCCGCTGTTGGCCGAGATGAAGCCGCCGCTGACCGTGACCACGGCCGCCGCGCTGGTCGCGGTGCGCACGTCCAGGCCGACGATGGTGTTCGCCCCGGCGGTGCTGGTGAACTGGCAATCGAACAGCCGCGGCGAGGCGTCCACCACGGTCATCGCCGCCCGCTGCGCTCCGCCGCCGCTCGGTTGGGTGAAGGCGACGTGCCTGACCAACCCGTCGTAGCCGGCCGCCATCGTCGTCCCCTCCGCCGTGGTGCTGATGACGGTGGGCATGTCGATCGACGGGACGCCAGTAGTTGAGAAGCCGCCGAGCAGGTCCGGCGTGTTGCTCGCGCCGACCGGCAGCGTCACCGCCTCGGTGAACGTACCGTTGCCGGCGATGCAGACCACCGTGCCGGCCACGCCGCCGGCGTAGGTGAGCGCCGCCTGCACCGAGCCGAACGCGTCGCCGACCGCGGGTGACGAGCCGGTGCTGCCGGTGCCGCTCTGGCGTGCCCAGACGCACGGCGCGACCTCGATCACCAGCGTCGCCGTTCCGGTGGCGGTGGCGTCGAAGCCGTCGTGCACCGTGACGGTCAACGTGTAGGTGCCCGCGGCGATCGCGCTGTCCCAGGTCTGCGTCGAGTCGAAGACGAACCCTGCGCCGGTGGCGGTGGCGTCGGTGGTCGTGCACTCGGCGCCGGTACAGACGTTGCTGGCCGCGGCGCCGCCCCAGACGAAGGTGAGCGGCGCCTCGAGCGCCACGTCGCCGGCCACGTTGATGTCGAGGTCGCGACCGTGGGCGACCAGCGCCAGGTTCGTGGTGCCGGCCGGCACCTGCATCTGCCACTCGGTGCCGTCGAAGACGGCGCCGTCGATCCCGGAGATGAACGGCGCGGTGTTGGACACCGTCACCGTCGCGGTGCCGGCGGCGTAGCCGTTGACCAAGAGCTCGACGCTGTAGCTGCAGGCCAGCTTCGCGGCCGTGTTCGGCGCGGTGACGTTGATGCGCGAGCCGCCGGGGGTGTCGCTCTGGCCGGCGAGGACGAGGTCGGTGGTCAGGCACCCGGCGCCGCCGGTGACTGCCGCGACTCGCCAGGCCTTGCTGTAGCTCGCGTCGGGCGCGACGCTGGCGATGAGCTGGCGCGTGCGACCGTGCGGGATCGCCAGCGGATCGGGCGCGATGCCGACCGCGATCGGCGGGCAGCCGACGGTGTCCTCGAGGTCGGTGAGGCCGTCGCAGTTGTTGTCGTCGCCGTCGCCGCATTGCTCGGTGGCGCCCGGGTTGACGCCGATGGCGTCGTCGTCGCAGTCGTCGCCGGCGCCGGTGACCGAGTTGGGGCAGACCGCTGGGTTGTCGACCGCGACAGCGAGGCCGGCGTCGCAGTAGTCGTCGCCGTCATCGTCGCAGCCGTTGTCGTTGCCGCTGACGCAGTCCTCGTCGGTGGCGTTGCCGCAGATCTCGGCGACCGGCACGTAGTTGCCGCCGGCCGGCACCCAGCCGCCGCTGCCGGTGCAGGTCTCGGTGTTGCCGGCGCACAGCCCGCCGGACGGCTCGCTCGGCCGCGTGGTCAGGCCGTCGTCGACGCCGCCGACGCAGTCGTTGTCGACGCCGTCGCAGATCTCGGCGCTCGGGACGACGTTGCCGGCGTCGGGCTGCCAGCCCTCGGCGCCGGCGCAGCTCTCGGTGTTGGCGGCGCACGGCCCGCCGAGCGGCTCGAGGGGCCTGGTGACCAGGCCGTCGTCGACGCCGCCGACGCAGTCGTTGTCGATGCCGTCGCAGATCTCGACGCTGGGCACATAGTTGCCCGCGTCGGCGACCCAGCCGCCGGCGCCGGTGCAGGTCTCGGTGTTGTTGGCGCACGGGCCGCCGATCGGCGGCAGCGCGCGGGTGGTCAGCCCTTCGTCGACGACCCCGTCGCAGTTGTTGTCCAGCCCGTCGCAGACGTCGGCGGTCGGGCCGACCTCGTCCGCGCAGTCGCCCCACACGCCGCCGGTGCAGGTCTGCAGGCCGGCGGTGCACTCGCCCTCGTCGGTGCCGCAGGCCTGGGTGTCGTTCTCGGTGCACGGGCAGCCCTCGTCGACCTCGCCGTCGCAGTCGTTGTCGAGCCCGTCGCACGCCTCGGCCGCGGGGCCGACGTCGCCGGCGCACTCACCCCACCGGCCGGCGGCGCAGCTCTGCAGGCCGGCGACGCAGATGCCCTCGTCGGTGCCGCAGCGCTGCTGCGCGCCGTCGATGCAGGCGCAGCCCTCGTCGACGTTCCCGTCGCAGCTGTTGTCGAGGCCGTCGCAGCTCTCGGCGGCCGGGCCCACCTCGTCGACGCAGGCGCCCCAGGTCCCGCCGCTGCAGGTCTGCACCCCGCGCGCGCACTCGCCCTCGTCGGTGCCGCAGGGCTGGGTGGCCGCGTCGGTGCAGGTGCAACCCTCGTCGATCTCACCATCGCAGTCGTTGTCGAGCGTGTCGCAGCTCTCGTCGGCCGGGCCGACCGCCCCCTCGCACAAGCCCCACAGCCCGGCGGTGCACCACTGCACGCCGGCGGCGCAGGCGCCGACGTCGCTGCCGCACGCGCGGCTGACCGCGCCGCCGCAGTCGCAGCCGTCGTCGATGCTGCCGTTGCAGTCGTTGTCGATGTTGTCGGCGCAGACCTCGGCGGCGACGCAGTTGTTGGCGCTCTGATCTCCGCCGTCGGTGTCCCCGTTGGGGAACACCGGGCCGGTGACTTTGCCGGTGCAGCCGGCGAGCAACACGACGACCGACGAGACGGCGAGCCAGCGAGCGAGCATGCGACCCCTCCAGGGAAGTGCGACCCACAAGGTCTACCAGACCGCCGCGTGTGATGCACAGCCCCATCGCCTCCCCCCGCACGCTCAGCGGAGCTCGCCGCGGGCTGTCTCAGGTTGCGACGCCGCGGTGTCTCATCTTGCGACACCCCCACTCGGCCACCGCCGCCCTCGCGCCGGAGGCCAACGGATCCGGGAGGATGCCGGCGTGCGCTCCGGCGCGACTCCTGCAACAGCCGGGGCCCGATTGGGAGGTGAGCGACATGATGGTACAAGAAACCCACTCGACCCGGGCCTCTCGGCCCGCCTGCAGGGGGACCTCGATGCACGGCCAGCGTCTGCGAACCGTTCTCGTGCTCGCGATCATCACCGCCACCGGCGCGCTCGGCGGCTGCTTCGCCTCGGCGCCGGCGAACGGGCCCGAGTGCGACCCCGGCGAAGGCATCGCCTGCCCACCGGGCAAGACCTGCATTCGCTTCGCCTGCTACGATTTGTGCCGCACCGTCGCCGACTGCGCCGGCCACGAAGCCTGCCTCGACGGCGCCTGCCAGCCCTACGCCTCGTCCTGCGACTCGACTCAGCCGTGCGCCGACGGCTGGTACTGCGAGAATGGCTCCTGCCGCCGCGACCTGTCGTTGGGCAAGCCCTGCCAGACGCCCACCGAGTGCTCGCGCGGCTTCTGCGTCGACGGCGTCTGCTGTGACGCGCGCTGCGACGGCACCTGCATGGCCTGCAGCGCCGCGCTCACCGGCCAACCCAACGGCGCTTGCGCGCCAATCCCTGCCGGGCAAGATCCGGCCGACGAGTGTCCGGAGACCGACTGCGAGGAGCCGCGCACCTGCGACGGCGCCGGCGCCTGCGTCGTCGGCGCCGCCAACGGTACGGCCTGCGACGGCTGCGGCGAGTGCGCCTCGGGCTTCTGCGTCGACGGCGTCTGTTGCGACGCCGCCTGCGACGGCGAGTGCGTCTCCTGCTTCTCGGCGCTGACCGGCGTCGCCTCGGGCACCTGCGCCCCGACCCAGGAGGGCCTCGACCCGGACGACGAGTGCGCGACCCTCGGCGGCTGCGACGGCGCCGGCGCCTGTGACCCCGGCTTCCCGCTCGGCCAGGTCTGCGCCGTCGACGGCCACTGCGCCTCCGGCCACTGCGCCGACGGGGTCTGCTGCAACGCCGCGTGCGACGGCGTGTGCGAGGCCTGCCACTCGACGCTGACCGGCGTGACCTCGGGGGAGTGCACGGCGATCCCCGAGCACCAGGATCCACAGAACGAGTGCGTAGGCACGGCGAGCTGCTCGGGTCTGCGTGCTTGCAAGGTGCCGGTCGACAGCGCCTGCGCGGTCGGCGCCGACTGCCTCTCCGGCTACTGCCTCAACCAGATCTGCTCCATACCGCCGGGCGTCACCGTGCCGGAGCCGTTCTTCCCCTGGAACGGCTACACCACCGGCACGCTGCACGTCGCGCGCAACCTGCTGGTCACCTTCCGCTGGCGGCCGGCGGTGGGCGGCGTCGGCGGCCTGACCTACGAGCTTGCGGTGGACTCCGACTGCAGCACCGCAGCGATGCAGAGCTGCACCTTCCCGTCGCCGGACGTCTCGATCACCACTGCCGACACGGCCTACACCACAGCTCAGGCCCTCTCGGTGAGCCACGACCGCCCGGTCGGCCGCCGCTACTTCTGGCGCGTGCGTGCCTGCGACAGCATCGACGCCTGCTCGAGCTGGTCGCCGGTGCGCTACGTCGACGTAGGTCGCGAGGCCAAGGACGTCAACGGGGACGGCTACGCCGACCTGGTGGTCGGCGCGCCGAGCCACCAGGAGGCGGGCGGCCCGACCTACGGGGCGATCTTCGTCTATCCGGGCTCGCCGAGCGGCCTGGACGTCGCGGCGGTCAAGCGGATCGACGGGCCGGAACAATACG
>JBFYZW010000494.1:0-2866 GCA_041309305.1 Deltaproteobacteria bacterium | reverse complement strand
GAGCCGATCACGGTCGGGGCGGTCCTTCGCCGGGGCCATGTCGTCGGTCTACTCGATCGCGCGGCCGCTGGCCAGCGCCTGACTCACGGAGTGTTGATCGGTCGTCGTCGGTGTGGCGTCCAGCAGCCTGTCGGGTGACGCGGGCGGTTGCCGAGGGCCGGCGGAGCCGGTAAACCTTACCGCGAGGCCCTTGGCCCTGGAGGTATCATGCATTACCGGCTGCTCGTCGTCCCCCTGCTCGGGCTCGCGCTCGTCGCCTGCGACAAGACCGACCCGCTCGGCTGCGCCGCGAACCGCGACTGTCCGACCGGCCACATCTGCCTCGACGAGCGCTGCGCGCAGGTCTGCGACGACCAGAGCCAGTGCCCGCGCGGCTACGTCTGCACCAGCGACGGGGTCTGCGCCCGCGGCTCGGCCAGCGCGCCCCGCATCGACGAGGTGACCGGCAACGGCTCGACCGCCTGTCCGAGCTCGCCGGCCGGGCGCTGCTTCGCCGACGGCCTGGTGATCACCGGCGACGGCCTCGACGGTGCGACCTTCGGGCTGGAGAGCACCACCGGCGGGCAGAGCTTCCCGCTGGCGCTCGGGTCCGGCCCGACGGCGACCGCGGTGACGGTGCTCTTGCCCGAGACGCTGATCGAGGGCGAGTTCCTGCTCGTCGCCCAGAACAGCGCCGGCGAGGACCAGGTCGGCGTGCGCATCCTGCAGGGCGAGCCGGGCCCGGCCTTGACCGGCCAGGAGATGCTGCAGCGGATCAACAGCGAAGGGACGAGCAGCTTCGTCATCGCCCGGATGCCGGCGCCGGACGACATGATCCTGCACATCAACAACGGCACGATCAAGCTCGACCCGGACCTCTTGCCCCCGTCCGGCACCACCTACGATGGCAACGACATCGTCGGCCTGATCAACGACGGCGGCACGACGCTGAGCATCAACGCCGGCCGGCTGGCCACCCCCGACACCCTGATGCAACGCATCAACAGCAGCGCGACCCTGCTCGACACCGACAACCTGCCGGTCGCCAACGATCTGATCGGCCGGATCAACCAGGGCAACGGCACGGTCAAGCTGAGCAGCACCGTGCTGCCGGCGAGCGGCTCCGGCGGTCCGTCCAGCGGCGACGAGGTGGTCGCGCTGCTCAACGACGGCGGCACCACCGACATCAGCCTCAGCCGCCTACCCACCGGCACCAGCGCCGGCACCCTCGCCACCGGCGACCACACCCACAGCGGCTACGCGCCGACCAGCCACACCCACGACGCCGCCGCCATCTCTTCGGGGACGCTCGGCTTCGCCCGCCTGCCCACCGGCACCGGCGCGAGCCAGGTCGCGGTCGGCAACCACACCCACGACGGCACGGCGATCACCTCCGGCACGGTGCCGTTCGCCCGCCTGCCCACCGGCACCAGCGCGAGCCAGGTCGCGGTCGGCAACCACACCCACGCCGGCCTCACCCCGCCGCTCTACTACCAGCGGACTACGGCGAACTCAGACTTGAATATTCCGGTTGGCACGATCGCGGCGTACTGTGGCGATACCGATGGGTGCACGTTGAAAATGGGCATTCGTTACGCGGGTTATTACGATACTGCGATACCGGCATGGATCGACATGCCCGCCGTCATGTGGGGTCCTCCGTGCCCGTTGCATATTGATGCCAGCGGCAACTGGGCAACCGGTTTTTCTTGCCAGCAAAACTACTCTGTCCAGGGCGGGGGTTCCTTCCAACCGTATGTTTCCGACGTCTATGGTGTTGTCGGCGATACTGTCGTTATCTATCCCATGATCGTCGGCTTCACCGCGGGCGGCAGTGTCGTTTGCCAATTGTCTGAGCGCGGCTACAGCACCGACACCGGCGATGCCGACGCCAACGTCCACTTCTGGATGGGCAACGCAGTAGCCAACTACTTCGATCACGGGAGCCGCACCTGTGAGCTGGTGATCGAAGACTGACAGTAGTCTCGCGCCCGGAAATTCGGTATAGGCCCGCGATGCGTTACCTGATGATCGCCTGCCTCGGCGCGGTCGCCTGCGCCGAGACCGCCGCCCACACCACGCCCAAGGCCTGCCCGCCCCCGGCGCCGGCCGCCGATCTCGCGCCGGACACCGTGCTCGGCACCGTCAACGGCGCGCCGTTCCGGCGCGACGCGCTCGGCGAGGAGTACGAGGCCGAGCTGCGCAACCTGCGCAACGAATCACTCCAGCGCGAGCTGCACCTGTTGTGGGTCGCGGCCGACGACGCGGTGATCGACGCGCTGATCGAGGCCGAGGCCAAGCAGCAGGGGCTCACCGCCCGGGAGTTCCGGCGCAAGACGCTCGAGGGGAAGATGGCGCTGCCCACCGACGAGGAGGTGCGCGCCATCTACGACGCCAACCGCGAGGTGATCGACGTCCCGTTCGAGGAGGCGGCGCCGCACATCAAGCGCCAACTGGCCGAGGAGCAGTTCGCCGCCATCGAGCGGACGATGATCGAGGAGCTGCGCGCCAAGGCCGACGTGCGCTTCAAGCTGCCGCTGCCCGAGCTGCCGCGCTTCCCGGTCGAGCTGGGCGACGCGCCGGTCCGCGGCCCGGCCGGCGCGAAGGTGACCATCATCGAGTTCAGCGACTTCGAGTGCCCCTACTGCGGCCGGGCCAGCCAGATGCTGAAGAAGCTCCAGGAGCTCTACCCCGGCCAGCTACGCCTGGCCTTTCGCGACTTCCCGCTCAGCCAACACAAGAACGCCCACGCCGCCTCGATCGCCGCCCAGTGCGCTCACGCGCAGAAGCAGTTCTGGCCCTATCATGATCTCTTGTGGGCCAACTCGCGGGCGCTCGCCGCCGAGGACCTGCGTCGCTATGCCGGCGAGCTGAAGCTCGACCTCGC
>JBFYZW010000493.1:0-6092 GCA_041309305.1 Deltaproteobacteria bacterium | reverse complement strand
AGGTCACGCCTCGCCACGCCTCACGGCGTGGCGCGCGGGGTGATCTCCACCTTCAAGCCGCCGTTCCAGACCTTGAACTCGTCGGCGTAGTACTCGTAGGCGCGGCTCGCCGGCCCGGTGTAGGTGCCGGGGATCGCCGCCACCAGGCTGATCGGCAGCTGCACCGACTGCTTGGGCTTCATCTCCCGCCAGTAGAGCACGACCTCGCGGCCGAGCACCTCGTAGGCGGCGATCCGACCGGCGCGCTTGAGCTCCTTGAGCTGGTCGTGTCGCACCTCGAGGCCGCCGGGCACGCCGACGAGCGCCACCGTCATCGGCAACGGCTCGTCGGTGATGTTGGCGACCGTGACGTCGATCTCGGTCACCCCGCCCTCGTCGAGCTTGCGGTTCTTCAGCGTCGTGGTCAGAAACACCCGCGTCTCGGGCGACGAAACCGGCTCGTTGGTGTTGTACCGCACGGTCAACGCGAACGGCATCGGCGCGCCGCCGTTCATCGCCACCTTGACCTGGTGGCGCCCCGGCGTCAGCCAATCGACCATCGGCGGCAGCTCGATCGTCCCCTTGGTGCTCTGGTCGAACTTGAACGCCGCCCCGACCGGCTTGCCGTCGACGGTGAGCGTCACGCTGCCCGGCGCCTTCGGTTTGGCGCGCGCCTTGTCGTAGGTGATGATGGCGCGCAGCGCCAGGACCGTAGCCTGCGTCGAGCCGAACCGGCCCCCCTCGCAGACCTTCGCCAGCCACTGGATCGCCCGCTCCACCGGCGCGCTCATCGACGGCTCGCGCAGCCACGCGAGGGTCGCCAGCGACGTCGTCTCGATGAGCAACGACTCGCCCCGGCTACCGACGACCGTCGTCTTCGCGCCGTCGACGTAGCCGTCCGCGGTCTGCTTGTCGCGCAGACGGTTCATCAGGGTCTTGGCGTTGCCCATGTCGCGGTTCATCGCCGCGACGTTGGCGCCGAGCGCCATCACGTAGCTGTCCTTGCTCGCCAGCGCCGCCTGGGTGAAGGCGGTCGCCTCCTTGCCGATCCCGTTCTCGTCGGCCTCGAGCATCGCCCAGGTGATGTAGCCGTTGTGCAGATCCGGCTCGACCAACCAGGTGTGCAGCGCGCGCCGCTCGCTGGTGAAGCCGCCCTTGCCGTCGCGTCGGCCGAGCAGCCACTTGCGCGTCGCGGCGAGCATCGCGCCGTCGACCTCGCGCACCTTGGCCATGTCGTTGAACTCCATCAGGCCGAAGGCGCTGAGCGCCTCGTGCCCGGGGTCCTCACCGAACCACTCGTAGCCCTTCTTCTTGCACTCAAAGGTGCGCAGCCGGTCGTAACCCTTCTGCAACAGGCCGCTCGAGCGCTCGATCAGCGCCGCGTCGACGCCGGTGTGCGTGGTGAAGTACTGCTGCGCCATCACCAGCGGGTAGGTCGTCGAGCTGGTCTGCTCGAAGCAGCCGTACGGCTCCTGGAGCAGGCGGGCGAGCGCCTGGGTCAGGTTGGCCAGCGGCGTCGGGAAGACCAGCGCCGCGGTCTCGAGGCTGCCCGGCACCACCGTCTGCGGCACGTCGACGGCGAAGGTCTGCGGCTTGCCCGGCTCGAGCATCCCGCCGTGCGCGATCTCGATTGGGAAGCCGAGCGGCTTGACCACCAGCGGCCGGGTGACGCTGTCGGACAGCGGGCCGACCTTGGCCGCGACCTCGAGCTCGGCGGTGCCGACGAAGTTGCCAACCTCGAGCGTGACCAGCTGCCGGCCGCGGGCGTTGGCCTTCGCGGTCAAGCCGCCCAACCCGTCGACCCGGAACCCCTTCGGCCGGGTCAGCTCGAGCTTGCCGCGCAGGTCGTTGGCGGTGCCGTTGACCACCGAAACCGGCAGCTTGATCACGTCGGTCGAGCTGACCTGCAGCGGCATCTTCGGCTCGATGTAAAACGGCTGCGTGGCGCTCAGCGCCGCCTCGCCGGCGCCGACCGCCCCGTCCAACGAGAAGCCGTCGGCGAAGACCCGGAAGGTGGTCACCGAGTCGCTGAGCGCGAAGCGCACACTGGCCTTGCCGCTCTGCTCGTCGGTGCGCGTCGCTGCGCTCCAGAACACGGTCTCGGTGAAGTCGACCCGGTCGTTCGGTTTGCGGCCCGGCCGCGCCTGGTGAGCGTACTCCCGCACCCAGACGAACCCGCCCGCGCCGCCACCGAACGGTATGAACTCCTCGCCGAGGGCCAGATCTCGGGCACGCAACCCGGCTGCGCCGCGCGGCGCGCGTCGGGCGACGTCGGCCTTTGCGGCCACCTTACCCTCGGGGCGCGGACCCGCCGGCGCCGGTCGCTCCTTCGCCGCCTGCGGCGCCGCGGGCTCAGGACGCGCGGCCGGTTTGGCCGGCGGTGGCGCCCCCATCTTGGCGACAGACCGTGGCGGCGGCGGGGCGGCCCGGCTCCGTCGCACACCCGGGGCGCGGTCGGCCATCGGGGCGGCAGCCCTCGGCGCCGCCTCCGCCTCGAAGCCCATCATCTCGTTCGGCGGCGGTGGCGGTGGCGCCGGCCTGCGGATCGCCAGCGCCCGGCGCAGCGGGTCACCGTGCTGCGCGAGCAGGTCGCCATGGGACACCAACGCGAAGCGTCGCCACCCCTGCGTGCCGAGCAGCAGGTCGACCGCCAGCGCCCCCTTCGGGTGCTTCGGATCGAGGTAGACGTGCGCGTCGCGCAGCTCCTGCACGTCGTTCTCGAGGAAGACCATCGCCGGCAGGCGCGGGGCCTGCTCGCGCTTCTCGATCATCTCGAGCACCGCGTCGTCGGTCACCGTCAAGCCGACGAAGGCGCCGACCGGCTTGCCGTTCGCGTCGGTGGTCTCGACCGTCAGCTCCACCGTGTCCCCGGTGACGTAGCTCGGCTTGCTCGGCTTGACCGTGATCTGCAGCGGCTTCGCCGGCGCGACGAAGACCAACCGCTCGGCCAGCGGCGCGCCGTTCGCGTCCCAGACCGTCGCGACCAGCACACCGTCGACGGTGGCCGGCGGGGTGAGCACCACCTCGTTCAGCTCGCCGACGCTGTAGCCGCGGTGCCAGAAGCTCCTCTTGGCGAAGTCGAGCTTCACCGCCGCGACCTCGACCTCGCGCTGGCTCAGCGTCACGGCGGCCTTGCCGGCGCTGCTCTTGCCGACCAGCAGGCGCACCGGCCGACCGGCCGGGACGACCTCGTCGACCGCCTTGAGCACCGCCCCGTCGGCGACCACCGCCGGCAACGGGAAGAGCTTGCTGATCCCGGCCGGCTTCTCGAGCCGCAGCTGGTAGCTTTGCCCCTGCTCCGGCTTGAAGCTGAACCGGCCGCGCCCCTCGTGCTCGGTGGAGAAGCGGGTCACCTCCTGACCACGAGCGTCGACGACCACCGCCGCGATGTCGGCCGGCTTTTGTGCCGGGGTGCGCGCCTGGACGTAGACCCGGTTCTCGAGCCCGGCGACCAGCTCGCCCCCCTCGGGGTAGACCGCCAGGTCGAGGGTCTGCAGCAGGATCGGGATGGTCTTGGTCGCGGTCTCGACGACGCCGCCGTCCTCGATCGTGAACGCCAGCGTGCCGTCGCCGACGGCGATCTCCTTGGGCAGCGGGAAGCTGGTCTCGGCGTTGCCCTTGCCATCCACCTTCGTCTTGCCGGTGAACACCACCGCGCCGTCGACGCGCGCCTCGACCGCGACCTCGGCGCCCTGGGGGATTCCGCCCTCGGCGCGCTCGGTGTGCAACGTCGCACCGACCGAGTCGCCCGGCCCGTAGCCGTCGCGCACGAAGACGATCTGACTCTTGAGCCGCGGCGCGCGGTAGATGCGCACGTCGAACTTGCGCTCGGCGGTGGGCAGCCCCTCCCAGACGAACGTGACCTTGGCGGTGTACTCGCCGCCGGCGAGCGACTCGTTGACCGGCCAGGCGAAGCCGAGCACGCCGTCCTGGGCGCGGGCGCTGCCGGTGGTCACCGTCTCGCCCTTCGGGCCGAGGATCTCGACCGTGGCGTGGCGAGCGTTCACGAGCGGCGCGTGGGTCCGCGCATCGAGCACGACGCCGCGCAGGTAGACCTGCTCGCCGGCCTTGTAGATCGGCTTGTCGGTGCTCAGGTAGGTCAGGTAGCGATCTCCACCACCGAGCTCCTGGGTCGTGACCCGCGGCCCGACCTTCTCCGGCCGCGCCAGCGCTCCGCCGGCCACCAACAGGGCGGTGAGTGCAAGGTACGACATCCGACGACCCGCGCGCGATCGGCTCATCTCGTCCTCCCAGACGGTGGTCCCCCACTGCCAGAGCGGTTTGTCGCGGCAGGCGACAAACGTGGGCACTTCCTATCACAGCCCCCGGGGCACGCCTACCGGCGGTTGCGGCCGAACAGGCCGCGCACCACCGCCGCGATGGCCAGGCGATTGCCGATCGCCGGATCGAACAACGGCTCGAGCGCAGCGGCCAGCTCCCCGGGGGTGGCATAGCGCGGCGGAGGCCGGGGTCCCCCCCAACGGCGCAGCCCGGCGAGCCACGAGCCGTGACCGCTCGGCGGCCGGGGTGAGATCGCCCGGTGGACCACGTCGGCGAGCGCCGACGGCACGTCCCGCCTCAGCGTCGCGACCGGGTCGACCGCGCCGCGGGTGATCCGGTCGTACACCTGACGGACGGTCGGGGCGGCGAAGGCCAGCCGGTTGGTCAACATCTCGTAGAGCATCGCCCCGAGGCCGAAGACGTCGATCGCCGGCGAGACGGCGCCGTCGGTGAAGTGCTCCGGCGCCTGGTAGGGCGCCTTGCCGGCCAGCGCGCCGTCGTTGGGCAGCGCCGCCAGCTGCGCGACGCCGAAGTCGCCGAGCTTGACCTCCCCGCCTGCCGAGATGAAGACGTTCGCCGGGTTGATGTCCCGGTGTACGAGCCCGAACGGCGTGCCGTCAGGTCCAGGCGCGTCGTGGGCATAGGCGAGCGCGCAGGCGACCGCATGGGCGATGTAGCAGGCGAAGTCGATCGGCAACGCGATCGCCCGCGTCGCGCATTCAGCGATGATCTGGCGCAGGTCGAAGCCGTCGACGTACTCCATCGCGATGTAGAGCACGCCGCCGAGCTCGCCGCGCTCGAAGACCTCGACGATGCCTGGGTGGTGCAAGGCCAGCGCGACCTCTCCCTCCTGGCGGAACAGCCGCGCGTACAAGGGGTTGGTCGCCAACTCAGGGCGCATCCGCTTGAGCGCCACCGTCTCGCCGGCCCGTGGCCCCTCGAGGACCGTGGCCCGATAGACCTCGGCCATGCCGCCCTGGCCGATCAGCGCCTGCAGGCGGAAGTCGCCGAACCAACGCGTGTCGGCGACCATCCGTTCGATCAACGCCTGCGCCTCGTAGGAGATGTCGATGAAGCGCACGCCGACCCCGGGCGGGTTTGCCTGCAAACGCGTCACCTCGGCGGTGGCGTGCAACAGCAGTTGGCCGTTCTCGAGCGTGACCTCGAGATCCACCAGCGCGCCGAGCGGCAACCGCTCGGCGGTGGCGACGAACATCCCGCTGGTCGACATGTTCGCCACCTCGCCGGCGTAGGCCGCCTCGATGGTGGGCACGTGCAGCGCGAGCGGCAGGCGACACGACGCGCGCGGCGCGACGCGCCGCTCGTCGCGCGTGGCGGTCACCGCCCGGGTGATGCGCTTCGGATCAACCATCGGCGACAAACCGTAGCACACCCCGGGCCCAGGGGCACAACGCGGCGCTCAATCGGTGAGCCCCTCGGCCTCGAGCGCGAACTCCAGCGCCTGATGCTGGCCCGGCGTCAGCGCAACGACCCGCTGGACCGGCCGGAAGGGTGGCTTGCTCACCTCGAGGGTCACCTCGACCGGCGCCGCGCCGCCGACGACGCAGTGCACGAACTGCCCCTTGTCATCGGTCTGCGTCTCACTCACCGTGGCTCCGGCGCGGGCGACGACCTTGGCTCGCTGCACCACCAGCACCAGCTCGCCCGCCGTGCGCACGGTGCCGAACAGACAACCCTGGCCCGAGAGCACGCGGGCCAGCGGGGCGGCCGGCGCGGCCTTCGCGCCACAGGGCGGACAGCGGGGCGCCTTCACCGCCGGGCAGGTCGGCTCCGGACAGCGCACCTCGGGGCAGACCGGCGCCGCCGGCCCT
>JBFYZW010000492.1:0-2553 GCA_041309305.1 Deltaproteobacteria bacterium | reverse complement strand
CGGTCACGGCGCGGAAGCGGGCGTAGTCGTCCACCCAGGGCTGCGCGGCGACGAACGCCTCGAGCTCGGCGCGGCGCGGCCCGGCCCAGGCGGCGGCGGCGAGCAGCTGCAGCACCTGGCGCTTGCGCTGCATCGTCTCGCGGTAGTCGACCAGCTCGAGCCGGCTGAGCTCCCGGAGCTCGCGCGCGAAGCTGGTCGCCTCGAGCAGCTCGCGGGCGGCGCGCGTCCCGGCCTCGCCCACCGCCGCGTCGAGATCGATGAACAGCTCGTTCCAGAACAGGCGGCTCACCGGGCTGTAGGGACTGGGCGCGAACAGCTCGTCGAGGAAGACCGGCAACAGCGGCAGCGTACCGACGAAGTTGCCGCCCAGACCGGCGACCGTGTCGAGCAGCTGGGCCAGGTCACCGTAGTCGGCGACGCCGTGCGGGTGCCGGCCGTGCAGCGCGTAGAGCGGCGCGAAGACGCCCCAGGCGCGCTGCTCGCCGACCGCGGCGTCGACGTGCGCCTGCCGCGGCGCGGCGATGACCCGTGCGCTGACCACCCGCCGGCCGAGCTCGAGGCGCAGGGCGTGGTAGCCGAGCGGCAGGTGGAAGCCGAGCGGCGCCTCGCGGGCGAGCCGCTCCTGCGCGCCGAGGGTGCGCCGCTCGACCACCGGCAACTCGGCCACGCTGCCCGACGCGGTCGCGTCGACCTCGTCGCCGGAGACCTCGACGCGCCACCGCCCGCGCGCCGCGCTGGCCGGGAGCCAGAAGCGCAAGCGGGGCAGCTCGCCATCCCAGGCGACGATCACCGGCTCGAGGACCCGCGCCGCCAGCGCCGCCTCACGCGCCGCCAGCGCCGCACCGGCCGCCGCCGGTTTCTCGAGCTCGGCACCCAGCGCGCGCAAGACGGCGACCAGCGTCTCCGGCGTGGCGACGCGCGCCTGCCCGGCGCCGTCGACGTACGAGGTCGCGACGCCATACGACTCGGCCAGAGCGGCCAACGTCTCGTGCACCGGGCTCATCGGCTCCCTCCGTTGCCGCGCCGCAGGCGCAGCAGGTGAGCGGGCAGGACCTGCGGGTCGAGCTTGATGTAATTGTGCGCGCCGCGCCAGGTGTAGGTCTCGCCGCTGAGCAGGTCCTCGACCGCAAAGACCTCGTCAGCCCCCAGCCCGAGCGCGCCCAGATCGAGGTGCACCCAGCCGTGCTGCACGTTGGCGGTGTCGAGGTTGACGACCGTCAAGACGACGTTGCCGTGCCCCTCGTCGTGCTTGCTGTAGGCGATCAGCTGCTCGTTGTCGGTGGCGTGGAAGCACAGGCTCCAGTCGCGCTGCAGGGCCGGGTTGTCGCGCCGGGCGGCGTTGACCTTGCCGATGAAGCGGGCCAGCGAGCGGGGATCGTCCAGGTCCCAGAGGCGGATCTCGTACTTCTCCGAGTTGCGGTTCTCCTCGATGCCCGGGCCGCGCGGCTCGTTCTCGCCCAGCTCGTAGACCGGGCCGTAGATGCCGATGTTCGCCCCGAGCGTCGCCGCCAGCGCGTAGCGCATCATGAACGCCGGCCGGCCGCCTTTCTGCAGTGTCTCGTGCAGGATGTCGGGCGTGTTCGGCCAGAGGTTGGGGATGAAGAACTCGCGCACCGGCGTGTGGCACAGCTCGCGGAAGTACTCCTCGAGCTCGCGCTTCGTGTTGCGCCAGGTGAAGTAGGTGTAGGACTGCGTGAAGCCGCGCTTCGCCAGCCCGAACATGATCTTCGGCCGGGTGAACGCCTCGGCCAGGAAGATCACCTCCGGGTGCTCGCGGCTGATCTCGCCCAGCGCCCAGTGCCAGAACGGGAACGGCTTGGTGTGCGGGTTGTCGACCCGGAAGATCGTCACCCCCTGCTCGATCCAGAAGTCGAAGACGCTCTTCAGCTCCTCCCAGAGCGAGCGGTAGGCCTCGCCCTCGAAGTTGAGCGGGAAGATGTCCTGGTACCTCTTCGGCGGGTTCTCGGCGTACTGCACCGTGCCGTCCGGCCGCCAGCGGAACCACTCCGGATGCTCCTGGACCCAGGGGTGATCGGGCGAGCACTGGAAGGCGATGTCGAGCGCCACCTCGATGCCGTAGTCGCGCGCCTTGCGCACCAGGGCGCGGAAGTCGGCCAGCGTCCCCAGCTCCGGGTGGACGCTCTTGTGCCCGCCCTGCTGGTTGCCGATCGCCCAGGGGCTGCCCGGGTCGCCCGGCGCGGCCTGCTCGCTGTTGTTGCGCCCCTTGCGCTGCGTCGTGCCGATCGGGTGGATCGGCGGCAGGTAGAGCACGTCGAAGTGCATCGCCGCGATGTAGGGCAGGCGCGCCTCGCAGTCCTTGAACGTGCCGTGCCGCGGCTCGCTCGCGGCCGAGCGGGGGAACATCTCGTACCAGGTGCCGAAGCGCGCCCGCTCGCGACAGACCTGTACCTCAAGCTCGCGCCGGTAGGTGCTGGCGCGCCGTCGATCGGGCAGCCGGCGCAGCGCCTCGGCGAGCTCCTCGCCCTGCGCCACCTCCAGCCGCTCGGCCATCGGCCGCCCGCTGTCGCCGAGCACCGCCGCCCAACCGCGCAG
>JBFYZW010000491.1:0-6507 GCA_041309305.1 Deltaproteobacteria bacterium | reverse complement strand
CGAGCTCGAGCAGCGGCTCGCGCGGCTCGGTGGCGGCGCGCTGGCGACCGGCCTCGGTCAGGCGGTAGCGCACCGCGCCGCGCCGCACCAGCGGCGGCAACGCGCAGGTCAACAGCTCACCGGGCGGGGCAAGGTAGTAATCGGCGGCGAAGAGCAGGACCGCGAGCAGCGTCGGGGGCAGCTCCGGCAGCTCGCTGTCGACCGCCTCGACATCGCGCAGCGTCAAGCCGGCCGGCGGGGTGGCGCCGACCTCGGTGACATAGCCGCGGCTGTGGCGCCGGCCGAGGGGGACGCGCACCGGCACGCCGGGGTGGATCTCGTCGGCGAGCGCGGCGGGCACGGCGTAGTCGAGCAGCCCGACCGGCTCGGGCAGGATGATCCGCGCCCACATCAGGACGGCAGATCGAAGATCGTCTCGGGCACCTTGGTGTTGACCTCGACCTTTTCGACCTCGGCCCGCTCGGAGCGTTTGCCGGCCTCCCAGACCTCGAGGATGCGCGGGAAGAACTCGCCGGTCGTCGACGAGCCGAACTCGAGCCACCTGAGCTCGCGGCGCACCTTCTTCCCCTCGTGGGTCGGGAAGTGGATCAGGCGCAGCGGTAGGAAGGTCTCCTTGTCCAGCCACAGCTGCGGCCGATCAGCCTCGAAGCTGCGCGCGCCGATGATGTAGCAGACCGTGCCGTTGAAGCGCCCGAGGGCACTCACGGTCGTGTCGACGCCCAGGCCCTTGAGCTGGGCGACGATGCGTTGCAGCTTCTGATCCAGATCGGCGCCGGCGGGGAAGAGCAACGTGGGCAAGGGATCGGCGATCGGCCCCTTGACCAGCTTCAGAGCTCCCTCCGGCCCGCGCGCTTGTTTGCCCTCGCGCTGCAGCTCGACGACGGTCTGTTCCTCCTCCTGGCGGACCCGCCGCGAGCGCTCGGGCGGTTTGAGGTACCAGTACTCCTCGACCACCGCGCCGGCCTCGCCGACCTCGGTGTTGAGCTGCACGGTCAGGTCCTTGAGCTCCAGCCGTTCGCGCCGATCCGCCATCATCTTGAGGATGAACGGCGCCGGCAGGACGTAGGCGGCGGCCGAGCTGCCCCAGCCGAGGAGCCCGAGGAGCGCCAATCCAGGACCAACAGACGATCGCATGCTCGGCGCATAGCAAACCCGCGCTGGTCGAGCAACGCCGCGGATCGCACCGCTCTGGCACACCTACATCCTCCCATGCCGGGACTTGACCGATGGGCGAGGCGACCCCACCGTGAGCCCCGCTTCGCCGACGGCTGCCTGGCGCGGGGTGCGTCGGGGGCGAGTGAGGCGGCCGAGCGCGCAGGAGCGTGGTGTTGTTCAGTTGGCTGTCCAGGTTACGGGTCACGACCAAGATCGCGGTCAGCTACCTGGCGATCGCGGTGACCAGCCTCGTCGCGGTGGGCTTCGCGCTGCAGGGGTTGCACCACCAGCGGGTGTCGATCGAGCACCTGGTGGCGATTGAGTTCCGCGCCGCGACGCTGGCCCGCGACCTGCGCGAGAACGTGCTGGCTCAGGAGGTGCTCGGCAAGCAACAGGCCATCCTGCAGAGCCCGGAGCTGGTCGAGCTGCTTGAGCGGCGGGAGCGGGACTTCGACGCCCAGTGGTCCGAGCTGCAGCGCCTCTCGGCGAGCAACTCCACGGTCGAGCTCGCGACGCTGGTCGAGGGTTACCAGCTGCGCCGCGCCGCGGTGCGCGCCGCGCGCCAGGTCGACGCCCCGGCCGACGAGGCCGCGCTGCTGCCGGTCAAGGTCGAGGGCCTGTCGGGGGCGCGCACCCAGCTGGTCCAGCGGTTGAGCGCCTTCCGCGAGGCGCAGAGCCGGACGATCGACGCGGCGCTGCACCGGCTGTCGGCCGCGAGCAGCGCGGCGTTCCGCTGGTCGATGGCGCTGCTGTTCGGTGGCTTGCTGCTCGGCGTGCCGGTGGCGTTGTCGATTGCCGCCTCGATCCACCGGTCGATGCGCGGGCTGGTCGTGGCGACGCAGCGCATCGGCGCCGGCCAGTTCGAGGTCCAGCTCGAGGCCTCCTCGGACGAGTTCGCGGTGCTGGCGCGCGAGTTCCACGAGATGGGCCGCAAGCTGCGCGAGCTCGAGCGCCTGCAGCTCGACGCCAACCCGCTGACCCACCTGCCCGGCAACCTGGCCAGCGACCGCGAGCTCGAGCGACGGATCCACGAGCGCGTCCCCTTCGCGCACGCCTACGTCGACCTGGACAACTTCAAGGCTTTCAACGACCGCTACGGCTACCAGCGCGGCAACGACGTGATCGCCTTCGTCGGCGAGCTGCTCGAGGAGGTGGTCCGCGCCGGCGGTGACAACGACGACCTGGTCGGCCACATCGGCGGCGACGACTTCGTCCTGCTCAGCACGCCGGAGCGCATCGAGCCGCTGGCGCGGGCGGTGATCGAGCGCTTCGACCGCGACATCGTCCGCTTCTACAGCGACGAGGACCGGGCGCGTGGCTCGTTCGTCGGCAAAGACCGCTTCGGGGTCGAGCGCGAGTTTCCGCTCATGAGCATCTCGATCGCGGTGGTCTGTTCCGACAACGTCGGCCAGCCAACCGCCGGCGGCATCGTCCGCGAGTGCGCGCGGATGAAGGAGCACCTGAAAAACCAACCGGGCAGCAACGTGTTGATCGACCGGCGCAAGGGGAGGGGGCCATGACGCGGGTGCTGCTCTGCGCCGTGCTCGCCGGCTGTCAGGCGGCGCCAACGCCGCCCGCGGCTCCGGCACCCGCGCCGCCGCCGCCGGTGGTCATCGAGGTGCCGGCACCCGTCGATCCGGCGCAGGCGCTCTTCGAGCGCGCGGTGCGCGAGTTGGTCACCGACGGCAGCTCGCCGGCGGCGACGCAGCTCCTTGCCGAGCACCAGCACAGCTCCCTGGGCGTGCTGGTGCGCGAGCTGGAGCAGCGGCTCCGCCACGGCAGCGAGCAGGTCAAACGGTTGCAACAGCTGGAGGGCGAGCGTGCCAGCTGCGCCGCCGAGCGCGATCGCCTGCTCGCCGAGCAGGAGGGGTTGCGCCGCGGGCTCGAGGAGCTCAAGCGGCTGACCATCGAGATGGAGACGCGGGCGCCGTGAGCTGACCGCGGCGGGTGAGCGCCGGTGCGGCCCGTGGTATGCCTCGCCGCATGGGCACGAGCACGACGACGCTCGAGCGCGAGCTGGCAGCGGCGCGCGGCGAGCTGGAGATCACCGCGGCGGCGATTCACCTCAACCACGCCGGCGTCTCGCCGCTGCCGCGCCGCGCCGCCCGGGCGGTGGCCGACTGGGCCGAGGACGCCTGTCGGCACGGACCGGCGCACTTGAACGGCTGGTTCGCCCGGGTCGAGCGCGCGCGAGAGAACCTCGGCCGACTGCTCGGCGTGCCGCCGGCCGATCTCGCCTTCACGCGCAGCACCTCGCACGCGCTGCTGCTGGTCGCCAACACGTTGCCGTGGCAGTCGGGCGACAACGTCGTTCTCGCTGCCTGCGAGTTTCCCGCCAACGTCTATCCGTGGCGGAGCCTGGCCTGGCGCGGCGTCGAGACGCGGACCGTCCAGGCGCGCGCCGACGGGCGGCTGGCGATCGACGACTACGCCCGCCTGATCGATCGCCGGACCCGGGTGGTGGCGGCGAGCTGGGTCCAGTTCAGCAACGGTTTCCGTCAGGACCTCGGGCGCCTCAGTGAGCTCTGTCAGGCGCGCGGCGCCCTGTTGGTCGTCGACCTGATCCAGGGCCTCGGCGCGCTGCCGCTCGAGCTGCCCCGGCTCGGGGTCCGGGTGGCCGCCGGCGCGGCGCACAAGTGGTTGATGGCACCCCAGGGGCTCGGCTGGCTCTACTGTCACCCGGAGGTGATCTCGACGCTCGTACCCGGGTGCGCCGGTTGGCTGAGCGTGGCCGAGCCGTTCGACTTCTTCAACCACGATCTCGGCCGCCTGCGCCCGGACGCCCGGCGGTTCGAGGAGAGCGGCCCGACGGTGGTCGCGGCCCACGGGCTCGAGGCGTCGACCAGCCTGCTGCTCGAGGTCGGCGCGGCGCGCATCGCCGCGCAGCTGCGCGCCCTGACCGACCAGCTGGTCGACGGGCTCGGGCGCGCCGGTCACCGGGTGACCAGCCCGCGCGGCGCCAACGAGTGGTCGGGGATCGTCACCTTCGTGCCGCGCGCTGGTGGCGCCGCGGCGATGGTCGAGCGGCTCGCCGCGGCGGGGGTCACCGTGGTGGTCCGCGGTGACGCGGTTCGCCTCTCGCCCCACTTCTACAACACCGCCGATGAGCTGGCGCACGTCCTCGAGGTCTCGAGCGGCGACGGATGACGCCGGCGCAATCCGCTCGACCTCGACCCCGCAGATGTGCTTTTCAGCGCTGATGTACCCGACGCAGAACAACCTCGACTGGCTGCCCCGCTACTGCGACCCACGGACCTTCCTCCCCGGGGTCCAGGAGACGGTCGTCCTCTTCGACCAGCCGCCGCTGCTCTTCCAGGACTTCGTCGGTAAGGCGATCGCCTGGCTGCAGAGCAGCGAGGTCGAGGCGATGGGCTTTCGCTACGACCCGCGCACCGCGCTGCCCTGCAAGTGGAAGTGCTCGGACGAGTCGCTCTTCGGCGTCGACCTGTGCCTGTACGCCTACACGGGGCACTACCCGTTCGACAAGGGCAAGATCGGCGGCAAGTTCAACGACGGCGCGGTCGGCGCGGCGGTGCACCACTCGGCCCAGAACGTCGACTTCGGCGGCGCCCA
Source organism: Deltaproteobacteria bacterium (assembly GCA_041309305.1). Taxonomy (GTDB): domain Bacteria; phylum Myxococcota; class XYA12-FULL-58-9; order XYA12-FULL-58-9; family XYA12-FULL-58-9; genus JBFYZW01. The sequence continues at coordinate 1,779 of JBFYZW010000491.1, read as the reverse complement.
CGTCGGCTACGCGCCCGGCGATGGCGGCGGCACCTTCGGTCGCATCGAGCGGCCGCTGCGCGAGAGCGAGGTCTCGACCGACTGCGGCTACATGATGGGCGTGCTCGCGCCGTTCCAGGAGGTCTACACCGACGCCTGCCGCAACATCTTCCTCTGGAGCCCCGACGGCCAGCGCGTGCTCGCCTCGGTGCCGAACGAGTACCTCGAGCCGAGCTGGAGCAGCCGGCGGATCAAGCTGCTCGTCGACCTGTCGCGCTTCGCCGCCGGGGTCGTGCCCTACGAGGTGAAGAAGCCCTACACGCACAAGCTGGCCGGCCGGACGCTGTTCTTCGTCGCCGAGACCTTCCTCACTCAGCTCGATCCCGCCGTCGCGGCGCGGTTCGTGACCCCCGATCCGACGCCGGTCGGGCGGGAGCTCACCGCCGAGTTCTTCAACATCTTCGACTCCGGGGCCGAGCTCGCCAACGGCATCCCGGTCGAGGGGATTCTGCCGTACATGAAGTACATCCTCTCCTCGCGGGTCGCGCCCGACGCGCTGAAGGCGGCGGTGACCTCGGCGAACATCGAGCACAACCGGCTGGTCGACACGGTCCGCGCCGAGCCGTTCCGCGCCTTCTCGTTCGCCTGCTTCTCCGGCGTCTTCATCGACATGTTCGACGAGCGCGTCGGTGCCTACGTCAACCTGTTCCAACCGATCGGCGCAGCGATCAAGCCGGCCGGCAGGAGCCGCGAGATCGAGATCTCTCCCGCCGAGGTGCACGCGAAGCTCGCGCCGCTGACCCCGGCCACGCCCAGGTTCCCGCTCGAGAGCGTGCTCGGCTACCCGCGCCCGACCGACCTGGTCGAGCGGTTCACCTACCCGACCAGTCGGACGGTGCGGTAGCGCCGGTGACCTCACTGGCGCTGGCGGCGATCCTCGCCTCGGCGGTCCTGCACGCCGGCTGGAACGCGCTGCTCAAGCGCAGCCCCGATCCGAGCGCCGCGAGCGTGCTGCTGGTCGCGCTCGCCGCCGTCCTCTCCGGCGCCATGGGGCTGGTGGTCGGCGCCAGCGCCGTGCCGCCGGCCGCCTGGCCGTTCCTGCTCGCCACCGGCCTCATCGAGGGGATCTACTTTGTCACTCTCACCCGAGCCCTCGAGCAGCTGCCGCTCGGCTCCGCGTACGGCATCAGCCGCGGCCTCGGGCTGCTGCTCATCTGGCCTTTCTCCGCCCTCTGGTTCGCCGAGGGGCTCGAGGCGCCGGTCCTCGCCGGCGCCACGCTCTTGTCGCTCGGGTTGTTCGCGCTCATCTCCAGCGTCGGCTCGCGCCGCGGTCTCGCGTTCGCGATCGCCTGCGCGGTGACGATCACCGCCTACCCGCTGGCCTACAAGGGCGCGCTCCACGCCGGCGTCGATCCCTTCCCGCTGTTCGCGGTCTCGCTGGCGCTCGCCTTGCCGCTCCAGTGGCTGGCCCTCGGCCTAGGGCGCGGCGCGCGGCTCGTCGCCGCCTGGCGGGCCCAGCCCAAGCGCCTCGCCTTCGCGGCCCTGATCTGCGCCGCGTCGTTCATCCTCTTCCTCGTCGCGTTGGCGCTCGCCGGCGCCGGCCGGGTCACCGCGCTGCGCAACACCTCGGTGCTGGTCGCCAGCCTCCTCGGTTGGCTGGCCGGCGAGCCGCCGACACGGCGCTCAGTGCTCTCCGCCGTCTGCATCACCGCCGGCGCGGTGCTGGTGGCCTACTGACGGGGTCGCCAGCGCCACGTCACGCACCGCGGCGACGATCCCGGCGGTGTTGTAGAGCAGGAT